>NZ_JBQYLH010000008.1:0-189009 GCF_052677165.1 Sunxiuqinia sp. sy24
TATTAAATACTTTCTTTTTAGAGTAGCTAAAATTTTTGCTTGAAAAATGGAAATCCACCGGATTTTACGGGTGAGCCATATTCACCTGTTTCTGTAATATTTATATTTTATTCAAAATAAAAAAGCAACAATTTGATTTTCAAATCGTTACTTTAGATAAAAGTGCCCAGAACAAGACTCGAACTTGCACGACCATAATCGGTCACCAGCCCCTCAAGCTGGCGTGTCTACCAATTTCACCATCTGGGCAATAAATTTTGTAATCGAACCAAGTTATGTTTGCTTGCAATAAGCTGGTTTGTGGTTCGGCTTTTCGTTAAAAGCGATGCAAATATAGAAAAAATGTCTTTGTTTTGCTCGGTTTTATCGAAATTATTCGAGTCTTCTTTGATGAAATACTTTGAAAATTGAATTCTTCTGGTTCTTGACCTTTTTCAAATTCATGATAACCATTTGGTTCTCGCGCAGAATTGCATTTTCACTTTTTGTGCTTAATATCAAAATAAGTATTCCTTACTTTTGTGTTTTCGAACATTTAATCGAAAAAGATAGCAAAATGCAGTTAAGGGTATAAGATACTTTTATAGATTTGAGTCCTATGGAATCTTCAGGGAATTTTTTATCGGAGATGTATGGGGAACATCCCCGGCATTATGTTGCGGTAGATTGTGTCATTTTGGGTTACAGCAATGGCGAATTGAAGTTGCTGTTATATCCACGTAGTTTTGAACCGTCTAAAGGCAACTGGTCATTGCTTGGTGGATTTATTCAACAAAACGAATCATCGGATCAGGCGGCAGCACGAATTTTGAAGAAGACAACTGGACTCGATAATATTTTCATGGAGCAAGTGGCAGCCTTTACTGCTCCTAATAGGGAGGAAGTGGCCAGGGTGATTAGCTTGGCCTATTATGCGCTTGTACGACTTGATCGCTATGATGAGAATCGATTGAAAGAATATGGTGCGACCTGGTATTCACTATCAGAGATGCCGAAGTTGATTTTCGACCATACGGAAATGGTCGAGAAGTCACTGGCCAAGCTTCAGTTTAAAGCCGGATACCAGTTGGTGGGATCTGAGTTGTTGCCTGAGATGTTTACGCTAACCCAGCTACGTCGTTTATATGAAGCCATTTTTCAGCGTGAATTGGACCCAGGTAATTTCAGAAAGAAAATCCTTTCCTTAGGAATCTTAAAACGATCGAATCGAAAAGATTCCAGTGAGTCAAAAAAGGGAGCCTATTTCTATTCTTATCAGCAGGGAAATAGTCAGGAAAAGGATATCGGTCGAATTATAAAGATCTAAGTCAGGTTAATGTGTAATAAGGTCGATCCAAAGACTTCTGGTCATACGAAATTGGATGCATTATTGATAATAAGCATTCTTTCAGTGGATTGGTAGTGGTGAACGATACAAATAACGATCAAGATATAGAAATTTTAAGAACTAAACTATAGAATGACAGAAACAAAATATACCATCGGACTAGATTATGGCTCGGATTCCGTTCGTTCATTAATCGTGAATGTTGAAACTGGCGAAGAAGTAAGCAGCGTAGCTTTTGAATATCCGCGTTGGGAAAAAGGCCTGTATTGCGATCCTAATCAAAACCAGTTTCGCCAGCATCCAAAGGATTATCTGGAGGGACTGGAATACACGATCGTAGAAGCTTTAAAACAGGCGCCGCATGGGGTCGCCGAAAATGTAGTGGGGATTTCGGTTGTCACGACAGGCTCAACTCCCGTAGCGGTTGATGAAAAAGGAACACCGCTTTCCTTGACGCCGGGGTTTGAAGAAAATCCAAATGCCATGTTTGTACTGTGGAAAGACCACACCGCCGTGAAGGAAGCGGATGAAATAAATAAATTGGCCCGAAAATGGGAGATTGATTTCACCAAGTTTGAAGGGGGCGTGTATTCTTCGGAATGGTTTTGGGCTAAACTGTTGCATATTTCACGGGTTGATCCGGCTGTATACAGAGCCGCGAACTCGTGGGTCGAACATTGCGATTGGATTCCGGCAGTGCTGACAGGAAACACCCGTCCAAAGACATTGAAAAGAAGCCGCTGTGCGGCCGGTCATAAGGCCATGTGGCACGAAGCGTTTGATGGCCTTCCTTCAGACGGATTTCTAACGGAGCTTGATCCGATGCTGGGTGGTGTGCGTGATCGCTTGTACAGACAAACATTTACTTGTGATGTTGCTGTAGGCAAGCTTTCTGCAGCGTGGGCTGATAAGTTAGGGCTTTCAACTGATGTTGTGATTGGCGTTGGCGCTATTGATGCTCACTTGGGCGCTATTGGTGCCGAAATAGAGCCTTATCACTTGAGTAAGGTGATGGGAACTTCAACCTGCGACATGTTGGTTGTTCCGATGGAGGAAATGGGCGATAAGCTGATTGCAGGAATTTGTGGGCAGGTTGATGGCTCTATTCTCCCAGGCATGCTGGGCATGGAAGCCGGGCAGTCAGCATTTGGTGATATTTATGCCTGGTTTAGAGGAGTATTGATGTGGCCGGCAGAGCAAATTTTGGCCAAATCATCCTTAGTTAGCGAAGTACAGCGTCAGGCCTTGTTGGAAGAAATGGCAGGTAATATGATTGTGGAACTGTCCAAGGAAGCTGAAAAAATTGGCATCGCCGAGAGTGGTGTTTTGGCAATCGATTGGATGAATGGTCGTCGTACACCGGATACTAATCAAAACCTGAAAGGAGCTATTGCTGGTTTGACTATGGGAACAGATGCTCCTCGGATTTTCCGTGCGCTGGTTGAAGCTACAGCCTTTGGATCAAAAGCGATTGTTGACCGTTTCTTGCGCGAAGGCGTTCGCATTGATAGTGTGATTGCGCTGGGAGGTGTGGCTAAAAAATCGACGTTGGTGATGCAAATTTTGTGCGATGTGCTGAATAGGCCGATTAAAGTGGCTCGCTCGGAGCAGGCCTGCGCTTTAGGATCGGCGATGGCTGCGGCTGTGGTTGCGGGTGTTTATCCAACGATTAAAGAAGCTCAAGAAAATATGGGCGGAGGTTTCGAAATGGAATATCATCCGATTCCAGAGAATGTAGAAAAATATCAAAAACTATATGAAGAATATTTGGCTTTGGGAGCATTCATCGAAAAGGAGTTAACGGCTCAATAAAGGTCAATTCATCATAAAACGAAACGGTACAGTGGGAGTTTGTTAGTTCAAGCTCCCGCTTTTTATAGCCGGTGGTTTTAAAGTAGAGCCCAGACGTTCGTTTATTCTCTGAATGAAATAAGCGGAAAGGGTTGGTGATTCTTTTTCCAGGTTTTGATGCACAAAAAAGCAAATGTTTTGAAGTCCAAGATCAACCCATCTTTCCAGCCGGTCTACCCAGTCATCCAGTCGCTTAAGTTCGCTGTCAGGATGGTTGGCGCCAACATAACGCACAAACGCGGTAGGTGTGGTCAGTCGCATGTGTAGCAGGTCGCGTCGACCAGCCGTATCAACCAGAATATTGGTTACGCCGTGTTTTTCCAGTAACGCAAAATAGTTGTTGGCAATTTTATGCTCACTAAACCACTCAGGGTGGCGAACTTCAGTAGCCAGCGGAATCGCTTTTGGAAATCGTTCAAGGAAGGAAGTCAGCCGGTCAAAATTCTTGTACCCAAAGTTGTTGTGCAGTTGCAGAAAAGTCATGCCCAGTTTATCTTCCAGTTGAACAATGTTGTCACAGTATTCTTCTGTTAGCTGTTCCACATTGCTTAAGCGTCGCATGTGGCTGATGGACTGCGTGATTTTTGGGAAAAACTTAAAGTCAGGTGGTGTCTTGTCGTGCCAGGTTCTAAACTGCTCGGCGCCAAACATACGGTAAAAGGTAGCGTTCAGCTCAATCGAGTTGAATTGCGAAGCATAATAGGCCAGTTCGTCTTTCGTTCCTCTTGGGTAGAAGCCTTTTAAATCCTGACGGTTCCATTTTGCACAACCAACAAATACCTGTATTTTTTGATCTTTCTTATTGTTTTTCAGGATCGCTGTGGTGTCCGGATGATCTTGCGGTAAGGTAAAATCTACTTGTTCGGGATGGTCTACTTTTCCAAATTTCATTTCTGCTATATCATGTTTGTACTAGGAGTGAAAGGTGCAAATTATATTATTTACGGAGCCAGCCGTTTGAACTTCCACTGCCCAGGTTTCAGAGAGTAATAGCGAATGCGGTCATGGAGCCGGCTGGGGCGTCCTTGCCAGAATTCAATTTCATTGGGTTGAACCTTGAATCCACCCCAGTGCCGGGGCTTAGGGATGGTTTTACCTTCAAATTTTTTCTCAAGCTCCTGATAGTTCTGTTCCAGTTCTTTTCGGTTGGTTAAGATTTGGCTTTGTGCTGAGGCCCAGGCGCCCAACTGACTTTCTTTCGGTCGAGAGTAAAAATAGACTTCTGACAACTCGTCAGCGAGCTTGGAAACGGTTCCTTTTACACGTACCTGACGTTCTAATTCAGGCCAGAAAAAATTAAGGGCAACCTGTGGGTTGGTAGCTATCTGTTGGCCTTTCGAGCTATTGTAGTTGGTGAAGAAAACAAAATTATCATCTGCAATTTCTTTTAGCAAGACAATGCGTGTATCTGGAATTCCATTGACAGCGGTGCCCAAAATCATGGCTGTCGGTTCGTTCACCTGGCTGCAAATAGCCTCATCCAACCAGAGGTTAAACAACTCAATCGGATTGGTTGACAGATCTGTTTCAACCAGTTTATGTTTTTGATAGTTATTGCGAATATCTCGTAGCATCTACATTTGTTTAAGCTTATTTACAAACAAGTTGTAAAAAGGTTTTGTTATTCTTTCATAACCAATACAATTGTAGATATGAAAACCTTATTGTCGTTTATTTTGATTATTGGGGGTTTTCTGGCTTTTGCGGGAGAATCCCAGTTGCAAGTTGGCGATCAGGCTAAGCATACCACCATTACAATGTTGGATGTGTCAGGCGATAAAATGTCACTGGACGATGTCATGGATGAACATGGCTTGGTCGTAATCTTCTCGAGCAATACCTGTCCGTTTGTGAAGAAATGGGAAGGGCGTTACAATGGCTTAAAGCAATGGGCCGATGAGCATGGAGTGGGATTGGTTGTGCTAAACTCCAATTATGGCAATCGCAATGGAGTAGATTCCTACGAAGCGATGCAGAAACATGCCAAAGAAAATGCGTATAATTTCCCTTATTTGGTCGATGAAAACAGTTTATTGGCCAATGCTTTTGGAGGGCAAACCACGCCACATGTATTTCTTTTCGACAAAGACTATAAGCTGGTTTACAAGGGGGCCATTGATGATAATTACGATGATGCCAAGAATGTGAAAAAAGCTTATCTGAAAACAGCCATCCAAAGCGTGGCGGAGGGGCAGACCATTGCTGAACCAGAAACCAAGCCTGTGGGGTGCAGCATTAAGCGAAAAACTGATTAAGTATTGAAACCGGAGTCGTTGCTTCGGTTTTTTTTCAGCTTGAAAAACAGTTGATTGGTGTCATACGGAAATCGATTTTCAGATGAGGATGTGTGAGATGTTCTTCAATAGAAGTTGATGTGATAGTCCATTTTTTTGCTTATTTTTCTAAAAAACTTATGTCTATGACCGGTATGCAAGCTGATTTATTAGGTAAAACTATTCTTGTGGTCGAGGATAATGAGATTAGTGCCAGTTATTTTCGCGCTGCACTGAGTAAGCTTGGGGCTTCATCTATTTTCGCTCGCGATGGTGGCGAAGCAATTCAATTATTTCGCGAAAATAAGCAAATTGACCTGGTATTAATGGATCTGAATATGCCGGGAATGAACGGTTTTGAAGCGACTAAGATGATCAAATCAATACGTCCGGAAGTTCCGGTTATTGCACAAAGTGCCTACATCTTATCCGGAGAGGAGAAACGGAGTAAGGAGGCCGGATGTGATGAATTTCTAGCCAAGCCAATTCGCCTAAATATTTTGGTTGAAGTGCTGCATCGATATTTAATCAACTAACTCCTCGTTGGGGGCGCAAGCTTTTCTTTCCTTTACCCGAGTAGCAGGTAGGCCCCAAATTTACTTTCATGCCCCGGTGCGCTTAGTGAAACAAAACCCTTTCGCAATAGACCAGCTGCCATTTCCAGCGGATTTTTTCTGGCCTGCTCTTCCACAAAGTTTTTATAGTTGATTTTGGGATGATAATAGGTTTGAAACATCCCACGGCTTTCGGGATGAATTCTTTGAGTGATGAACTGACTTAAAATTCCCATGTTGAATCGCGGATTGATTTCAAGGCAGGCTTGCATTTTGATTTTTCCATTCACCTCGTAAATTAGCGCGTCGATACCCAGAAAGCCATGGTAGCTCGAATGGTAGATGCTTTTTCGGAGTTGACCGGCCAGAAGGTTGGCGATGCTGGCTAATGTTTGTTCCGTAAAATAGCGATGCCTGACTTCGGATGAAGGATTTAAATGATGTCCCAGGTATTGTCCATTGCTGTTAGTTTCAAAATAGCTGATTCCATGATAAATCAATTCGCCCGAAGTTTTCAATTCAAACTGAAAAGACAAGTCCGTTCTTTTCTGAAATAAAGGTTCGGCAATTAAGTAGCCGTGTTGATCAAGCATGGTTTTAATCCACCGCTTGTTTGATTCATTTAGTAATTGTTTTCGAATAACCTGCAACCCACGACCACTTGAACTTAGCGGAGATTTGAGTACGATCTGTCGGTGTTGATCAAGATAGGCTTCAATGGAAGGCAAATCATGAATCAATCGCGGACGTTTTTCTTCTTCCGGGAAAAAATCATGAGGATGTTCAGTCATCAGTTCGTGGCAAAACGTAACGGCATGCTTGCGTTCAAAAAGATTGCTGTCGGCTAGCTGTCGGGTTTTATGGGCAAGCTCATTCGGTTGCGAATAGGCTGATAAGTAATTGCTCTCGGCAGGGCTCCATCCCCAGGGATTGAGGTGAACAGGCTCATCTTGGATGATTTCCAGGGACTTTTCCTTGGATAAAACCAGATTTGTTGGAATCCCGAGTGTGCCCATCTGGTATTTAAAGGCTTCAGGAAGCGGGTTCTCCTTCAAAATATGATCTTCTTCTGACGCAAAAAAGAGCATGATGGGAGCTAGTTCTTCCTCAAACTGGCGCAGCAAGGCAGGAGCCTGGTAGTATGGCGAACCATTGGCAAGGGCCAATTCGCAGGTCGGGTTGAAATGGAATATCTTTCGCAAGGGATTCAAATGGCTTTTATTTTAAAAGTCAAAAATAGACATATTCTGCATTTTTGGAATCAATAATTGGACTGCCCTTGGCGATTTGTTTTGGGTGCTTACTTAAGTCTGATTTTTAGGTGTCGTCTCAGATTCCTTCATGATAAATGGTATCTTCACAAAAGTTTTGTGAAATTAGTCATCTCGTTGGCAGGCAAGCGAGGAGTAGGCAGTTTGCCTGCTATTCAGAAAAACAGATTATTAATTAAGCTATTTTGCATGAAAACACTCAGCACACTAATCGCTTTATTCCTGGTTTTGGGACTGAATGCCCAACAATTGTCGACAAGCAGTAGAAAAGCGAAGAAATACTTTGAAAGCGCCACCGGCTTCTATCATCAGCAGGAAAATCAGCAAGCTATTGGGGAGTTAGAAAAAGCCCTGCGTGTTGATGATCACTTTTGGGAAGCGATGCTTTTAATGGCCGACATTTACGGTGAAATGAAGCAAGACAGTATGCAAATTGTAGCCTTGGAAAGAGCGTTGGAACTTGATTCCAAGCAATCTGCTAAAATCAACTATGTGCTTGGTAATGCTTGCTATCGTATAGGAAGATACCAGCGGGCACTGGATGCTTTTCAGGCATTTTTGTCTGAAGAATCTGCTGATCATCTTTTTTATGCGAAAGCTTCAGACAAAATTCCGCTGTGCCAGTTTGCGCTGGAAATGCGTGATCGGGCTATTGAAATGGATGCAGTCAATTTAGGGAAAAAGGTCAACTCCGAATTCAATGACTACTGGCCCAGTCTAACGGTCGATGGTAAAACAATGGTTTATACCCGCTTGATGCCGCCGAAAGGAGCTCTGGCAGGAACGCGCCATTATCAGGAAGATTTTTACCTGTCACACATGGAAGAGGGGGAATGGCAGGAAGGTAAGCCAATGGAAGATATTAATACCCGAAATAATGAAGGAGCACAGAGTATTTCCGCTGACGGTAAATTGTTGTTTTTTACCGCTTGCACACGGAATGATGGCTTTGGAAGTTGCGATATTTATTACTCCAGAAATCGCGGAGGGACTTGGTCTACTCCTCAAAATGCCGGTGATCCGGTTAGTTCTGCTGCCTGGGAGTCGCAGCCATCCATTTCAGCCAATGGCGAGTACTTGTATTTTGCCAGCAATCGAAAAGATGGAAAGGGTGGAATGGACATTTGGCGCTGCCGGTTAAATGGATTTAGTGCAACAGGAAGGGCTCGCTGGAGTGAAGCTGAAAATCTGGGTGATTCGATTAATACTTCCGGCAATGAAACCTCGCCTTTTATTCATGCCGATGGGAAAACGTTATACTTTGCTTCCGATACTCACTTGGGACTTGGTGGTTCCGATATTTTTTACGCAAGTCTGGTTGGGGATTCGGTTTGGCGAAAGCCGAAAAACCTTGGTTATCCAATCAATACCAATAAAGATGAGCAAGGACTGATTGTGAATGCGGCTGGTCAGGACGCTTATTTTTCGTCTGACAGGCCCGGATCAGAAGGTCTGGATATTTACCAGTTTGTGTTGCCGCCCAACATTCGCCCAACGGCGGTTTCTTACGTGCAGGGGCAAGTATATGATTCGTTCAGCCACCAGCCTTTGTGTGCCCAGATTGAGCTGATTGACCTGGACGATAACCGGGTGGTTTCAACAACGGAATCGTGTTGGGAGCAGGGCGAATTTTTGATGTGTTTGCCTTTGGGGAAAACCTATGCCTTCAATGTCTCCAAGCCGGGCTACCTGTTTTATTCTGAAAATTTTGCTTTGAAACAAGTTCGTCATGCGTCAGATCCGATTCTGCTCGATATTCCGTTGCAGGCTATTGAAATTGGAAATGCGACAGTGCTTCGAAACATCTTTTTCGATACGGGCAGGTATACCTTGTTGAGTCAATCCAGAAGTGAGCTGGATCAATTAGCTACCTTTCTGAGCAATAATCCGAAGGTGAAAATTGAAATTGGCGGACACACCGATTCGGTTGGGGGCGAGCAGATGAATCAGGAATTATCAGAAAACCGGGCTAAAGCTGTTTATACTTACCTGTTGGAGAATGGTGTGGTAAGTTACCGTTTAACTTATCGAGGCTATGGTTATTCTGTTCCGATGGATAGCAATGAAACGGAAGAGGGCAGGGCCAACAACCGACGAACCGAATTTAAGATTGTGGCTACTGAGTAAACACCCCCAGGCAAAATAAACTTTTAGCATATCAATTGGATGGTTTCAAAAGCCAAGGTCCGTTTTATCTTGCCTGGAGGGAAATAACTGGAGTTCCCATTTGACGGGAAAGCTTGAATTAAAGCGATTTCAGGATAGCCTGAATAATATTGTCGGCTCCATCGGCAATTTGTTCAATGGTAGCATCCAGCATGTAACAAGGTGTGGTGTAAACCTTGTATTTTGAGTCGAAGATCACCTCGCCATGCGTGGTGTTGGTGTGTGTTCCTCCCATGCGTTCGATGGCGTCGGCCGTGCCTGAATCATTTCCGATGGTTACTTTTACATCACCGAGTATTTTAGCAATTATGGCTGGGGCGATACAAATTGCCCCAATGGGTTTTTGGGCCTGCACGGTTTGTTTTACGGCTTTTTCAACATCAGAGTTGACTTTGCAATCGGGGCCTTCGAAGGCAAATGTGCTCAGGTTTTTGGCCGCACCAAAGCCCCCTGGAAACACAAGTGCGTCAAACTCATTGGCTTGGTAAGTACTTAAATCGGCAATTTTGCCACGTGCAATTCGAGCTGATTCAACCAAAACATTACGGGTTTCGGGCATTTCCTCTCCCGTAAGGTGGTTAATAACATGTGCTTGCTCAACATTGGGCGCGAAGATTTCGTAGCTTGCTCCCTGGCGTGCAATAGCCAGCAACGTCAAGGTTGTTTCATGTATTTCTGATCCATCATAAACGCCGTTTCCGGAGAGGACTACGGCTATTTTTTTCTTTTCTGACATCGTACTTCATTTTTTAATTCGTTTAAAATTAATGAAATTTTAAGAACGATGAAAGGTGCGAAATATACGATTAGCTAATATCTTCCAGGTTGTAGGGCGTTTCTTGATAGACGTAATAATTTAGCCAATTGGTGAAGAGTAAGTTGGCTGCTGAGCGCCATTTCATGGTTGGCTTTTCCGATGGATCATCATTAGGAAAATAATTCTTCGGAACTTCAATGGGCAAATCCTTTTCTACGTCGCGTAGGTATTCATTGCGCAAGGTGTTACGCGAGTACTCCGAGTGGCCTGTAATGAAAAATTGCCGTCCGTTTTTGGCCATGAGCATGTTAATTCCGGAATCTTCGGAGCTGGAAATAATTTCAAGTTCCGGAACCTTGTCAACATCTTCCTTTCGGATTTCTGTATGGCGTGAATGGGGAACGTAGTATTCATCATCAAAGCCTCTGAAGATAGGTAACTTGTTGTCCGAGACCCGGTGTTTGAAAACGCCAAACATTTTATTATCCAGATCGTATTTCGGAATGCCATAAAAATGAAACAAACTGGCTTGCGAGCCCCAACAGATAAATAGGGATGAGGTGACATGATGAATCGACCAATCCATGATTTCTTTCATTTCATCCCAGTAGGTCACTTCCTCAAAAGGAAGTTGCTCAACGGGGGCTCCGGTAATGATCATGCCATCGTACTTGTTGTTCCTGATCTCGTCAAAGGTAGTGTAAAACGTCTTCATGTGCTTGGCAGACGTATTTTTATGCTTATGTCCTTTGATCTTCAGAAAGTCAATTTCGACCTGAAGAGGGGTGTTTGAAAGCAAGCGCAACAAGTCGGTTTCCGTTGAGATTTTTAGGGGCATCAGATTTAAAATCACAATCTTCAACGGACGAATATCCTGATGAGAAGCTTTTGTTTTATCAATCACGAAAATGTTCTCTTCGCGAAGAAGCTCAATAGCAGGTAGTTGGTCTGGAATATTTAATGGCATCTTTTTTTAGTTATATAACTTCCCGGATGCCATTTAGACATCCGGGAAGTGTACAGTTATTTCAATTGGCTGAAGGCTTGTTTAAAGTCTCCAATAATGTCGTTAATGTGTTCAATTCCAACAGAGACACGCAGTTGCGATGGTAAAACTCCTGCAGCCAGTTGGGCCTCGGCCGATAATTGTTGGTGTGTAGTCGCTGCCGGTTGGATGATCAATGTTTTGGTATCTCCAACGTTCGCCAGGTGACTCACCAACTTCAGGCTGTCCACAACTTTTTTGGCGTCTTCCACATCGCCTTTTACCACGAAGGAAAGCATGCTTCCCGGACCTTTCAGAAAATATTTCTTCGCCAGCTGGTAATCCGGACTGCTTTTTAAGCCTGGATAGTTGACTGCTTCCACTTTCGGATGTTTTTCCAGCCACTCGGCCAGTGTCTGCGCATTGGCAACGTGTCTATCGAGTCGCAAAGATAAGGTTTCCAAGCCTTGGAGCAATAAAAAGGAGTTAAAAGGACTGATGGCCGGGCCAAAATCGCGCAAGCCTTCAACCCGTGCTTTTGTAATGAAAGCGATGTTGCCAAAAGGACCATCGAAATTGAAGATATCCCAGTATTTCAATCCATGGTAGCCTGGTGAGGGCTCGGTGAACCCGGGGAATTTGCCATTGCCCCAGTTGTAATTTCCTCCGTCGACAATCACGCCGCCAATGCTCGTTCCGTGTCCGCCAATCCATTTGGTGGCCGATTCAACAACAATGTTGGCGCCATGCTCAATGGGGCGAAACAAGTAACCGGCCCCGGCAAAGGTGTTGTCAACAATGAGTGGAATATCGTATTTTTTTGCCAAAGCCGAAATCGCATCAAAATCGGGAATAGCGAAAGCCGGGTTTCCAATGGTTTCCAGGTAGATGGCTTTGGTATTTTCATCGATCAATTTTTCAAACGATTCGGGCTGCAAATCTTTGGCCAATCGAGCTTCAATACCTTGACGCTTAAATGATACGGTGAATTGATTGTATGATCCTCCGTACAGATAAGGAGAGCTTACAAAGTTGTCGCCCTGCTCAAGCAAGGTGTTGAAAACCAGGAATTGTGCAGCGTGTCCTGATGCAACGGCCAATGCGCCAATACCACCTTCGAGTGCAGCTATACGTTGTTCAAATACATCCGAAGTCGGATTCATGATACGAGTGTAAATGTTACCAAACTCCTTAAGAGCAAAAAGATTGGCCGCATGATCGGCGTCATTAAATACGTAAGAAGTTGTCTGGTAAATCGGCACCGCTCTCGATCCGGTGGTTGGATCCGGTTGCTGCCCTGCGTGTTGTTGCAGGGTTTCAAATTTTAATTTTTCGGTAGTCATTGTACTAAACGTTTGAGTTAAATATTAAAAAATATCTTATGAATCTCCTGAATCGCCTTATGCTTATCTGCATCATCCACAATCAGGTAGCTTACCAGGTCGGAAGCCCCCGATCCGCTGAGTAAAACATTGATTTCATGTTTGGCTACGGCCGAAAATAGCTGAGCTGAGATGCCGTGATTGGTTTGCATACCATGTCCAACAATGGCAATGAGGGAGATGTTCGAAACAAATTCAATTTGACTAACAGAGCTGAGGTCGAGTTGTTGACGAATTTTTTCAGCTTTGGCGATATCGTTTTTACCAATAATGATGTTGATACTGGTTTGCGCAGTGATTACCGAGCGAATATTAATTTGATGTTGGGCGAAAGCGGTGGTGACAATGGAGAGGATTCCGGGTTTAAATCCAACACCGGGGCCATTGAGTTTCAGAATTGCGATATCGTCGCTATGAGCAACACTTTTGATATTTTGCGTCTCTTCTGTTCGGGTGGAATTGATGGTGGTTTTCAGGATCTTTTCACCTTCTACAAGTTCGAATACCCGGATAGGAATGTGCTGTTCGATCAGGGGCTCTACAATTCTTGGATGAATGGAGGAGTGGTGAAAATAGGCTAATTCGGAGGCTTCGGCGTAGGTCAGGTTTTCAATGTAGGTTGCGTGCGGAATAACTTCATCATCGGCTGTTTTAAATGATTTGCTGATCTCCCAAAGTTCCAGTTGGTCCACATCCAGAATGGAAGCTAATGCCGCTGCGGTATAGTCTGCCGCACGTTCTCCAATACGGGCAATTTTCCCGTCAGGCGTCAGGCCAAAAGATCCCGGAATTAAGTTGAGACGATCCCAGTTCCGGTTTCGGATATTTTCAACCGAGGGGGATTTAAGAATACTGGCATTTCCGTATTCAGCACTCACCACAAGTCCAATTTCCTGAGGAAGCAGTAAACTTGTTTCTTGTTGATGATGGTTTAAGATATCCTGAAGCAGCGCGGTGGTGATGATTTCAGCATAACTTAGAACCTGGTCGCGTAAAGCCAGCGAGTAATCGCCAGTATACTGAATTCCTTGCAGCAAGCGTTCCAGAGGAAGTACGGTCTGTTCAAAGACAGTTAGTTCCTTGATTTGATTGTTAAGGGCTACTGCATTGGCTTCTTCGCGTAATTGATCCAGGAGGCCGCTGTAGGTTTGAGACGAAGCACATAGGAGTTCCAAACCGGAATTTAAAATTTGCTGGATATTTTCCGAAGCCGAGATAACAAGCAGGTGGTCATGCTTAATTTTCTTCAGAATGACTAATAGCGATTGGATAATTTCAGGCTGATTGATATTATTTCCACCAAGCCGAATGACATGCACAGGCATAAGTTTTGTATTAAGTTAAACGAAAAATAAATGTAATTGAGTTGAAAAAATTGGGGTCCGCCTTCACGTAGTATCAATACAATACCAGATGAAGGCTATTGCATACACATAGACATGACAGCAGCGCTTAGGGAAAGCGAAGTAGAATAATGCTGGTATGTTCCTTGAATGTCCATTTGTTGCCTTTTGTGTTGATGCAAACCTAAATATTTTTTCTAAAAAACAAAAGTAGTTTCCGAAAAGTTTAGGCCAGATAACAATAAATTTAATATAGACCGAATGATCGGGGGCTCCCCGGCTAGTTTGAGCTTTGTTGTATCTGCTTGAAATTCATTTCAATTTGCTGGTCATCAACGGGCAATAGTAGTTTTATATAACGGGCCTGAGGCAGTGCCTTAAAAAATACTTTTCCGTGCATGGAATAGTTACTTTCGAGCGTGGTGCGCCGAATGGTGCTTGAAGCCCACTCTTCACGAAGTACATTTAAATTGTCGGTTTCGATAGCATTTTCGATAGCCCCCGCTTGGGTGGCGTCATACAAATGTGTTCGTAAGTAGTCGTTGTGTGGATTGTCGTCATTCAGTGTTGCAATGCCGGTTGCAATATCCACTCCGGCAGCCAGAATGCTAATACCCAGATGATTTTTAGCGCGGGATTTGTTGTACGCCAACTCCTGATCAATTGTCAGCAATTCGTCCTCGGGATTCATGGCTTGCACGGGAACTGTTGTTTGGGCGTTAAGCAAAGAGTCGTATGCGAGATAGGCAAAATTTACCGGATCAATCAGAATGGGCATATTGGAGCGGTTGGTAATATGAAAATCAAACCAGTATTGATTATCAACGATTCGATTAAAGCCCACTTCGTAGATCACCCCATAGAGGGAGTCAACCATAAACGATTGACCAAAAAGCCATTTCACTTCTTCTGTTTCCGGCTTTAGTTTGACGATTGCTTTTGGGGCAGAGCAGGATTGGAAAAAGATAAGGGTGATTAATGCCATGGCGAAAAAGGTCAATTTTGTTTTCATGGTTGATGGTTGTTTTGAACGGCATTCCCCCCAAAACCAATGCCAAACTGGTTTATTCTTTCAATAAATCACGGATGACGGCAGAGGCACAAAAACAGCCAAAGATTGGTGGCATGTAGGAGATTGTTCCTACCGCTGATTTTTTGTTTTGTCCTTCTTCTATTCTGACCCGTTTGGGGTCAACTTGTTCGGGCGAGAATATAACTTGTACTCCTTTGCGAACATCCATCTTATTCAGACTTTTACGAATCATTTTAGCTAGTCTGCAATTGTAGCTTTTCGAAATATCGCACTGCTGCACCAGGGCGGGATCAAACTTCCCTCCAGCGCCCATTGAACTAACAATGGGAAGTCCAGCTTGCACGCTGTGATAAATCAGGAATATTTTAGGGGCTAGGGTATCAATGGCGTCTACCACATAGTCATAGTCAGCGTCGTTCAGAAGGTCAATCATGCGCTGGTCTCTCAGGTACTCGTTGACTATCCGCAGATTGAGATCGGGATTGATATCCTTGAAGCGTTCACCCACTATTTCTGCTTTGGGTTTTCCTTCGTTGCTGATAAGTGCTGGCAGTTGGCGGTTACGGTTGGTTTGTTCCACCACATCGCCATCTACAATAGTCATTTGCCCAATGCCTGCCCGGCAAAGTTGTTCGGCTGCGTAGGCGCCAACACCTCCTAATCCAACCACTAAAACATGTGAATTTCGCAATTTCTCCATGTCTTCACCACCCAACATCAGCACTGTACGATCTTGCCATTTAGCCATTTCCAAAAATTCTTTGATAATTATTGAATACCAATTCTTGCAGTTCAGTGACTGTCAGACCAAGAATTTGGGCTGCAAAAATATAAATTGTTTCAATTTTATCAGTACTGTCATCGGTTTCAAAGAAAAGTTTTTTCAATGGTATCTGCTTTAGGGAGTTTGCTAGCTTTTCTTGTCCTTTCAGAAGTTGTGGCCCAAACGAAAAGTAAAACTCGTGTGGCAGAAGCTGCTGGGTAGTTTGTTGATTGCCTTGGTAAGCATGAAGAATCCAGGGAATGGAGGGTGTCCTGTTTTTCTTGATCCGAATGATGTCAGAATAGGATTTAACCACATGCAGAATCAAGGGTTTTTGGAAGCGCTCTGCCAGTTCAACTTGTCGGATGAAGAGCTCTTCCTGTCGTTTTAGTGGTGTTTCAATGGCTCGGTCGAGTCCACATTCGCCAATGGCCCGGATTTGATTGTGTTCAGCGTACATTTCTAGTTTCTGAAGCAAAGGATCCCAATCGGTATTCTGGATATGCCAGGGGTGCAAGCCCGATGAAAAGCTTATGTCAGACTGATTGGAAAAGTCCTCCTGAATGAAATGGTTGACCAATTGGATGCCCCCGTTGGACTGATGATGGTGGGTATGTATGTTAACGAATGGCATATCTAGAGGGTAGCCCAAATACGTGCCAGAGAATACCCTGGCGCATCGATTTTCAAATCCAGGAAATAGCCAAAAGGCGTATGGGTGGTTTCGAAGTCTGCATTTTGCAGTCGCACCTCAGCTTGATCAAACAGCTCTTTGGTGAAGCCTACACTTGCTTTCGACTCCGAAAGATGTGCAAAGGAATGTAAAATGACACGCTTGCAGTTGTTCTTTCGGGCGGTCCACTTCAGGTGGTTGACCAGTTTTTTCTCGCGGCTCTTCACATCTTTCTCCTCATCTTCCTGTTCTACCTGAACAAAGGCTAGAATAGCATCTGTTATCGTATCTCCACTGGTTATGGTTTCCGCTTCTTCCAGGTTTTTTTCGGCTGGCGAATAGCTAAATTCATGAACATACATCACTAAAACTTTCATCGAATTTGTCTTTTTGGATTGATTTCTGCTAGTCAAAATTATCATCTTTCGTGTTAAAACCTTTAATTACGAGCAAGTGTTATTATATTTTTCTATTTTTGATTGAATTTGAATTACATGGCTGGTTACCGACTGATATTTTTTGTATTGCTGATTTGGCTTGCTAATCCCGTTTGGGGACAGCTGTCAGATGGGGGAGTTCCTCTGGATGTCTCCTTCTCTACTTCGCTGAAGAGTAGGTCGGTAGTGGCTTTACCTCCCTTGAACAACGATTTGTTGATGAAAGCGAGCCTGGCCCAATCCGATTCCAACCTGTTAAAACCTTTTCGTTTTGCCGAGCCGCTGCAGGTTTCCTTAAATCCTGAAAATTCGGGACGATGGGTTGAAATGGGTGAGTATCGTGTTTGGCAATTGGTTTTAGTTTCCGATAAAGCCAAGTCTTTAAACTTGCTATTCGACCGCTATAAATTGCCAGCGGGGGCCCGGCTATTTCTGTTTTCGGCTGATCGTTCCGATGTTATTGGAGCTTTTACCTCCATAAATAATCAGGCGCATGGCGCGCTTGCTACGTCGCCAGTGCTTGGCGATCGCTTGGTGGTTCAGTACGAAGAGCCTATAAATGCTGATTTTCGGGGTGAGCTATCGATCAGCCAGGTGAACCACGATTTTGTTGGGATCAAAACATTGAAGTCTGAGCGGCGTCCGTTGGGGCACATGGCAGGAGACTGCAATATCAATGTTAATTGTGATTGGCTGGATGCTTATCGGGACGAAAAAAATGCGATTTGCCGGATCATTGTGAGTGGTATTGATCTTTGTTCCGGAGCTTTGGTAAATAATGTCAAAAATGATGGGACGCCTTATGTCTATACTGCCGGGCATTGTATCTCGACGAATAAAGAAGCCAATGAGTCGGTTTTCCTATTTAACTACGAGTCGCCTTACTGTGGCGAAATTGATGGTGATGCCAGTCATTCGCTCAGTGGGAGTGCCTTACGGGCCATGTCAGATAGCCTTGATTTTAGCTTGGTTGACTTGGGGACAAAGCCTCCTGCAGAATATCGTCCATACTATTTAGGGTGGGATCGCGGGTTAACTGTTCCTGACTCGAGCGTCAGTATACATCATCCTCAAGGGGATGTGAAAAAGGTTTCGATTGATCGTCATGCTCCGAAAGTTAAATCTTACAGTAGAGACTATATTGAAGATGCCTTTTTTTTAATCGGGAATTGGGAAAAAGGAACCACAGAAGGAGGGTCCTCGGGTGCTCCGCTGCTGAATCCAGACAAGTTGTTGGTTGGCTCTCTTACCGGTGGTGCTGCTACCTGTGAACTTCCCAATTCAGATTATTATGAGCGTCTTGGAATCGCATGGGATTATTATCCTCAGGTTAGTAAACAGCTGAAAAGATGGCTTGATCCGGATGATACAAATGCACAATCGATACAAGGCTTTGCGCCATATCAAACGGAGATGTTGTGCGGCGCTTATACCAATTTTAGGGATGTAGATTCGCATGCCAATCTTGAAATCATGGAGGGCGGCGTTTCAAAAGGTTATTGGAGTGGCAATAACAACTATGGTTATTTGGAGTTTGCCGAGCGATTTGAGAAAACGAAAAGCGCTGAAATAGTTGGTGTTTCTCTTGGCGTTGGCGAAGCGTCGCTGGGACAAAAAAATTCAGCAGGCAAGATTACGATTATGGTTTATTCGGGAGATGAATTTCCTGATACCTTGTTGTATGCGCAGGATTTTAGTTTGCAAGCTATTGACGAGGGCGTGATGAACTACCTGACATTTGATGAAAAAGTTGAAACTAGGGGATCTTTTTTTATTGCCTATTCGTTGGAAATGCTGGAAGAAGAAGATGTTTTTTCTGTTTTTCTGGCTGAGCGGGATGTGGATCCATTGAATTCCTTTTTCATTAAAGACGGGAACGAATGGTATACCTATCAGGATAAGACAACAGGACAGGAAGGTTCGGCCTTGCTGATGGAAGTTGTACTTTGCAATGTTGACTCTCTGTTTTCGGGTGATGAATTAAAAGATGTCAATCTTGATTTTGACGTTTTTCCCAATCCGTTTCACAGTGGGCAGGAATTGCTTTTTAAGTTCAAGCAGCCTATTGATCCGTATCGGGTGCAGGTGGTTGATTTGATGGGGCGCCAGGTGAGTGTTCCTTACAATAAACCAGCAGATAATTGGCTTAGTTTCGACTTTGCGGGTTTGGTGCCGGGGAATTATATCATCAATATCCTGGAGCTTCGTCCGAAGAAACAGTATACAAGCAAGGTTATTTACCTGGGCGATTATTAATTCTTTTTGATTTATCTTTCCTATAGTTTATTAAGACTGTTTATAGATTGGACAGCAGCTTTTTTAATGAATCAACGGTCAACTTCTTGGCGATAATCTTTTTATCTCGGTCCAGTAGGTAAATCATCGGGGTCGTGCGAATATTGTAATTAACCTGCATATTGCTCAGTTGATCCGGATCCCACAAATTCAACCAGCCATTAAGCTCATGCTCCGCAATGAAGTGCTGCCATTCTTCCTGATTATCCTGGGTGTAAACGGCCATGACGGAGAGTTTTGATGGATCTGTTTTGAGAAATACCTCCTCAAAAAGCTCAGGTATTTGTTGCTTACAATGGCCACATTCGGGCTCCCAAAAAACGACGACCGTATAAGTCGTGCTTTGTTGGTGCAGACTATGGTATTGGCCTTCCTCGTCGGGTAATAACAGTTCTTTTGCAGTCGCTCCTATTAGGTTGTTTTTTCTGAAATAAACCTCGCGGCGAATAGTTTTTAGGGTTTTTTCGCTGGCCCAAAAGGCTTGTCCGCTTAGGTAATATTTTTCAGCCAAGGCTACAAACACATTTTCCATCCCCAGATAATTCGATTGGATACTGTTGTTTAAAAGAAACGAAACCAGGTTCTGAAAGATTTCCGGCTCGGTTTTGCTGGCCTCGATCATTTCTATGGCTGCAGGAAGAACCGAATCCGGATGTTGGATCAAGACCTTGTTAAAATAGGTCTCCAGTTTGGAATGAATTGTTGGTGTGCGCCACATCCGGGGGTCCAGCCAGTCAAAATAATCCCAGTAGTGTCTTTTATTGAACTGGTACGAGCAAATCCACAGCAAGCTGTCGTTGGATTGTACTTCCGGAGGAAAATCGGCTTTATTTGCAAGCAGTTGGCGGTTGGAAGTCATAAATTTCCCGTAAAAAGAACCAGTTCCTTTTTCGGCTTCCGCTTGCCATTTTTGCTGAATCTCTGCATCCAGTTCCGACAACTGTTTTTTGAGTTGTAGCTCCAATTCTGCGTGTTCTCCGGCTTCGGATAATTTCTTGCGGATGTCTGCAGCCTCCTTTTTTCGGGCTTTCAGGTAATCGACATAAGCTTGAAACCATTCGCTTTCTATGGCATCCTTGATTTGAATCGTTTCATCTTGTTGACTGATTTCCATACGTTGGTCTTCGCCAAGCAAAAAGTCAATTTGTTTCCGGGAATTAAAGAAAAGCACGTAAATTCCCTGGGGACGCAAGTCGTTTTTATGAATGATGCTCTGCCCATGCTGATTGAGCATGAGGGTATCGTTAGCATAAATCTGTCCATTGTAATAGTGGGCTAAAACCACGGTGTCGTTGGGCTGATCCGGGAAACTGAGTTGGAGGGAGAAGGACTGGCTGTAGCCAACTTGAGCAAGGCCAAGCAGAACAAAAAAACTAGATAAGCGCGTAAATCTTTTGAGCATTCTTTTCATTCGAAAATTGGTTTTCCAGCACTTCCTTACGTTGGTCGATTTCTTCTGATGTAATTTCTTCTTCAAACTTTTGTTGAATTAACCGTATCATATCAGCAATATTGTCTGCAAGATAGCAAAGATGACTTAATCCGGTGTTTGAAACCATGGGCGAGTTGGTGATACAATGGCGTCCGAGAAACAAGGAAGCTAGCAGTTTTAGTTTTAAACCCGTCGACTGGAAGGTTGGAATCAGGTTGATTTGTGCATGCTGAATAAGATGATTCATCACCTCCATGTCGGGGTTGCTGATGAGCGAAACATGTGGAATATCGGCCGCTTTTTTGATTAACCATTCGGGAGGGTTTTTCCCTGCAATCATGACCGGCAGCGTAATTTCCGAAAAAATACGGTCCAATAAATAGTTCACTGCTTTTTGGTTTTCATTCACACTGAGATTACCATGAAAAAGAATGTATTCTCCTAATCCACGCTTGGTTTCTACCTTTTTGAAAGGATGAAATGCAGGGATGAACTCAGCCATGCGATAGTGATTTTTAAAATACCGGGTATCGTCGGGCGAAATACTCAAAATACCGGAGGCCATTTTCAAGCGTTTTTCATAACAGCGCAACTTGAGTGCTTCCTGCTCATAAAAATATTTGTGAAACACGTTTTGCTCCGATAGGGCCAAGTACTGGTAATACTGATGCTCGATGTTGTGTGTCCTCACAAGCTTTTTATAAGCTCCAAGCAAGGGGTGGCCGAGGTAATAGCAGGTATGAAGCCCTTCAAACAAAATGGGGACAATTTCTTCCTGCAGGTTTTTCAATAAGCTTCTCGATCGCCTGGTATTGACGATATAAGGGGAGGAGGAAAACAAGTAGCGCAACCCCTTTCTGCGAGGATAGTAATGAACCTGATAGCATAGCCTTTCCAGCTCAACGGATCTTTCCCTTCCGTAGTGAAAACAGTGCAGAATAATGTCGATATCAGCTTGTGCCAGGGATCGGATTTTGTAATACACATCAATAATACCCCCATAGTCGGGGGGATCGGGAATGTTGAAACTAACGATATGTAACTTTTTCTTCATGCGAAGAATAAAAGTAAAAAAAAACCGCAAGTTTTAAACTTACGGTCATTTATTTTTTTTGATGCCGGACATGGTTAGTCGAGCTTTATTCCACCATAACGGCTTCTGATCAGCACCTTCTTGCTGGTTTCTGCTCCAATGTTTCCTTGCAGATAAAAGCTGTGGTCTCTTTTTTCCCGGTTGCCTACAAATTCACTCTCCGGATAGTTCACGTCGCAGTAGTCGCAAGTGGCATCAATGAAATAATCTTGATCGTCCAGTCCTATTTCAATCCCACCATAGCTGTTGGTAATATCAATTTTTTCAAAGGTGTCGGAAACTTCATTCACCCGAACCGATCCATATTGGGTATCCAGAACCAACGATTGTTTGAGTTCCTCAATATCGTAGTTGGTGTATTTGGAGTTGGCCTGTAGGCTCCCTAGTTTTTCAATATTAACCCCATCGTATTTGGAATCCAGAACGAGTGTTCCAAGTTCTTCAACATTTAAGCCCGAGTATCGGGATTCGGCTCCAATGGTTTTCGCTTCACCGATAAACAACTTGGAATAGCGAATTTCAGTTTGCAAATGATTGACTGATTCAATATCTGCTTTGCCATATGATAGCTCCAGATTGATTTTGCTATTCTCCGGGGCTTCCAGGTAGCCGGCAGTCATATTCCCGTAGCTGATGTTGAATGCGCCTTGTGCCGAGAGGTTGTTCAGAATCAGGTTGCCAAACTTATTGGTCACATCCAGGTCGCGGTCGGCCGGAATATTGATGGTATAGTCGATCGAGAAATTGCCTTTGGTTTTGAAGTCATCTTTGATCCGGGTTGTCAGGTTTAAGACGTTTCCAACCCGACGCATATCAATTTCGATTTGATCGAGTAGGTAGTTGGCTTTTTTCTCATTGGCATTTTCTACGGTAATCAGCACATCAACAACTACGGAGTCGCCGCCAAAATCATTAATGGTAATGGTGCCAAACTTGTTGGTGACATCCACTGCCTGAATTTGTGCTTTAAGGTAAGAGGTGTGCTCCTTTTTGGTGTACTCTTCGGCCTGAGCAGTTAGTATGCCTAATCCCAGAAGTAGGATGATGAGTTTAAATTTGAGTTTCATTATGAATCATTTTTTGATGTTTAACTTCTTTTAATTTTTCAATGATCAGGGTAATCACACTCAGTTTGGCCTGGTAATATTCCAGCATGGCATTAATTACCCGTTCGTCGTCCGGATTGGCTTCCAACTCTTTTTGAAGCTGGGCCTGAATCTGGTCAAATTCTTCCAACTCCTTGGTCATCATTTTCTGGTCAGCTTCCGAGATAAAACCATCTTTGCTGAGCTGGTCCCATTCTTGCATGCCTTGATCGATGGACGAGGTAAAGTAATATTCTACTTCACCATATTCGGCCGACACGGAAGCCAGCGTTGGCAGATCGGCCTGTGTTGGCGCCAAATACATCCGCACTTGATTGCCTAGTAACAAAACAAACAGCAGGGAGGCCGCCAGCTGCAAGTAGAACTTGCGGTTGAATCGGTTGCGGTGTTTAAACTCCTTGTCCAGCTTGCTTTCGAAGCGATCAAAGTGTCCCAGAGGCGCATCCTCTTCAAAGGCGTCTTTGTTTTCCCGAATTATCTTCTCCAATAAATCATTCATAGTATCCGGTATTAGTTAATTGAAAAAACTTCATCTTTTAATAAATAGTCACGTAGCTTCTTTTTGGCTCTCAATAGTTGCGATCGTGATGAGGAATTGCTAATGTTCAGAATTTCTGAAATCTCATCATGGTCATAGCCTTCTAATAAATAAAGGCTGAGCACCACCCGATAACCTTCCGGAAGCTTAAAAATGGCCTTTTTTATTTTCTGGATATCCACTTCATGGGTTTCCATCATCGGCGTTTCCATTTCCTCGGCTAAGCGTTCATCCAGTTCTTCAAACTGCACCTTACGCTTTTTTAAGTAATCCAATGAACGGTTCACCACAATTTTTTTGAGCCAGGCTCCAAAACTTACCTGGCCAGAGTAAGTTTCTATTTTTTTGAAAGCACTTAAAAACGCTTCCTGCATCACATCTTCGGCCTCAGCGGTGTTGCCTAACATGCGTAGGCTGGTGTTGTACATCGATTGGTAATAAATCTTATACAACTGGAACTGAGCTTCGCGTTCACCCGCTCTGCAGCGGTCAATCACATCTTGATGAATATTTTTATAAAGTGCTTCCAAGTGTGTTTGGTGTTTCTGATTGAAAGACGACAAGCGTTTTACAATTGTTGCATCAGCTGGTACGAATTACAGCAAAATAATTGTATTTACATTAGGGAAAAGTTCAATATTACTTCTACTCAGGAGTCTTGCATGGCACGCATATGTATTTAATTGCCTGGTAGCTAGTTGTATCTGGTGGTTTGTGCACTCCATTCGACTTTCTGCCTAGGGGGTATTAATTATGGCTATAAACATTAAATTTAATTCAGTTGTTAGGGAGCAATATGGAACATCAGCATACACACAATCGTTTGGGTATTACGATTATCCTGAATGTGATTATAACATTAGCTCAAATTGTTGGCGGACTAATTTCGGGTAGTCTGGCCTTGATATCAGACGCTTTGCATAACCTGAGCGATAGTTTGGCCGTGGTTTTAGCTTACATGGCCAATCGCTTAAGTTCGCGGGAACGGACCGCTAAAAGCACCTTTGGGTTTAAGCGAGCCGAGATTCTGGCCGCGTTTATCAATGCGCTGGTATTGGTCGGGGTTTCCTTTTATCTGATGGTTGAAGCTGTTAAGCGGTATTTCGATCCTGCCGTTATTGACTTCCGATGGATGTTGTGGCTGGGCCTGCTGGGCCTTGTTGCCAATGGCTTTTCTGTCTTTCTGTTGCATGCTCACAAACATCAAAACCTGAATATTAAAGCGGCCTATTTGCACCTGATGGGTGATGCCCTGACCTCAGTGGCCGTTGTTGTTGGTGCGGTATGCATTTGGCTGTGGGACTGGTATTGGATTGACCCCACGGTCACCTTGCTGATTAGCTTTTACCTGCTGTTTAATACCTATCAATTGCTTAAAGAATCGACCGAGATTCTGATGCAGTTTGCTCCCGCTAGCATTTCAACTCACGAGGTTGCTGCCCGCCTGACCGAAACAGCTGGCGTGGCCCGGGTATATCATATTCATATCTGGCGGTTGACCGATCGAACCGTTCACTTCGAAGCGCATGTGCTTATTACGGATGATCTGAAATTGTCCGAAACCGAACCCATCAATCAGGAGCTGGTTCGCATCCTGAAAGACGAATTTGATATTCAGCACATCACCCTGCAGTTTGAATGCAACGGAATGCCGCATCGTCAAGAACCACTCATCCATTAAACACCCGATGTTGAAAGTCTTGCTTGTTTTACATCAAACCACAACCGAATACGATAAAAGGATAAAGCGTTTAAAGTTGAAAGTCTTACTTGTTTTACATCTTATCACAATAAGGCTATATGCCGAAGGAAAACATTCCTATACTCCCGCTTCGGTGGGAGTTTTTATTTTCATCCCCTTCTATTTTCAGGCACGCTTGTTTTTTTCAACTCCATTAATCGGTCGACCGAATTGATCGGCTATACCCATATGATTCACTAGATGTTGAGGAGAGGGTGGAGTAGTCGCACGCGTTATTTTCATTCGAAGCAAAGGTTAACGGGTTGAATTGTTGAATTTAGCATATCGTAATCGAAGTTCCCAGTAAACCTATGTTTATTTCATGAACTGATCATTTTTTGGTCAAAACGGGCCTTGCGGATACATGAACGATCATTTTAGGTGATTTTCGTTCGTGCGATTTAAGGGATAACTGCGGGCTTTTTTTTCTACTTTTGACCACATCAATCAGTCGGTTGTTCAAGTTTGATTTATGGATACTCCGCTACGTAAAATTATACATGTCGATATGGATGCCTTCTTTGCATCGGTTGAGCAGCGCGATGACCCCAACTTGCGAGGTAAGCCGGTGGCTGTTGGCGGAGATCATACCCGTGGGGTAGTGGCCGCGGCCAGTTACGAGGCGCGCAGGTATGGCGTACGTTCGGCGATGCCCTCAGTGGTGGCCAAGCGCAAATGCCCGGATTTGATTTTTGTGCGCGGCAACTTCGATAAATACAAGGTGGTGAGTCAGCAAATCAGGGATATCTTTTTTGATTACACCGAACTGGTGGAGCCGCTTTCATTGGATGAAGCCTTTTTGGATGTGACTTTTGCGCGAAAGGGAAAACCTTCGGCTACGCTGATTGCGCGGGAGATTAAACAGCGGATAAAAGAAACAACTGGCCTGACAGCTTCGGCAGGCGTTTCGTATTGCAAGTTTCTGGCTAAAATTGCTTCGGATGAGAAAAAGCCTGACGGCTTATTTGTGATTACCCCGGAGGATGCCCAGGCTTTTATTGAGCGGCTGGAAGTGCGCAAATTCTTTGGTATTGGTAAGGTAACCGCTGAAAAACTTAATAAGCAAGGTATTTATTTTGGATCCGACCTGAAGCAATTGGCATTGCAGGAACTCACTCGGCAGTTTGGTAAATCGGGGCAGTATTACTACAACATTGTGCGGGGAATTGATGAGCGGCCCGTGGTGCCTTCGCGCGAGCGCAAGTCGCTGGGGGCAGAGCATACCTTTGGAACCGACTACTATTTGCTGGCCGACTTGAAAGAACAGATGCAGAAAATTGAAGATGAGCTTTGGCAGCGCTTGCAACGCGCCCAGAAGTTTGGGCGCACGCTGACACTCAAAGTGAAGTTTGCCGATTTTGAACAAATTACCCGCAGTAAAACCCTGGGACATAAAATTGAATCGGAGCTTGTTTTGCACCAGACTGCCCTTCAGTTACTTCAGGCTGAGGACCCCTATGTAAAAGGGGTGCGCTTATTGGGGCTTACCATTTCCAACTTTGAAGATCCGCAACAGGAAGCCATTCAGCTAACCCTCGATTTCTGAAAAGAAAGCTTAGCAGTCTTTTTGTATTGAAGCCACTAGGGGAAGTTCAAAATAGAAAGTTGCCCCTTTGCCAACAGCCGATTCTACCCAAAGTTTCCCGTTCAGTAAATCGGCGATTTCTTTACAAATAGCCAGCCCCAATCCCACGCCACTGTATCGTCGGGTGCTGGTATCATCGAGTTGGCGGAATCGCTCAAAAATCAGCTCTTGCTTATCGACAGGAATACCGATGCCATCATCTTTAACAGCAAAGGTGATTGTTTCATCAGTTAGCTGGTAACCGAACTCAATGGCACCTTCTTTCGAATACTTAACCGCATTGCTCAGCAGGTTCGTTAGGAGTTGGGTAAGCTTGGTTCTGTCTGTGTTGAGTTCAATTTTATGGCTTTCATCCAGATTAGGGAATACGCCACAAAGCTTCTTATTCTCCTGTTTTTGAAGTTCTCCGTTGAGGAAAAAACGTAGGTCTTTTAGCAGATCGCTGAAATCGAAGGTCTCGGCTTTTACTCTTGCCTGTTTGGACTGAAGCATGGTTAAATCCAGGATAGACTCAATGATCGAGAGCAGATGATTACCACTGTTGTAAATGATTTTACCCATCTCCAACAAATCTTCTTTTGAGATGCTATCATCCATTAGCTGACTAAATCCGATGATGGCGTTTAAAGGTGTTCGTAGTTCGTGCGACATGGTGGCCAGAAAGGCTGATTTCAGATTATTGGCCTGTTCTGCTTTTTCTTTTGCATGGATCAGTTCGGCTTCAGTGGCTTTTTGTTTGGTGATGTCGATTGCAATACCTCGGAGTCCCGACATGGACCCCTTTTCCATTTTAGGGTGAACTGAAATTCGCAGCCAGACTTCCTGCTTGTGTTTGGTATTGGGCTGAAAATCGAAAGGAACACTGTCCGGAGCGTTCAGAAACAGATCAAACTCCTGCTGCATTCTCGAAACATTAGTGGGCGAAACCACAGTCATGAAATGTTTGCCCAGATAGAAATCCGGCGAATAGCCCGTAATCGCTTCAACACTGGGACTCACGTAGCTAAAGTTCCAGTCTTCGTCCAGTTCATAGATGATATCGTTGATACTCTCTACCAGGTTTTGGTATTTCTCCTGACTTTGTTTTAACTCATCGATGGCTTTGATACGAAGCGTGATGTCAAGCAGCGAAGCGACCGACATGTTCGTTTCAGGAATCCGATCGATGTTTATCATAGCATGATGGTGTGTTCCATGCTTGCTGATCAGCGTACAGTCGTATTGCCGGGGCGGATTTTTCCCGGGTTTCCCTCGTTCCTTTTGGTATTGGAGCATCCGGGGAAGGTCTTCAGGCGAAACAAAGTCCATCCACTTAACTTTGTTGTCCAGATCGGTCTGGGTGAATCCCGATAACTGTTTGAACATGTCGTTCATCTGCACAATCTCCTGGTTGTCGTTAAGGATGCAGGTAGCCGTTCCGGTATTGTTAAAAATCGTTTTGTACCAGTTCTTTCGTTCTTTTAATTCCTTTTCGTTTTGCTTGCTTTTCGTTACGTCGCGTGCAATGCCGAGTACCCCAACGAGTTCTTCCTTGGAGTCGAACATGGGAGTTTTAACCGTTTCGAGTAAAGCCTGATGTCCGTCACTGGCAAAGGTGACCCATTCTAAATTGGTTTTTGATTGATTGGCTTGGATAGCTGCCAGATCATTTTTCTTAAACCAATCGGCTTGATTCTTATTCTCGAAATCATAATCGGTTTTTCCGATAATATCTTTTTCTTTCGCTCCAATAAATTGCTCAAACTGGTAGTTACAGTTCAGGTACTTCCCTTGGGGATCTTTTAACCAAATCAGGTCCGGAATCGTTTCAAAAACGGTTTGCAGGTGAAGGCTTTCATTATATAGTTCCAGCTGTGCCTGTTTTTGTTCCGTAATGTCGGTAATCATTCCCAACACGGCGGGACCTTGTTGCAGTTGCAGAATTTGGCCCGAAACTAATCCATTACGCACTTCTCCCGATTTTAGGCGGAAATCGTACTCTTTGTTTTTGACAAAGCCGACACGATGCAGCTCCCGGAGATATTCATCCCGTTCGTTCGGGTTGGCCCATAAGCCAATATCAAAGGTCGAGTGATTGAGATATTCCTCCTTGCTCCATCCGGTAACTTCCTCAAACCGATAATTGGCTTCAAGGATTCGGCCGTTTTTGTCAGCCGTTGAAAGCAACATCAAAGAGTTGCTGAAATGGAACGATTGTTTAAACTTTTCTTCACTTTCCTGTTGGGCTTTCTCTGCTTTCTTTCGGGCAGTTATATCGAGAATATAGCCTTCTATCGTGTCGATTTCGCCAGCTTGATTCTTAACGCCAACTCCTTGCTCCCAAAACCACTTTTCTTTTCCTGATTTGGTTCTGATCCGGTACTCTACGGTGAATCGTTCGTTGTGGTGAATCGCCAGGCTAATTTGTTGCTCGGTATGTCTCAGGTCTTCCGGATGAATGAGATCGATAAAAGCCAGGTCGCGGTTCATGAGCAGTTCGTCGGCCTGGTAGCCTGTCATAGAATACACCATCTTGCTTAAAAATAACATGGTGTAACTAGCATCAGCGCGACATTGATAAACAATGCCATGCAGGTTTCCTAGCAAGGTGGATAACTTTCGGTTGGCTTCCCTGAGTGGATTTTCCACGAGATCCTGAGCGGCAATATCGATTAGTGAAACATAGACTTTGCTATAGTTCTTTGAATGATTTTCATCGCTTACCCATCTCATCAGGTAATAGGCTGCCTCTCCATTTGATTTCAGAACAGAAATCTCGGTGACGAGCTCTTTTTCCTGGCGTTGAATCGTTTCTAGTTTCTTTATAATACATTGGTAGCCGGAAGGGTGAAAGAGATCTGATAAGGTTGAAATCTCTCGGTCATCCATTCGTAAGTTCGCTGCAGCCTGATTGTAATTAATAATCCGAACCTGCTTGATTAGCGCAAAGAATTCCTGTGGATGCTGATCAAAGTAGTCTTGCAGATTGGTAATCCCTTGCTTTTTTAGCTTTGCAATTCGTTTATGTGCTTTGGAGTAATCTTGTTCCCAAGCAGGAACCGAAAGCGCATTGAGGTTCTCGAAATCAGTAGGCTCAAATTCGCTTTCGGTTTGAAGCATGGTTGATTTTGGCTGCTCCTTCCTGTATTGATGCAGTTGCTTTTCAAGCATGGCATTTTTCAGCGTCTGCTCTTCCAGTTGCTGCTTCAATTGTTGTATCTCTTCTTCCTTGGTTCGTCGCTCAAGCTCTTGAGTATCCTTCCACATAATCCTTCTCCTTTTTTCAGTCACAAAACAGTGATACACGAAATTAGGGGCGCCAAAATAGAGATATTATTTCAATTCATAGCAGCTAAATAGTCATCCTGTTCGGAAAAAGTATTTGTAAACCTGGTTTTCAGAGTCGAAAGGCTTGCAATTGAGCTAGTGACCTGTAATAGTTCTTTTCAATCTCTAAATAGCTATCCATGGTTTCGTAATAAAAAGCCAATTCATTGAAATAATCAATTACTGACATTTGTCCCATAAGCAGGGCTTTATCCAGAAACCGAACATTGGCAGCTTCTTTCAGTGTCTGTTTGTACTCCTTTCGAATTTTGTCGAATTCTGTTGCCTGCCGATACAATTTGGTGGATTCATTCAGAATAGCGGTAATTCTGGCCTCGTAGCGATTGGTTTCGTACAGCGCTTGTGCCTGTGCGTGCTCAACCTTGTTTTTATCCTTCCAGAGCGGGATGGCAATCCCTGCTTTGATTCCACGGTAGGTTCCGTCCGGATCTTGTTCACCTTCATAGGAAATCTCCAGGTTGGGCAGCCAGTTATTGCGGGCCAGCTTGACGTTCATGGCTGCAATTTTTTGTGCTTGTTTCAGGTAGCGAAGCTCGGGTTGTTGATCTTGAACTTCTTCTATCAGGGTGGCTAATGGCGGCAGATCCTGCTCTGCAAGCAGTGTTTGCTTTTGGGAGGTCAGTTCATTTCCGGCCAGTAATTCCAGTTCCTGTCGTGTACTTTCAATCGCCTGCAGCAGCAGCTGGTAGTTGCTCTTGATCTTTAAATTCTGAATGCGTGCTTTATTGACATCCAGCACGGAGGTATTGCCCTGCTCAAATTTGGCTTGATACGACTGGTATAGTTGGGTGGAATGCTCCAGCCGACTTTCATATTCAGCCTTTTGTTTCAGCAAGAACAGATAATCGTAAAACTTGAGCTTGGCTTCCAGTAGTTTATCCTGACGAAAGATTTGGTACTCAAAATTGCTCAGCTCACCCCGGTTGGTCGCGAGCTTCTTTCGAATGGCATAAACGGTAGGAAAGTCAAACGACTGGCTGATGCCATAAATTGTTTTCGTTCCCATAGCATCGTTACTCCCAGGAAAATGACCATATTCGATGGTCGGATTATCGGGGGTGAGGCCGGTTTGAAAACCGGCTTTTTCAGCATCAGCCAGTTTTCGTGCAGCTTGTAATTCCTGATTATTCTGTTCCACCAACTGCAAAAAATCGTCTACCCCTTGTTGGGCTGGTGCAGCTAGTGTTATGAAACTTAATATCGATAGGATGAGGATCTTCATAATTCTGATTTAATGTCCTGTTTTTTCTGAAATAAGTAATAAATAATGGGCACGATGTAGCTATTCAGCAAGGTTGAACTCAACAATCCTCCTAAAATAACAATGGCCATCGGACTTTGAATTTCGTTTCCGGGTTTGTCGCCTGCCAGCGCCAGTGGAATCAAGGCTAAGGCAGCAGTTAATGCCGTCATTAGGATTGGATTGAGCCGATCGGCTGATCCTTCGATGATGCGCTCTTTTAAGCTTACAATCTGGTTGGAAAGCGACTGGTAACGCGAGATCAACAAAATGCCGTTTCGGGTAGCAATTCCAAACAGGGTTATAAACCCGATGATGGATGGAATGCTGATCACTCCTGAACTTAACCAGATGGCAATCACTCCGCCAATCAAGGCTAGTGGGAGGTTAAGCAGAATAATTAGTGCCAGTTGCGTATTTTTAAATTCGACGTAAAGCAGTATGAAGATAATCAGAAAAGCACCTAGGGAGGCAATGAGTAGGATGCGCGAAGCCTCGGCTTCACTTTCAAACTGACCGCCATATTCAACATGGTAGTTCTCTGGAAGCTGAATGTGCTCATCTATCCGATCCTGAATATCGTTGACCACGCTGCGAACATCGCGGTCGGCCACATTGATAGCGACTACGATTTTGCGCATCACATTCTCGCGTCCAATTGTATTGGGACCAAAAGTAGATCGAATGTCGGCCACATAATAGAGCGGGATCTTTTGTCCATTGGGCGTGTCGATTAAGCCATTCCGAATAGCTTCAATCCGGTCGCGGTATTCATCATCAAAACGAAGCACGAGGTTGAAGGCTTTTTCATTTTCGAAGACATCCGATATTTTTTTGCCGGCATAAGCATAATCCACAAATTCCAGAAGCTCATTGATCGAAATGCCATAGCGTGCCAGCATTTCCCGGCGTGGCTTAATTTGTAGCTGTGGGATCTCGATTTGTTGCTCAACACTTAAATCGCCAATGCCTTCAATATCCTGAATCTCGTCGCGGATTTGGGTCGCCAGGCGAAAAAGGTCGTTCAGGTCTGTTCCGAAAAGCTTAATGGCAATGTTGGTTTTTGATCCCGAAAGCATGGCATCAATCCGGTGACTAATGGGTTGTCCAACTTCAACGGTGATTCCTTCTATGCTGTTGAGCCTTTCCCGTACATCGCGGAGGAATTCTTCGCGCGAGCGGTCTTCCAACTGATAGGGAGCATCAATCTCTGAAACATTGACCCCAAAGGCGTGTTCGGCCATTTCGGCCCGGCCTGTTCTTCGGGCAACGCTGGTAATTTCAGGAATCTTAAGTAGAAGCTCTTCGGCTCTGGTGCCTATCTTGTTACTTTCTTGCAGGTTAATACCAGGCATGGTGGTGGTATTAATGGTCAGCGAGCCTTCGTTGAATGGAGGAAGGAAGCTTCGTCCAAAACCGGAAAGCAGCAGCAGTGTAAGTATAAATAGAGCGAATGAAGCCCCCATGACGGTTTTACGATAGCGCAAGGCTTTGTCTAGCGTGGTCGTATAATAGCGTCGTAAAAAGCGTTCGACACGGCTACCGCGGGCTTGCTTTTGCAAACGTTTTTCATTGGTGAGCAAGAAACTGCTGAGTACCGGAATAACAGTCAGCGCCACAAAGAGCGAGGCAAATAGCGAAACAATGTAGGCGATGCCAAGCGGTTTAAGCATGCGCCCTTCCATGCCCGACAGGAAAAATAGCGGAACAAAAGCGACGATGATAATTAAGGTGGCATTAAGAATAGAGGCCCTGATTTCAACGGATGCTTTATAAATGACCTTAAAGACAGGGCGTTGGTCTGCTTTCTGTAACAGGCTGTTTTCACGCAAACGTTTAAAGACATTTTCCACATCAATGATGGCATCATCGACCAGCGAACCAATGGCAATGGTCATTCCGCCCAAGGTCATAGTATTAATGGAGATTCCCATCCATTTCATCGCCAGAATAGCAACCAATAAGGAAAGAGGGATGGCCAGTACGGAGATGAGTGTGGTTCGGAAGTTCATCAGAAAAACAAACAAAATAATGACCACAAAGATACCGCCTTCGATCAGGGCTTTCTGGACATTGTTGACAGAGGTCTGAATGAATTTGGCCTGCTCAAAGATATCGGTGTGAATGCCAACATCATCCGGGAGCGTTTTCTTCAAATCGCTTAAGGATGTATTGATTTTTTCTGTCAGCTCCAGTGTATTGATATTTGGTTGCTTGGTAATCGTCAAAATGATGGCTTCGTCAGCACGATAGGACCCATCTCCAATTTTTGGCGTTGCTCCGATTTTGACGGTAGCCACGTCATTGACTTTCACCGGCATCTCATCGTTCATCTTTACCAGGTTGTTTCCAATTTCTTCGGTGCTGTTGCTTCGTGCAATGCCCCGAATAAGGTATTCCTGTCCGTGTTCATTCAAAAAACCACCGGAAACATTCTCGTTAGAGAACTGGCAGGCTTCAATCAATTCTGAAAAGGAAACTTCATGAAAAGCCATCTTTAAGGGATCGGCCAATACCTGAAATTCTTTTAGCTCGCCGCCAATAATAGCCACCTGGGCAACTCCTCCTACCGAAAGCAGGCGTGGACGAATATTCCATTCGGCCAGGGTACGCAAGTCCATGGGAGATGTTTCATCAGCGGTAAGGGCAATCATCATGATTTCGCCCATGATGGATGACTGCGGGGCTAGGGTGGGAGAGCCCACTCCAGTGGGCATCTGGTCAGCAATGGTTGCGAGTTTCTCACTCACAATCTGCCGGGCATTGTAAATGTCCATGTTCCAGTCAAATTCAACCCAAACGATGGAGAAACCCATGGCCGAAGAGCTTCTTACGCGACGAATATTGGTTGCTCCGTTTACTGCGGTTTCAATCGGAAAGGTTACCAGACGCTCTACTTCTTCGGGAGCCATGCCATTGGCTTCGGTCAGTACCACTACCGTTGGAGCATTCAGATCTGGAAAAACATCGACCTCCATCTTAGTGGTTACAAAAATTCCTGCGCCGAGAATAAGCGTCGTCATGATCAGCACGACCAACCTATTCTTCAGCGAATAGTCTATAATTTTATTCAGCATAATCAATCAGTTGATAATATTAGTGTTGGTGCCCATGTGACGGCAGAGCACTCGACATGGAAGCCAGTTTTATCAGGTAGGGGTTTTTGGTTGCGACGTGATCGCCAAAATTGAGCCCTTCCAAAATGTGGTAATTTTCACCGTCATTGCAGTCGATAGTCAGGTAATTTTTCTGAAATTCTTCACCTTCTTCGGCAAATACATAGTAACGGCCAGCTTCTTCGAGCAAAGCAGATTTGGGAACGACAATGGCATTGGAAATCGCAGCTGTCTTTAAATAAATTTCAACAAAGGAGCCGGCAAGTAAATTGCCTACATTGTCAACTTCAAAATAGACCGGAGTAAATAAGGAGTTATCGCCGGTTGTTTTGCCATAGGAAATTAGTTTCCCGTTTAAATCACCGGTTTTATGCAGTTGTTCATCGTAGACGGTGATAAAGTTGGCCGATTGAATTTGAGGAAGCATGGAGAAATACCGTTGCGGTACATCGGCTTTTACCACCAATCGTTTGTTTTTTGTGATTCTGACCAAGGCCTGTCCGGTGCTTACATATTGCCCTTCCGAAACCAGAATATCCTTAACAAAACCACCGGATGAGGCCGTGATGTTTTGACCTCCTGCCGAATAGTTCTGTTTCACAATTTCGAAGTTGTTTCTTGCCTTTTCAAAAGCCATTTTAATATCAGCCAACTCTTTATCCGAGGTTATTTTATCTTCATTCAGCACTTGTGCCCGCTCGTAGTTGGCCTTGGCTGTTTCGTAGCTGGTTTTCAAATCCATGAACGTGTTTTCGATGTTGTCATGGATCATTCCTTTTCCGGAAATGGTGACCAGTTTTTCTCCGGAACGAATCGCTTTCCCGGGGAATAGCGATTTGTTCCCAAAAACAACAATGCCATCGTGGGTGGCGGTCAGGGTGATTTCATCGCCTTGTGCCGGCATGATTTTTCCACTGCAGTGAATCACTTCCTGAAAATGCTGTGGTTTGATTTCGATAATCCCATAGGATCTATCATCTTCGTGTGCATGCTCTTGCTCTCCTTCATTATCAGCATGCTCTCCTTCACAGGTGCTATGGTCGTGTTCTTCAGCTTCATGATCGTGCCCCGCATGTTCGTCGGTTGGGGCGTCATGGTCATGCCCTTCATGCTCTTGTGCTGTTGGCTCTTCCTGATGGTTATGCTCTTCTGGTTTATGGGTGCACGCTGACGCCCAAAGTAGGTAACCCATTACTAAAATGGGAAATACTAATTTTTTCATGATTAGGATATTAAATCGTTCTTTCAGTTGCTACTGAAAATGAATAGAATGTAAGTGAAAATTGATACGGGAGAATTATCCTAGCATGGGAGGGCCGCGCGAAGCCGTAAGGGTAAAAAAGCAAAAAGAATACTGATTTGACCACGAATCATAGTGTGTCTGTTGGTCTTCAGGAAAAAGGTAAATGAGTAAGACGATGCTGGCCAGGTAGCTGTGATTCAGGACCAATTTAGAAATAGATGTTGTAGCTACCGTTGTGAAATGACAGCCTTGGCAATTTTCGTGTTGATGCCCCGATTGGCATAGTGCTATGGTCTGCGAGTAATCTGCAAACAGGATGTGCTCGTTCGCAGTGACCTTGGTTTCATGGCTGCACTCTTGTTCGCAACTAAGTTTTTCGGAGTGATGGTGATGGGGAATGACGCTGTGCCCTATGATCACCAGCATGGCTATCCACATAAATAAGGCTCCGATATGTTTACTCGTTTGAATCATTTAATTGATCTGCTGCACAAAAATACATTTTTCATTTAAATAGAAAAGGATTTTGATAGTTTCCTCGCTTGTGGTTTTTTATGTACAGCCTTTACTCGCTTTAGATTGATTTTATCGTGGAAGAGGAGGATGAATGGAAATTTCGAGTTGACAGAGGACGCAATGTTAATTTTAAATAGAATCCAAATATAGTTGGTATTTAGTGTGTTATGCGTCTCAAGGCATTTTTATTTAGAAAAATACTTGTAAATCTTTTATTTTTTGAAAGATGTAATTACTTTTGACTCGAATTGGAAAGCAAGAATAGCGCAATGAAAATCCATACTTCTGTATATAAAATGATGATGACAGCATGTACCATGATGATGTGTATGTGTTGCAATGCTTTTATACAGAAGGGGGAAAAGATATAGTTTGACTATACGTTAAAGTAACACTCATAAAAAAAGCCCTTCTGTACAAACAGAAGGGCTTTTTTTATGTTCAAATTTTACATCCAAGGAGTATGAGAGAGAAAGCTTATCGCAGTGTGGTTAAAACCATTTCGTGGAGAACGGTGGGAACAATTGATACTATCATGATTGCCTGGCTGGTGATTGGCCAGTTGGAATTTGCAGTCACCATTGGCGGAATTGAATTGTTTACCAAAATGGTTTTGTACTATTTCCACGAACGCACCTGGAATAAAATTAAGTTTGGACGGATGGATGACTCAGACATTGAATATCAAATCTAAAAGAGCATGAAACAGAATTTTTTACCTATCGCACTGAATATTTCCGGAGAGAAAATCCTGATTATTGGAGGAGGGCAATCGGCCTGGAGTAAGATGCAGATTCTGAAACGGTTCGACGCTGAGCTGGAAGTGGTGGCCTTGGACATTTGCGATGAGATTAAACACAGCGATGTCCCTTTTAAAATTAAGGCCTACGACAAGGCCGACTTGGCTGGTTATTTAATGTTTTACTCGTGTACCAATAATCCCGAACTGGATGAGCAGATAGCCCGGGATGGCAAAGAAGCTGGCGTGTTGGCCAACATTCACGATAATCCGGCACTTTGCCAGTTTGTTTCGCCGGCGATCTACCAGAATGACACGGTTCGTGTAGCTGTCAGTTCCAATGCGAAAGATGTTTATGCTTCCATTCGAACCCGGAATGAGATTAAAGAATTTTTAGAATCAAAAACAGATAAAGACCAGAACAATGAGTATTAAATTATCTCCACTAAACGACGTTCAACTGAAAGCGTTGGAGCAGCTCACTCAGGGCATTCAGCCTGAACAGGCCATTTGGTTGAATGGCTATTTTCAAGGCCTGGCGGGAGCTGTCAGCACCGGGCTGACAAAGACTCAAACCTCTCAAGGGTTAGTGTCGGCAAAGGCTGTGGACAAATTCCCCTTGACCATTTTATATGGAACGCATACCGGACGGAGCCAGGCCTTGGCTAAGGCACTTTGCGAGCAGGCCCGTGCACAAAATATAACATGCCTTTTAAAGCCGATGGACGACTATAAACCCAAGCAATTGAAAGAGGAGAAGAATTTGCTGGTAATTGTAAGCACTCATGGAGAGGGCGAACCTCCCGAAATGGCTGAAGAATTTTACGAGTTCATCACTGGGAAGCGGGCTCCCAAATTGAATGGGCTGAATTATGCTGTGCTGGCCTTGGGTGACAAAAGCTACAAGCTGTTTTGCCAAACCGGGATTGAGATTAAACAGGCCCTGCAAAAAGCCGGAGCTAAGGAGTTGGTGCCCTTGGTGAAATGCGATGTTGATTATGAAGACGATGCTGCTCAGTGGACTCAAAATGTGCTTGCAGCCTTAGGTAAATTGCAGCCTCAGGCTCCAGTTTCGACTGCACCGTCAGCCGATAAGTCATCTGAAGTAGTGTATTCAAAGAAGAATCCGTTCCGGACAACCGTACTGGATAAAGTGCGGATTACCGGGCGCGACTCGGACAAGGAAGTGTATCACCTGGAGTTTGCCTTGGAAGGTTCCGGTATTTCCTACGAACCGGGCGATGCGCTTGGCGTGATTGCTCAAAACCCACCTCAGCTGGTGAAGGAAATCATCAAAAGCCTGGGGGTAATTGATACGGAAGTGGTTGAAACCCGCGTTGGAAAACTCTCCTTTAACGAGGCCTTGGAACACCATTATGAAATAACCTTGTTGACGCGTGATCTTATTCAGAAATATGCTGAAAAGACCCAGAACAAAAAGGTTAAAGCCATTGTGGAATCTGACGAAAAGCTGGATCAGTACCTTTATGGGCATGATGTGCTTGACCTCCTTCAGGAGTTTCCGGCTAGGCTGACCGCTACTGAATTTTTAGAGCTGCTGCGTCCGCTGCCACCACGGCTGTACAGCATTTCGTCGAGCCAAAAGGCAGTGGAAGATGAAGTGCACATCACGGTGTCGCGTGTTCGCTACGAAAACAAGGGACGTCAGCGTTACGGTGCTTGTTCCACCTTTCTGGCTGATCGGCTGGAAGTGGACGACCAAGTGCTCATCTACATTGATAAGAATCCGAATTTCCGCTTGGCTGAAAATGGGAAGCCAATTATTATGGTTGGTGCCGGAACAGGCATTGCTCCTTACCGGGCTTTCTTGCAGGAACGCGAATCGGGCAACCAGAAAGGAAAAAGCTGGCTGTTCTTTGGAGAGCGACGTTTCTCGTCCGATTTTCTGTATCAGCTTGAATGGCAAAAATACCTGCAAAAGGGCTACCTCGAAAAAATTGACTTGGCTTTCTCGCGTGATCAGAAGGAGAAGGTTTACGTTCAGCACAAACTAAAAGAACAGCAAGGAGAACTGTTTCGCTGGCTTGAAGATGGTGCCAGTTTTTACTTGTGTGGCGACATGAAATACATGGCCAAAGATGTGCAGATTACCCTGTTGGACATCATCAAAACACAAGGGGGAATGACCGATAAGAAGGCCCGTGCCTATTTCAAAAAGCTGAAGAAGGAAAAACGATTTATGGCCGATGTATATTAAGAAAACGAACCCATCAACGAAGTCTCCTGCAACAGAACCAGGACGAAAGCATAAACAAAAAATAAAGACAGACGATAATGAGCGAAACAATTGATTGGAGTAAACTGGCAGAAGTCGAACGTATTAAATACGAGAGCAACTACCTTAGAGGAACTTTAGAGGAGAGTTTGGCTGATGAGGTAACCGGTGCTATAGCAGCCGATGATACGCAGTTGTCGAAATTTCACGGCATTTATCAGCAACACGACCGTGATCTGGAGAAGGAGCGTAAACGCCAAAAACTTGAGCCGGCCTTTTCATTTTTGATTCGGGTGCGCCTGCCAGGAGGGGTGGCTAGCCCTTCGCAGTGGTTACAAATGGATCGGTTAGCAGACACTCATGCCAATGGAACCTTGAAACTGACTACTCGTCAGGCTTTTCAACTGCACGGAGTCATTAAGAGGAAGCTGAAACCGACCATCCGGGTAATTAACGAGGCCTTGATGGATACCATTGCTGCTTGTGGTGATGTGAATCGCAATGTGATGTCGCATGCTAACCCCGCTGAATCGGAATTACATGCGGCAGTTTACCAATTGGCAGGTGATATTTCCGCGCACCTGACGCCTCAAACTCCGGCTTATCATGAGATTTGGCTGGATAAGCAGAAGGTAGCCGACAGCAAAACCGAAGTGGAGCCCATTTATGGTAATCGTTATTTGCCACGAAAATTTAAGATTGGTGTCGCCATTCCCCCTTACAATGATGTGGACATTTTCTCGCAGGATCTGGGCTTTATAGCCATCGAAGAGGAAGGAAAACTGATTGGCTACAATGTTATTGCCGGCGGTGGCATGGGATCAACCTTTGGCATCCCGGAAGCTTATCCGCGTCTGGCCGATGTTATTGGTTTTTGCACCCCGGAGCAGGCCGTTGAGGTAGCCGAAAAAGTGGTGTTGGTACAAAAAGACAATGGAGATCGCACCAACCGGAAGCAGGCTCGTTTGAAATACACCATCGACCGCAAAGGGCTGGACTGGTTTAAAACTGAAGTGAACAGTTATTTAGGCTATGAATTACAGCGATCCAAGCCGTTTAAATTTATTCGCAATGGCGACCGATATGGATGGAAACAAGGCACGGACGGTAAGTGGAGCCTCAACCTGTTTGTTGAGGGGGGACGGGTGAAAGATACCGAGACGCTTCAGCTGAAAACAGCTTTGCGTGAGGTGGCCCAAAAAGTGGACGATGCCCGGTTTATTCTTACCGGAAACCAAAACCTGATTATTGCCGGAACCAGCGATAAAAACAAAGTGAACCGGATTATGAGCAAGTATGGCGTTTGGCCCATGCCATTGTCCGGATTACGCCAAAATACCATTGCTTGTGTGGCTCTGAACACTTGTGGGCTGGCTTTTGCTGAAGCCGAGCGCTACCTGCCAACCTTAGTCGGGAAAATTGAATCCATTCTTGACGAATATGATTTGCTGAAACAGGAAATCGTGATCCGCATGACTGGTTGCCCCAATGGCTGTGGGCGTCCTTACCTGGCCGAGATTGGTTTTGTCGGAAAATCACTCGGGCATTACAACCTCTATTTGGGAGGAAATTTCAGCGGTACGCGTTTGAATACCCTCTACAAAGAAACTCTTTCCGAAGAAGAAATATTGGCTGAGTTACGACCTATCATTGCCGATTATGCCACGAACAGAAAAGAAGGCGAAGGCTTTGGCGATTTCGTTATTCGGAAGGAATATGTGCAAGAAACCAAACAAGGAAAAGATTTTAAACATTGAAACGGAGGGAATCATGGAATTACCGGCAATATTTATTGGTAGAAAATTATCAGCATTGACCCGCAAATGGCTGGTCAGTGAGCAGATTCGCTTTATTGAGCAGCCGCTGATTCGGATTACATATCGTAAACCGGATGTCGCCTTATTTAATTCCTGGCAAGGCAGCAGTAAAAAGTGGGTGGTAACCAGTTCCTATGCGGCCCACTGGCTGTTGCGTTTTGCGGATGGAATTGGCTTTGAAAAAGGAGAGCAGGTGTATTGCCTTTCAGAAAAGCAGGAAGGAATTTTAACCCGTTGTGGGGTGAAGGTCCTACGGCCTGCATCGCCCAATGCCTATGCTCTGGCCGAGCTATTGCTGAAGGAGGATAAGCATAAAAAGATTGTTTACCTGCGCGGAAATAAATCGCTTAATCCTTTGGAGGAAATGTTGGATCAATACCAGCAGGATTGGCAGGCTGTTGAAGTCTACAAAAATACCTCCATCGAAATTTTGATGAATGAGGTGTTTGACGGCTACCTGTTTTTTAGCGAGAGCGCCATTAAAAGCTACAAAGCTTCAGGGAATTTTCCGCCACCCAAGGCTCCGGTTCTGGCTAACGGCAACCGGACAGCGCAGGCCGCCTGGGCCGAATTTCCGAACTTAGTTCTCGAGTCGCATGAACAGGAGGAGCTCTCGTTTGTGAAGTATGCGATTCGGCGGATTACCGAGAAATTGAATGAGCCGGAACCAACGCACCGAATCATCATTGAATAAATGCGTCACTGTGCTGTTTTTAGGCACATTTAATAAGGTTAATGGCTTAAAAGAAAGATTAAAATGAAACGAATTTCCATATTAGGTTGTGGTTGGTTGGGCTTTCCTCTGGCCGAGCAATTGCTTGTCAAAGGTTTTCAGGTGAAAGGGTCGGTGACAAGCCGCTTGAAACTAAAGAAGCTAAAGGCTGCCGGGATTGAGCCTTACCGCTTGGTGCTTGACGTAGATAAGGTTCAGCTGAAAGATCAGACGTTTTTCGATACGGACTTGGTCATTGTGGCTATTCCTCCCAAGCGCGAGGAGTTTATCGAGACCATTTTTCCAGCTCAAATCAAACAGTTGGTGAAGCTGTTGGAAGAATTTAAGGTGCCGCAGGTAATGTTTATCTCCTCCACCTCGGTTTACAATGAGCTGAACGGAGAGGTGCGCGAGGACAATGTCTTACTGCCCCAAAAATCATCAGGGAAAGCCTTGGTGGTGGCTGAGTTGCTGTTGACACAGAATCCACATTTTAAAACCACGGTGCTTCGTTTTGGCGGATTAGTAGGTGCCGATCGCAATCCGGCTCGTTTCCTGAGTCGCAAAACAACAGCAATCAGTGGATCCAAGCCCGTGAATCTGATTCACTTGGATGATTGTCTGCAAATTATTCAAACGATTATTGACAAGGATCTTTGGGGCGAAACCCTGAATGCCTGTTGTCCGGTTCATCCATCGCGTCAGGAGTTTTACGAGAAAGCCTCGGCGGTGTCCGGTATGCCCGCACCTGCCTTTCAGAACGAACAATCGCCATACAAATTGGTGGACAGTAGCAAACTTATTCACCTGCTCGATTACCAGTTTATTTATCGGAGTCCGATGGATTATTTGGAAGCGGAGAGTAGTGAGTAGAAAGTAGTGAGAAACGAGTAGTGAGGAAAAAGTACCTATGTCAATAGCTGAATTGTATAATCAAAAAGGGGAATTGCTAAGCTCCGAAGACCACCTGATTTCGATCGTGGGAGCAGGTCCGGGAGATCCGGAGTTGCTTACCATTCGGGCTCTTCGGCGGATGGAGCAGGCAGATGTGATCTTATACGATGCGCTGCATGGCACGGATATTTTGGAGTTGGCAAGCCCCTTTGCCTTGAGAATTTATGCCGGCAAGCATTACCAGGATGGTCAGCATCAAACCGAACGACAGGGCAACATACACCGCCAGTTGAAGCAATTTGCTGCCGAAGGGAAGCGTGTGGTGCGATTGAAGGCGGGCGATCCCTTTATCTTTGGGCGGGGCGCCGAAGAACTGGCTTTTTGTTTTCAGGAAAAGCTGAATGTGGAAGTCGTGCCGGGGATTACCGCCGGATTGGCTGCTGCCAGCGGTTTTCATATTCCGGTAACCTTGCGAAATGTGAATAGCATGGCCTTGTTTTATACGGGACATAAGCGCAACGGCGGTTTCGAAAACATGGATGAGGTGGCTGCCGTAATCAAAGCTAAAGCTCCCGTTATGGTTTATATGGGACTTAAAAATCTGGCGCTTCTGGCCAGCGAATTGCGTAGTCGGGAAGTGTCGGGCGATGTGCCTTTGCAAATCGTTAGTCGGGTGGGGCATCCCGATCAGCAGTTGTTTACCTCTTCGTTAGCTCAAATTGAGTCGGACTTGAATCGAATTGATCCTCCCATGCCGTCCGTTATTTTGATTGGTAGCCATGCACATCAGGTTACAGGCAACACCGTTCTGTAGTGTATTTCAGCTTGGTTGTTTTTCAAACGCGACTCCTTTTTAAAGAGCTGTATCATTAAAAAAAGGATAAATTGATCTTAATTTCGAAACATTAAGCTGGGTTTTTAAGTATCTTCTTGTAAATGAATTAAAATCGTTAATGTTATGCGAAAAATTAGTGTGTTTCTTTTCGTTCTCGGGCTTTTGTTTGCAACATCTTGCGAAAAAGCCGACTTTCAAGAAGACTTCCCGGCTGATGTAGCCTTAAAAAGTGCTGAAATGAAAATGACCCGAAACTTCAGGGCTCATCTCTCCTCCGGTCAGGAGGTCGCTGCTGTTCCGGTTGAATCGATGGCTACCGGACAGGCAATTTTCCAGCTAAGTAAAGATGGGATGAGCTTGCATTATAAGCTGATTGTTGCCAATATTGAAGATGTTTTGATGGCTCATATCCACATGGCACCAGCTGGAGCCAATGGAGGAGTTGTGGCTTGGCTGTATCCTTCCGGTCCCCCGCCGGCTCTTTTGGTCGGAACAACAAACGGAGTACTGGCTGAAGGAACTCTTATGGCAGACGATTTGGTTGGCAGCTTAGCAGGGATGACACTTCACGATCTGATTGACAGCATAAAGAATGGCGAAACCTATGTTAATGTGCATACCAGTTCGTATCCCGGAGGAGAAATACGAGGGCAGATTAGCGGCAACTAAGTGTTGATGTATGATTTTTGCAGGCCTCTCAAGTAAGTTGAGGGGCTTTTATTTTTCAGTTATATCGGTTGACGTCCAGAAAGTGCAGCGTCTGTTCGCTTCAGTTTTGTGATTTTTTTTGAACTGTTACTTTATTTGAGCTGTTAAAGTGCAGGAAGATTAAAGAAAAGACCATGGATTCAGTATTTACACAAGTGCAACAAGCCTTGGGAAAGCCCTATAAAGATCTGAACTTTTTGCTGAAATGCTTTGCCGAAGTGCTAAAGGAAAGCAACAAGCCAGAATTGGTGACTTATATTCCCTGGATAAGCTCATCAGCGCAACCCCCTCAGCAGTTATTACTTAGTAATGACTATATTCACATGCAATCCATGTGTTTTCAGTTGCTCAACCTGGTTGAGGTGAATGGAGCCGTACAGAGCCGCCGATCCAAGGAAGATGAGGACATGAGTGAGGTGAATGGCTTGTGGGCCATCAACTTCAAAATGCTGAAGGAAAAAGGAATTACCGAGCAGCAAATTTTGGAGGTTTTGCCCCAGGTGTTGGTTGAGCCTGTGCTTACTGCGCATCCTACTGAGGCTAAGCGCTCGGTGGTGTTGCAGGAGTACCGCAAGCTGTATTTGCTGCTGCTTAAGCGCGAAAACCAGATGTATACCCGGATTGAGCAGGATGACATTCGGGATGAGATTAAACAGATTCTTCACCGCCTGTGGAATATTGGTGAAATTTATATTGAAAAGCCCCGGCTGGAGTCGGAGCTGGATAATATTTTGCACTACCTCACCGAGGTGTTTCCGGATGTTGTCGTTTTACTGGACAAGCGCTTGAAGCAAGCTTGGAAAGAGTCGGATTTTGATACCTCCTTGCTGGATGACTGCGATTTGCTTCCCGGATTAGCCTTTGGTAATTGGGTGGGAGGCGACCGGGACGGACATCCGCTGGTAAGCCCCGAAATAACCCGGATGACACTGAATAAGCTTCGGACACACGCGTTTATCATCGTCAAGAAAGAACTGCTGGCACTGGCTCAAAAGCTAAGCATCTACCTCGATATTGATCAGGTGAGCGATACGTTTGGCGAGCGTATCCATCAGTTGGCAGAAGAACTGGAAGGCCCTGGACGAAAAATTATTCAGGAGCATAACAACGAGGTTTTCAAGGCGTATGTGATGCTTTTGCTGCATAAAATACCGATCGATTTAAGCCAGGAATATACCATGCATCTCGAAGACCGGGCCAGCAGTTATCAAAATTCTGATCAGCTGATTAACGATTTAAATTACTTATCCGACGAAATGGTTCGCTACGGGATTCCTGAAGTGGCGCAGGTGGATGTGGGGCGCTGCAAACGCCTGCTCAAGGTGTTTGGTTTTCACTTGGCGCAGCTCGACATTCGGCAAAATAGCCAGTACCACGAAAAGGCGCTTTCGCAACTGGTGGTGGCTTCGTTGGGCGAAAATAAAGACAGCCGGATGGGCTCGTCGCTTGAGGGGAAGCGGGCTTTTTTAGACACTGAGCTGAAGACCAACCGGCCTTTTTTGGTTAACCATACTGATATTGGGGCGGAAGCCCGCAATGTGATTGAAAGTCTGCAGGTGGTGAGCGACCATGTTAACAAATACAGTTCGCGCTCTATTGGGAAGCTCATTATTAGCATGACCCGAAATGCCGAAGATTTGCTGACTGTTTACCTCTTTATGCGCGAAGCTGGTTTGGCCTTGAAACATGGGCAATTGTTGGCCGCCAAGCTACCGGTGGTGCCCTTGTTCGAAACCATTGAAGATTTGCAGGCCAGCCCTGGCATTCTGGACGATTACCTGAGCCATCCGGTGGTGAAAAACAGCCTGAACTACCAGCAAGAGCTGAGTCACTCTGATAAGCTTTACCAGGATGTGATGATTGGTTACAGCGACAGCAATAAAGATGGTGGTATTCTGGCCAGTAGCTGGTTTTTGCACGAAGCACAGCAACAACTGACGAAAATAGGGCAGAAGCATGGCGTCATCATCCGGTTTTTTCACGGTACTGGCGGAAGCATCAGCCGAGGGTCGGGGCCATCACACTGGTTTATTAAAACCTTGCCCTATGGATCAATCAACGGAAACCTACGTGTAACCGAGCAGGGCGAAACCATTGAACGGAAATATGCGCACAAGGTCAACGCAGCTTACAACCTGGAGCTGATGCTGGCGAGTGTTACGGCTCAGTCGCTCTTACACAGGCACTTCCCGGAAGAAAATGAAGAAGTGGCCGGTTTGTTTCACCAGCTGGGAGAACGGGGCCGCGATTTTTACCGCGAACTGATTAGCGATCCCGATTTTATTCGGTTTTTTTCAGAAGCCACGCCCATCGATGTCATTGAGTCGAGTAAAATTGGCTCGCGGCCAGCCCGGCGGACGGGTAAACGCACGATCGACGATTTGCGCGCTATCCCCTGGGTGTTTAGCTGGTCCCAGTCGCGTTTCAACATTACCAGTTGGTACGGCGTAGGTTCGACTCTGAAAGAACTTCAAACCCAAAAATCAGCAGAATACGACAAACTGTGTCGGCTGGTGGCCTACGATCCGTTTGTGCGCTACGTCATCACCAATCTCGATTCGAGCCTGGCATCGACCGATGAACGTATCATGGATACATATGCCAGTTTGGTTGAAGATGCAAGCATTCGGGAGCGCATGATGAGTAAAATTAAGCAGGAATTGAGCTTAACGCGCGAAATGTTGAGTGATTTACTGCAAAAACCAATCTATGAACGTCGAAAAAATCATTATTTTTCAACCCTGTTAAGGGCCGAAGCATTAAATCATCTGCATGAAGCCCAAATCGAACTGCTCCGCAAGTGGCGGACTAGCCGAAGCAAGCAATTACCGGAAGAAGAAGATCATCTTTTTGCTTTGCTCCAATGTGTGAATGCGATTGCCAATGCACTGGGTTCAACCGGATAAAAACGATTGAGAATGAATAGTATAATTGACAAGCGCATTAAAGCGCTTTTTCCTGATGCCGCGCCTTATGAGCAGGTGCTCAATGAATATTACTACCGAATGGTTATTGAATTTGGTATGGAAATGGATAAAACCATTGCAGCGGTTTCGCTTTGCCCCGACGAGCTGAACAACGTGGTGATTGAGAAAATACGCAGCCATTTTGGCCATGTGTTTTACCTGGGTGGCCTGGCCGGCTATCCGTTTTCGGGCGAAACGGGTTTTAACGCTTTTGGCGACCACATTCCCGACAATGGAACCGCCTTTATCTTTTTCGGACCGCACCTGGCAATCGACGAAAAAAGCCTCGGCTTTGTGCATCGCATAGGGCAGGCACGTGGCACCCTCTCGTGCGGCGCAGCCTTTGGAGCTTACCGCATGTTGCTCGACGAACCCGGCGAGCCAATCGTTTTAAACCCCGACGATTACCAGCAAGGGCGCATTAGGCAAATGCTGGCTCCCAAGCTCAATCTTATTCCCAAACAGCAACCCGAACCCAAGGTGATGGATATTCTGTTCGACGAAAGCCATGACTTTATTGTCAGCCAGTCGCAGCGTATAAAGGAACGCTTTAAAGCCGAAAAGGTGGTGCTGATGGGCGCTTTTGTGGTGAACACCCCTTTGCACATGCCCGACTACCTGCAAGTGAAATACTTCGAAAAACTGTAGATTGCCCGCATACCTATGCTGATCGGATGACTCGCAGTTCATCCGGTCAGTAAGCTGGAACTACAAGAATTCCTTTCTCCATTCTATACAAGTGAATGAATCCGGATGAACAAAAGCCCGCTTAGCTTTTACCCTTCTCCGGATCGACTTTTATCCGAAAGCTAGGCGTCTGGTAATCTTTGGGCAGGTAATCGGCCGGGATAGTCGATTGGTTGCCGTCGCGTGCTGCCCGGTAGTGTGGTGACATAATTTCAATACCCTTTTCGTTACACACATCCTGAATGTTTTGGTGCAGGTTGGAATAAATGAGGGCCTGCTTGGTGGGCACTTTGGTATAGGCATTAATCTGGTACGACACAAAAAAGTCGTCGAGGCTGGTTTGCAGCACAAACGGAGTGGGCTCGGGCAAAAGGTGTTCGGTACGCAGGGCCGCGTCAATCAAGGCTTGGTGCACTTCCTTCCAGGGCACATCGTAGCCAATGGTAATGGTGGAGTGAATAATCAACCCGGTTTCAACGGCTTCGCTGCTATAGTTGATGGTGTTGCCCGAAAGAATGGTTGAGTTGGGGATGGTGATGATTTCATTCTTAATGGTTTTGAGGCGGGTAACCAGCAAGGTCTTTTCGACCACATCGCCAAAGATGTCGCCAATTTTAATGCGGTCGCCAATTTTGAAAGGGCGCATGTAGGTAATCACGAGCCCTGCAACCATGTTCGCAATGGCCGAGGATGACCCCAGCGAAAACAACACACCGATAAAGACTGAAACACCCTTGAAAATATTGGAGTCCGATCCGGGCAAGTAAGGAAATATCAATACAAACATAAAGGCATACAGCAAAAAACGAACAATGCTGTAGGTGGGCATGGCCCAGTCGGCATGAAAGCCCGATAGCTTGAGCTTTCCCGATTCAATTTCAGAAAAGATATACCGCACAAATCGGATGAAGTATTTCATTACAAAATAGATAACCAGGATGCTGAACAGATTGGGTAGATAGTTCCAAACGGCGACGAATATGGCTTTAAAGGGCGACCAAACCAGCCTAAACAGTTGATCGGCCCAGCCGCGCGTGAACGGAAAAATGCTGAATACAAGGGGCAGGGTAATATACAGCATCAGAACGTACAAGAACCAGCGCACAATTTTCAATAAAAAGAGAATGGCCTGCATTTCCTGCTCAATGGACAGGAAGGTGTAATCGCGGTACGACAGGCTTTTTAGCCAGGTTCCCTTTTTTTGGTGAATGAGTCTCAGGGCGCGTTGGTAGCCCCGGCCAATGAGCCATATAATCAGCCGCGCAATGATAAAAACGAGAATAACCAGCCCCACCCGGATCAGGATTTTGATCAGGCTGTTTTCTTTTTTGGCATGAGACAAGGCTTGTTTGATGGTGTCGGTGTGACTAAGTGCCAGATCATGCGTGTTTTGGTTGGTCCAAAAAGCATCGGTTTCGGTGACGCTCATAACAATGGTTTCGCCGTACACAATTTCGTAGCTGTTTTCGGAAGCCACAACGGAAATTGAATCCAGCTTCAGAAAGTCATCGTTGTACAGTTGCCGGATGCGCTTGCTGATGTTTTCGGCCCGCTCGGCTGGTGTAAAGGCACCGATTTTTGAGTAGATGTGAAACAAGGTGTCGTGCAATACGCCTACCACCGGTGCTCCAATGGCTGAATTGCGAAGCGCATCAATGCGAGCTTTTTTGTTGCTAATACGTTGTTGTTCGGCCTCCTCAATTTGCTGAAGTTGAAGCTGGAGTTCGTCCTTTTTTAAATTATCGGTTGTTTTTAAAGAGTTAAGTTCCTTTTCGAGTTCCACTTTCCGGATGGAGTCAGCCAGGCGTAATTGTTCAATCTCGTAGAGTTTCCGGTTAAAGTCGAGTAATAGGGCTGAATTAATGGAGTCATTGTTCTGAGTAAGACTATCAGCCTGAGCATAGCTTGGGCTAGTAAGTAGCAAGAGAACGAATACGATCAATAGCTGGTTTAATCTATTCATCTTTTAAAAATTTAAGCATAGGTAAAAATTAGATCTTCGTATTAAGAAACGCTTTGTTTGTCAATATGTTTGCTTGTGTCAATAATTGGGAATAAATAGGGATCGATTATTCTCAGGTAGTTTTCGCCTTGAGCTGGAGTTGAACGAAACCTAAAGGTAGCTAAAGTGCTCAGGCTCCAGTACCTTTAGAGTGAACTATAAATTCCATCATCATGAAAAAAAAGCCCCACGTTAATTGAGCAAGCTTGTTTTTCACTCCCTGAATTTAAGCAAGTTTATGAGAAACTGCAACGGCAAGTTGAGCTTTTAGGCAAAAGTGAAAGTACGCTGAACAACTATGCCCGTTGTCTGGCCACCATGGCCCTTCACTTTAAATGCAATCCACTGGCTTTGGAAGAAGATCAGGTACTGGACTACCTGCATCTGATTAAAACGCAAAACCGAACACCTTCCGAAAGCTATTTTAAGCACACGGTTTACGGGCTTCGTTTTGCTTACCGGGCTATGGGTATGCCTCAAAAACAGGTGTTCCTGCCTAAAATGAAGCTTTCGAAAAAACTGCCCGTTGTGTTAAGTCAGCAGGAAGTCAGGCGCCTGCTGAAAGCGCCCGCGCTGCTTCGTCACCGCTTGATTCTGGGCCTGTTGTATGGCTGCGGACTCCGGCGCCACGAACTGCTGGGCATCAAACTGGTTGATGTTGACCTGGATCGTGCCCAATTGCATGTTCGGGAAGGTAAAGGACGAAAGGATCGCTATGTGCCGCTGGGCAAACATTTGGTACGCGGACTACGGACTTACCTGCAGGCTGAGCCTCCTTACGTGTGGCTGTTTAACGGGAAGACCAATACCGGGCAGCTGCAGCAATTTTCCGAGACCGGCGTTCAGTGGGTCATTAGCCAGGCTGTGAAACGGGCCGGGATTCAGAAGCGGGTGACCTCGCACACGCTTCGCCATACCTATGCCACCCATCTGCTGGAAATGGGCATGGACATCATGACCCTGAAAGACCTGCTCGGGCATGTCGACATTCATACCACCCTGATGTACCTGCACATTGCACAACTGGGGCGCGATAAAGCCTTTAGTCCGCTGGACCGCTTATACCCGAAGTCATGAAACCGGCCTTTGAAGTGGCTGAGGTATTACGTAACCAGCAGAACCGGTTAAATGAACTCTGTGCAAACAGCTGGCAAGTCAGAACCCTGCAGGCTTTGTCGGTTTGCCGCACAGCTGCTTTGGGTGGGCATATCGATGTGTGTGATAATACCAAGTGCCGAAAACTGCATATCAGTTACAACAGCTGCCGGAACCGCCATTGTCCCAAATGCCAGGGGCACAAACGCGAGCAGTGGATGCAGGCTCGTGAGAAAGAATTGTTCCGTACTTCGTACTACCACCTGGTATTTACCTTACCTGGTGAGTTGAACCGGCTGGTCCTGCATCGACCAGAGCTGGTGTATAAACTGCTGTTTCAAACCGCCTGGGATGTGGTAAAAGCTTTCGCAGCCAACCCGAAGTTCATAGGAGCTGCACCCGGAATGATTGCCATTCTGCATACCTGGGGACAAAACCTCTGGCTTCACCCGCACCTGCACTGCATTGTTCCCGGTGGAGGGATCAACACCTCAGGCAAGTGGAAAGCAGCACGCGGAAAAGATAAATTCCTTTTTCCGGTAAAGGCCATGAGTGGGGTCTTCCGGGCCAAATATGTAGAAGGATTAAGAGCCAACAAGCTTGATGATCCCAAACTATACAAATCCCTGTTTGCCCGTTCTTGGGTGGTGTACTGCAAGCAACCTTTCTTTGGGCCCAAACAGGTGGTGGAATACCTGGGTCGCTACACCCACAAAATTGCCATCAGCAACCATCGCATCCGGAGCATCGAAAGCGGGCAGGTGACTTTCGAGGCCAAAGATTACCGCCGAGGTGGTGCCAAATACCTGTTGTCATTGCCGGAAGCAGAATTTATCCGCCGTTTTGCCCTGCACATTCTGCCTCGCAGGTTTACCCGCATCCGCCACTATGGAATCCTGAGCAGTACACTCAAGAAAGTTTGTGTGGAACTGCTACAACGGGAACTTGGACGAATCAAGCTTCCTGAACGAGTGGATGTACACCTGCTCTGTCCGGCCTGCCGCAAAGGAAAGCTGGTCACCATCTGGCGTTTTAATACGCGCGGACCACCGCCTCTGAATACGGCCACCCTAAACCTTCTGATGAATCTTGTAAAAAAGCCCTGAGCCCAGGGCCTGGCGGAGCTTTGACAGGCAGCGAAGAAAAACCCGAAAACCGGTTTCCCGAACACAAAAACGGGAAGTAACTCCTTCGTTTAAGCCATAAAAACAAGGAGAAAAAACCGCCAAAAATAAAAAGCCCGACCATCGTGGTCAGGCAAAATAGCTTATATCCGATTGGAAAACCCATAATACTTGTTTCGGCTATCAATCCCGGTTTACGTCAACACCGCGTTCAGCCACTGTGCTGCGCACTGGCCGAACACTTAATTGTAGTTGACAGGTTTTTAGTTTTATTCAAAAGAAAAATCCGACCTTTTAAGGGCCGGATTTCTATGGTGTGCAGCTATAATTTTGTTTTGATTATTCTGACCAGTTGGTGCTCTTAATCCAATCAACCACGAATTTAGCATTCTCGTAAGGGATGTCTGGCAGAAAGCCGTGTCCCAGGTTGAAAATCCATTTGCTGTTTTTTTGGAAGAAGGGCTTGTATTTCTCAAGCTCCACGGCAATCTCCTCCTGTGTGGCATACAGGTGGCGTGGGTCCAGATTCCCTTGCAAGCCAACTTCAGCATGAACAATCTCACGGGCATCTTCGATGGGCATTTGCCAGTCGATGCTCACAAAATCGGCAATCTCCGGCGTGATGTATTTCAGTCCGGTGCCAATTCCTTTCGGGAAAAAGATAAACGGCGTGCCAGTTTCACGAACAGCCCGACTGATTTGCTTCACCGCAGGCATAAACAGTTCGTTATACAATTCAACCGGAATGAGGTTGGCGTGCGTTTCAAACAATTGGAAGGCATTGATGCCATGCTCAATTTGTTTTTTCGCGTAAATCACCGAGAGGTCGGCAATGGCATCAATCAGTCGCTTGGCTTCTTTTTTATGCTGAAACAAGAACTTGATCGCCTCCGGGAAATTGGGGTTCGAACTGATGCCCTGAATCATGTAACACAAGGTGGTTAGTGGCGCTCCGCAAAATCCGATTAAAGGAATATTGGCCGGACGTTGACGGATAATCTCATCAATAGCCCCATAAATATATTCCAGTTTGGCCGGATCTGGATTCAGGTGGTCTGCCGGATTGGTAATGCCTTTCAGGGGCTTGTTAAACACCGGTCCACGATCGGTAAATTCCAGCTCCATGCCCATGGCGTTGGGAATAACCAGAATATCGGAAAACAGGATGGCGGCATCGACTCCTAAATCCTGAATAGGCATCAGGGTAACATCGGCAGCCAGCTGCGCGTCATTCATCAACTCACGAAAGGTGTATTTTTCTTTCAATTTGTTGTAATTGGGCAACACGCGCCCGGCTTGGCGCATAAACCAAACCGGTGGCCTTTCGGTCTTCTTTCCCTGAAGTGTATCTAGAAATAGTGATTGCATCATTTGATTGTCATTAGTGATTAATAGTTGTTTGGGGCAGGCTACTGGACCCTCGGTTGTTTCATCAAGAATTCAGCATCTGGCTTCCAGCTACAAGCTTTTCAGGGCTTGCTGGTTGGCCGCTATCACCCGGGCGATATCCTCATCGGTGTGCGCATCGGTAACGAATAAGCACTCAAACTGTGAGGGGGCCAGGTAAATACCACTTTCCAGCGACTTCTTGAAATAGGCTGCATAGCGCGCTGTGTCCGATGTCATCGCGTCTTCAAAGCTTTTAACGGCTTGGTTTTCGGTGAAGAACATTGTCATCATCGAGCCAATACGGTTGATTACAGCGGGGATGCCGGTTTTCTCCAGGTTTGCTTTCAGTCCGGCTTCCAGAGTGGCTGCTTTACGCTCCAATTCGTCATAAATCGTGGGATTGTTCTTAAGCGTGCTCAGCATAACACAACCAGCGGCCATGGCCAACGGGTTGCCTGAAAGCGTTCCGGCTTGGTAAACCGGTCCGTCGGGCGCCAGCTTGTCCATAATTTCCTTGCGGCCACCATAAGCGCCAACAGGAAGTCCGCCACCAATAATTTTCCCCATGGTGGTCAGGTCTGGTTCAACGCCAAAGCGTTGTTGCGCACCTCCTGCTGCCAGGCGGAAGCCGGTAATTACTTCATCAAAGATGAGTAGTGCGCCGTATTTTTGGGTAATTTTCTTCAAGCCTTTCAAAAAGCCTTCTTCGGGCAGCACCACGCCCATGTTTCCGGCAACCGGTTCCAAAATAATGGCGGCAATGTTATCGCCATGTTGTTTGAATAGCTCTTCAACCGATTCCAGGTTGTTGTAGTCGGCTGTCAGCGTATCTTTTGCTGAAGCTTTGGTTACGCCGGGGCTGTCGGGTAAGCCGAGGGTGATTGCACCCGAGCCGGCTTTAATTAAAAAGCTGTCGGCATGACCGTGATAGCAGCCGGCAAATTTGACAATCAAATCGCGGCCGGTAAATCCACGAGCCAGGCGCAAGGCGCTCATGGTTGCTTCTGTTCCGGAGTTGACCATCCGCACTTTTTCAACGGAAGGAACCATGCTGGTGATTAGCTCAGCCATTTCATTTTCAATGAGGGTGGGGGCACCATAGCTGGTTCCCAGCTCAGCGGCTTGCTGAACGGCTTGCACTATTTCTTCGCGCGCATGTCCCAGAATCATTGGGCCCCAGGAAGCCACAAAGTCCAGGTATTCGTTTCCATCGATGTCCCAGATTTTAGCTCCTTTGGCTTTCGCAATAAATACCGGGTCGGCATCCACGCTTTTAAAGGCACGCACGGGAGAGTTAACTCCGCCGGGAATCAGTTGTTTTGCTTTATCAAATGCTTGTATGCTTTTGTGTAGTTCCATATTTCAGTTTCAAATTCCAAATTCTAAGTTCCAGGTTTCAGGTTCCAGCCTCTAAACCCGGTTGCCTTTTTCGAGTTCGCTTAAAACAAATTCCTTGGCGTGATAAGTGATAATCACATCGGCTCCGGCCCGTTTGAGGGAAGTCAGAATTTCCTTGATCAAGCGTTGCTCATCAATCCAGCCGTTGGCAGCTGCCGCCTTCACCATGGAAAATTCGCCACTTACGTTGTAGGCAACTACCGGTACATTGTAGGTTGATTTTACACGGTTAATAATGTCCATGTAGCTTAAGGCCGGTTTGACCATCACCATGTCAGCGCCTTCTTCCAAGTCGGTTTCCACTTCACGCAAGGCTTCGTCGCCATTGGCCGGATCCATCTGGTAAGTGCTGCGGTCGCCAAATTGAGGAGCGCTATCGGCTGCATCGCGGAAAGGTCCGTAAAAGCCGGAGGCATATTTGGCCGAGTAAGCCATGATTGGCGTGTTTGAAAATCCGTTGGCGTCCAGTGCTTCGCGAATGGCGGCAATCCGTCCATCCATCATGTCGCTTGGAGCAATAAAGTCGGCACCGGCTTTAGCTAGCGTAATAGATTGAGCGGCCAGTGTTTTCAAGGTGCTATCGTTATCTACGTCACCATCAAGAATGGTTCCGCAATGTCCGTGTTTGGTGTATTCGCAGTTACATACGTCAGCCACAATCATCACTTGCGGCACTTCTGCTTTGATGGCACGAATAGCTTGTGGCACAATGGCATCGTGCTGACAAGCAACTTCGCCCGTCTCATCCTTTTCGGCAGGAATACCGAAAAGCAAAATTTTATCGACTCCTGTGCGATCAACCAAGTCTTTCACTTCCTTAACCAATAAATCGACCGACAGTTGAAAGTTGCCGGGCATGGATTTTATGGGATTGCTGATATTTTCGCCAGGAAGCACAAAATAAGGCATGATTAAATCATCGCGATTCACTTCTGTTTCGCGCACCATATTACGGATAGCGGCTGATTTTCGTAGTCTTCTTAGTCGTGTTATTGGAAAGCTCATATTTTTTAGTTTTTAATTTTTGCTTGATAATAGTTGATCACTGTTTGAGCCATACCTTCGTAACTGGGTTCTTCTGAAGTCGCGATAGGTTCACCTCCATATTTTCTGATGGCCGCTGTTGTTGTTGTTCCGATGCTGACAAAGCGCAGTTGATCTGCTGACTTGCTGACCTTTTCCAGAATCGCCCTAACAGATGATGGGCTGGTTACAAGCAGAAGATCATAGCGATCATGCTCTAGCCATTCAATAAACCTTGGATCTACATGCTCACTGGAACGGGTTTGATAGGCATTGATCCGGTCAATCATAGCTTTCGATCCCAGTTGTTGCTTAAGCGTATCGGGTGCTAAATTGCCCAGAACCAGCAACACTTTTTCGTTGGCATGCACCACATCAATAAATTGAGCGGCAAAATCAATGGCCGATTTCCCGGATCCAATGAATGCCGGTTCCACTTCATATTTTCGGAGATGGATGGCTGCTTTCTCTCCAAGAGCTGCTACTTTGCAAGGAATAGATGGATACTGGTTGGTAAACGGTTCAACCGCGTTTTTACTGGTGAAAATTAACCAATCATAGTTGTTTAAATCAGTTTTAAGCTGAAAGGGAAGTGGTGAAATGTCAATCACTGGCATGGAAAATACGCTTGCTCCTTGTGAAGAGAGCATTTCAGCCAATTCATCCTGCTCGGTTTTCGGATAGGTACAAATAATCACTTTGCCTTGTAATATGTCTGTATTCTGTTTCACACGCTTCTTGAAATGGTTCATGAATTCGTGCTATTGGGTGCGTGATTCAGGATGAGCCGATCATCGGGATCTAATTTTTTCGGGGCCTTTTGCACCTTAATAGCGTTATTGCCTGGTTTACCTTTGCAAGGTCTTACTTAAGTCGAGACTTTGCTTGTCCTAAACCTCAGATGCTGGCCGGATGCTGTCCAGAATTTCTTTGCCACCATCGTTCAGAATAGCTTGAGCTAATTCGATGGCTTTTTCTGAAGCTTCTTCCATGCTTGACTCTACCGACTTAAGGATTCGTTTTGTCCCGTCCAAACTGGCTACCATCCCAGTCAATTTGATTTGATCGCCCTTCACTTCCGAAAAACACCCAACAGGCACCTGGCAACCTCCCTCAAGCTCACGCAAAAGTGAGCGCTCGGCTAAAGTGGTTGAGCGGGTTGCTTCATCGGTAATGGCGTCCACCAGCGCTTGGATGCGGCCGTCATCTTCTCTAATTTCGATGGCTACTGCCCCCTGACTGATGGCGGGAAGTACTATTTCTGTATCTAACATCTCTGAAATCACGTCTTCGTACCCTAAGCGCAGAATTCCGGCAGCAGCCATAACCAGTGCGTCGCAGTGACCGTCGTTCATTTTTCTCAGGCGGGTTTCTACATTGCCGCGGATATCTACAATCTGCAGCTCGGGGTTGAAGTGAAGTAGTTGAGACTGGCGTCGCAAGCTTGATGTCGCAATTTTGTCCTTGGCTGTAAAGTCCGCTAATTTTCGGCCATCTTTTGAGATGAAAACATCCCGCACTTCGGCTCGTTTCAGCATGCCTCCAATGATTAGGTTTTCGGGCAGCTCCGTGGGTAAATCTTTCAAGCTGTGTACTGCCAAATCAATGGTATTATCGTAAAGAGCTTGTTCAATTTCTTTGGTGAACAGGCCTTTGTCTCCAATTTTGGAAAGAGCAACATCTAAAATTTTGTCCCCTTTTGTTTTAATGATTTCAAGCTCGAAATTAAGATTTGGATGTGCTTTTTCGAGTTCGCTTTTTACGGTTTCAGCTTGCCAAAGGGCTAATTTGCTGCCACGCGTTCCTATTTTTATGGTGTTTTTATTCATGAGTTTGAGAGAAAAGATCGTTGATTACTTTAATATATTCAGTTTTTCGACCATTGTCGCTGATGTTTTTTAGGTTCCGAATCATGGATTTGACTAATTTTTCGGCCATATGCTTACCATACTTCTCCATGTTTTGGTATTCCTCTTCATTGTGGAATTTCTTGAAGACAGCCAGTTCGGATGCATTGATTTCATTCACCCCCCAAATTATATTTTGAATGGCTGGTGACAGGTTTTGAATGCTTAACCAATCCAAAAATTCGTTCAGCTTTTTGGAAATTATTTTTTCAGCGGTTGCAATGTAGCTTTTCTTTTTTTCCATGTTTTGGGCAACCACCTCTTCCAGATCATCCACATTGTAAAGGCAAACGGAGTCCTGATCGGTAATTTTGGGGTCAATATTACGTGGAACCCCCAAGTCAATAAATACGGTTTGTTTCTGTGTGTTTTCTTCGCTGAGAATTTGTGGGGTGATCAAGGGTTTTTTACAGGCGATGGAGCTAACGACAATGTCGGCCCCCTGAATGCCTTCTTTGATGGCTTTAAAGTCCTGAACCTGTCCGCCATAACGCTTGGCTAATTCTTCAGCTTTTGCGATGGTTCGGTTGGAAACCAAAATGTTTTGACAACCTTTCTTGTAAAGGTTTTTAATGACCAGCTCACCTGTTTCGCCGGCGCCAATCAATAATATCTTTTTGTCCGGAAGTTGATCGAAAATACTGTTGCATTTTTCTACAGCGGCATAGCTTACGGAAAAAGCTCCGGTGCTCATGGCTGTTTTTGTACGAACTTGTTTGCCGGTTTCCAAGGCTTTATGAAATAAGCGGGTCAGCAACTTTCCTGCAGAACCAATTTCTTCGGCATGGCTTACCGCTTCCTTTATTTGAGCTACGATTTGGTATTCTCCCAATACCATGGATTCTAGTCCGGATACGACACGAAACAGATGACTGGCTGCCGACTTTCCCTCGTATTGGTAAAAGTGCGATTCAATGCCATCCTCTTCGTCGATATGTTTCTTTAGATAATGAAATAAGATATGAAATGCGCCCGGAGAGCAACATTCCTCAGCGGCGAAATACAGTTCGGTGCGGTTGCAGGTCGAAATGATTACAAGTTCTCCAATATTCTTATTTTTCAAAATGGTCTGTGACAAATCGGTGTACTCTTCTTTATTAAGAGCAAATTTCTCACGTATATGTACGGGGGCCGATTTATGACTTAAGCCTACTACTCCAATCATGCGTGTTGAAAATAAATGAAAGTTTGGTCGTCGATTTCTTTTATGAATGTACTAAGAAATCAATGCCGGTGGAGAGAGGCCACAATAAGTGTGGTGTGTTTCGAATGAATAATTATGATGTACTAAACTAAAGATCGTCTTGCCGCGGGGTTGGTAGATTAAAAAGTCCGAGTTTCCAATGGATGCTGCTATTGCTCCCGGGTGAATGGTTGTAATGTTTTCATCCGATTGATGAAAATGGCAGCAGTTTTCGGCTTTGAATTCTTGCTTGTCGGGCTGTTGGTATTCAATGGTGTTTTCTGCAATCAGGTCGGTATCATCGTCAGCCCTTAAGTTCATCCCCAATGTGAGGACAAACAACGCACCCATTAATAATAGGTAAGGCATAAATGGACCGGCTAATCCCAGAAAAAACATAGTCTTCGTTTAAAGTTGCAGAAACAAAATTAACAATGTCTTTTGAAAAACGGCTATAAATTGATTGATTAATATCAATCAGTTTACATGTTTAACAATCATGTTTATGGTTTTCGGTGCCCGACAGCACAGACCTTGCTATACTTTGTTGTATTTCTTTTGGTTCTTTATTCTTCAATTTCAGCTTACACAACAACCAAAAGATGCTTATGTTTCTAAAAGGTGTGTTTTCTTTCGGGGGGTGCTTTTAGCTTGGAGTTGGCTTTTCAGCCTTGGACGATACTAATTTGAGCTTAAAGGCAACGGCACTTGCGAAAGCAAGCAGTTTTGATTCTTCTATTTTTGCGGGACTTTATACCATTTATTAATGGGGGCAGGGGGTGAATAGGAAGTCAAATAACTGATCGCTTCTTCGCTATCTTTCGCAATAAAATAGAGATCACGGTAGCTGACTTTGGCGAAGTTCTCGTCAAAAGAGCGTTCGAATTGTTGGAATAAATGATCGTAAAAACCATTGGTGTTGACAAAGACAATGGCTTTGTTGTGGTAATCTAATTGCTTGAGGGTGATCACCTCAAGGATTTCTTCCAGGGTGCCAAAACCGCCAGGCAAGGCAACAAAAGCATCGGAAAGTTCGCGCATAATGGATTTCCGTTCCATCATATCTTTTGAGATAATCAGTTCCTGGGCATACTCCGATGCTAGTTTATGACCATTCAATTTTTCGGGCAGAATCCCAATTGTTTTCCCTCCGGAAGTAACCACTTCTTTCAAAACGGTTTCCATCAGTCCAACATTGGCACCACCATTCACTAAGGTCATTTTTTGTTCCCCAATGAGATGTGACAGCTTAATGGCTTCGTGGATATAAGCCGGATCAATTGCATTGCTTGAAGAAGAGAAAACACAAACTTTCATGAAGGTAACTTATTGGGTGAAAAGAAAAGAATGCCATTCTAATGAATGGCATTCTTGAATGTTATTATTAAGCATCAATGTTTGCATATACCGCATGATCTTCGATGAACTTCCGACGTGGAGGTACTTCATCGCCCATAAGCATGCTGAAAACGTGGTCGGCTTCTGCCGCATTTTCGATCGTTACCTGGCGTAGCGTACGATGTTCCGGATCCATGGTTGTTGTCCATAACTGTTCTGCGTTCATCTCTCCAAGACCTTTATAACGCTGAGTGTGCACCTGAGATTCTTTTCCATCAGCCCATTCATTAATCAGCTGCATGCGTTGCTGCTCACTCCAGGCGTATGATTCGCGTTTCCCTTTTTTGATTAAGAACAAAGGAGGAGTTGCGATATATAGGTAACCTTCTTTAATGAGATCTCTCATGAAGCGGAAGAAGAAGGTCATAATCAAGGTTGCAATGTGGCTTCCGTCCACATCGGCATCCGTCATGATAATGATTTTGTGATAACGGATTTTGCTCATGTTCAGTGCCTTGGAGTCCTCTTCGGTTCCGATGGACACACCAAGAGCGGTAAATATGTTTCGAATTTCTTCGCTTTCAAATACTTTGTGCTGCATGGCTTTTTCCACGTTCAGAATTTTACCACGCAGGGGGAGAATAGCTTGGAAACGACGGTTACGTCCTTGTTTGGCTGTACCACCCGCCGAGTCTCCCTCGACCAGGTAAATCTCGCATTGTGCGGGATCTTTGTCCGAGCAGTCGGCCAATTTACCGGGAAGGCCACCGCCCGACATAACGTTTTTACGTTGAACCAATTCGCGGGCTTTACGTGCTGCATGGCGAGCCTGAGCAGCAAGAATAACCTTGTTAACAATGGCGCGGGCAGCTTTCGGATTTTCCTCTAGATAGTTGGAAAGCATTTCGCTTACAGCCTGGTCAACCGGAAGGCTGATTTCAGAGTTTCCTAGTTTGGTTTTCGTCTGTCCTTCAAACTGAGGCTCCTGTACTTTTACCGAAACAACAGCAGTAAGTCCTTCACGGAAGTCATCACCACTAATGTCGAATTTCAATTTTGAAAGCATGCCTGAAGTTTCGGCGTATCCTTTCAAGGTACGGGTCAATCCACGGCGAAATCCGGTTAAGTGCGTTCCTCCTTCGATTGTGTTGATGTTGTTGACGTACGAATGAATGTTCTCAGAGAAAGAGGTATTATAATGCAAGGCAATCTCAACAGGAATACCCGCTTTTTCAGACGAAATATGAATGGTTTCATCAATCAGTCTTTCCCGGGTGTGATCCAGAAATTCGACGAATTCTTTCAATCCTTCTTCTGAAAAGAAGTTGTCGGATTTGTAATTTCCTTCTTCATCCTGCTCTCGTTTGTCAATTAGAATTAATCGGATTCCAGCATTCAGGAAGGCCAATTCACGAAGACGGGCCGATAGAATTTCGTATTTGTAAGTGGTTGTCAAAAAGATCGAATCATCGGGTTTGAAGGTAACGATAGTTCCTGATTTTTCTGTTTCTCCAATTTCCCTTACATCATACTGGGGAATTCCTTTGCGGTATTCCTGCTGATAAATTTTTCCGTCGCGGTGCACTTCTGCTATTAACAGAGTTGAAAGTGCATTAACACAGGAAACACCTACACCGTGCAATCCACCAGATACTTTGTAGCTGTCTTTGTCGAATTTACCCCCGGCGTGAAGTACCGTCATAACCACCTCAAGTGCCGACTTGTTCTCTTTGGTCATTTTATCTGTGGGGATACCACGACCATCATCGGTGACGGTGATCGAATTATCTTCGTTGATAATGACCTCTATATTGTTGCAATAACCCGCAAGGGCTTCATCGATGGAGTTGTCAATAACTTCATAAACCAAGTGGTGAAGTCCTTTTTCGTTTACATCTCCAATGTACATCGCCGGACGCTTGCGCACTGCTTCCAAACCTTCCAGTACCTGAATACTATTTGCAGAATAATTTCCGTTGTCTCTATTCTGCTTGTTCTCTAATTCACTCATCTATTGTATGTTTATTTTTATCAAAAAAATACCGATTCATCGTGTCAGAATGATGAATCGTTCACTTATGTCAGATTTATGTGCCTGATACAAAATTATCGTTCTATAAATTGGGCAGATAAGAAAAAAGGTGTCTAATTTCCAGTTGATTAAATATCATTCTTCGCCTCAGATTCATAACTCACAAATATAAGAAAAATATGCTTAAAACTGAGTTTTTAGAGGGGTAGAAAAAACCAAAGTTTTTAAGTGTCGATGCGGGTGTAACTCGCAGTTATGTTGCGCGTTATGCTCTTTATTATTCAAGTATGATATTTGTCACCTTGTTTTTCGTGCAATCACCTTCTTTTAAAACGAAAGGCTGGCACCAATAAGCAGGTTGACGCCCTGTTGTGAATACCCTAGCCAGTTTTCATATTTCTGAAAGGCAAAGTTGTTCATGCGGCCCCAAAAACTAAGATTCGGGCTGTATTGGTATTCAACTCCCACGTTTAAATCGATATAAGACGAAAGGGTGAAGATTGTTTGATTAACTTGATCGACTCCCGGCGTATTTAAAAATAAGTAATCGATTTCGCTTTGCACAGGAGCTTTTCGTTCTCCTACAAAAAAGATATCAGCATTAAATTTCAAGGGGCCTTCCGGATTAACAATCGAAGAAATACTCAATTCAAAATCGGGTTTATGCCAGGCTTGCTCAAGTGAGTCCAATTCATAAGAGTAATACTTTCCTTGTAAGTGAAAGTTGACTAGTTCCGAAGCGGTATAATAAAGCTCGCCACCTACCGTCACCTGTTTCAGGTCATCATAAAGAACATCAAAGGTATTTGCTTTTGATATAAACGGCAGATCCAGTATTGGCGATGCTTGTGTGATGACCGTTTTGGTGTTGAACAGGTAAAAGTATTCGTCTTTTATGTTAGCATAATCAGCCTGTAATCGATAGTTGAGCTTTGGGGTGAACTTACCTTTGATTCCTCCGGAAAGGATGTAGCGGTACTCAGTGTTGCGAATGTCTTGTGTGGGGGTGACGAACCGGTTTTCAGCAGCAATAGCAGAATAGTGATTCTGCTGCAGGCGACCATCTAGGGCTGCAAATAAAGTCATGGTGTTTTTAATGGGTGACCACTCTGCTTTGATGTTGGGAGTTACCAGTAGGCGCGCGTCGTCATCGTCGTCCAGTAAGGTAAAGGCATTCAAGCCTACCTGTAATTTGGCTAGGTCGCCCTGCAGCAATAGGGCGGGGCTTAAATCGATTCGGATTTGCTGCTTGTTTCCATAGTCTGACGTAATTTCTTTAATGATTCCGTCGGTTTTAAGATAAGACACCGATGCCTTCAGAAGTCCTAGGTAAGCATCGTAGTTCTTTTGGAAGGCGGTACCTAGTTTGATGAGGTTTTCTGTTTGGCCGGTTTTTGTTCCGAAATGATGGAAGTATAAATCCAGGTCGTAGTTCAGGTCGGCACGCGAATCTTCATCGTTGTTCAGATTGAGCTGAAGGCCGCCTTTTGAGAAAGCCTGATCCTGATTCCAGTTGGGAAACAGTTGCTCTTTTTCTGAATTGGAAAGGGCTTCGCCGGCATAGCCATAATAGCGATGTGCCTGACGATCGAAAAATAGCTTGGTGCTCAAGGCTGATCTTCTGAAAAAATGCCTGGTGAATAGTTCGGCTACGTTTTCGCTGCGCGGAGCGTCTACTTTATCGTCATTCTCAAGTTTCACAGAGCCATTCGATGAGAGGTGTTTGAAATGCATTCCTAAAATGGAATTTTTTCCGGCCTGCGTGTTGTAGAACAGTTCTCCGTAAGGCGTCATGAAGTTCCCAAATCCGGCTTTGAGCAGACCTTTCCCTAGCTCGGTCTTAGGTTCTCCCACCATTTCCGCAGCTGGTACTGGTTCTACTTCAAAAGTGCTAAAAACAGGCTGAGCGTTGATTTTGTAGTCGAACACGGGTTTGTCGCGCTTTTCATCCTTAACTTTTGGAATATCGTTGATTTTAAAGACATCAGAAACACTTGGTTGGTAGGCTTTTACTACTTCAACTTCCTGTGTTAGTGTGCTGTCTTGCTGTGCTGTTGCCAGGTTGCAGCTCAGCACGGTGAATAAGAAGGCAGGGATATAATTAAGATATGATTGGTTCATGTCGCTTGTTTTTACTGTTCGTTAATGTTGATTTTCATTGGGCTCTTTCCTTCTTGCTCTTCCTGGGCATCCAGATTTCCCAGATGCTGCAATTTGGATTGGGCTGTTTCAACGATGCCATCATCGGTTTCGGGATAGTTTTCAATAATACTTTTAATGGTGTGTCGGGCTTGAAAACGATCCCCCTGGCTCAGGTAAATGTCAGAAAGCAGGATGAAACTTTTGGCAAGCCAGAATTGGTGCGGTGTATTTTTTGAAATAAAATCCATCACTTGCTCTTCAGCTTCCGGCAGTTTGTTTTTAGCAACCAGGATTTCGGTTAGCAGGTACTTGGCTTCGGCGCCTTCTTCCGACTTGGTATCTTCGGCTAAGTTGCCCAGCACCGGAAGCGCTTCATCCAGCTGCTTGGTTTGGTAATACGATTTTGCCAGCTTGTATTGGGCTTCTCGTTTTAAAATGTCGGTTAGCTTTTCGGAGCTAAGCAGTATTTTGGCAGCATCAATACAAGCCGGATAGTTGGCGAGTTTAAACTGACTGCGCATTTTTCCGGCTCGGGCCCGAAGCAGGCTCCATTGGGTGTTTGACACTTGCTCTAGTTGTTCATAGTAGCTCAGGGCTTGCTCGAAGTTTGACGCATTGAATTGCAGCTCGGAAGCTTTTTCCAGAGCAGGCTCTGTGAAGATATTGTCGCCTTTACCTAGAACGTATTCGTAATTTTTCAAGGCCAGTGCATATTCTTTGTCAGCATAGCGTTTTTCACCCAGATAGAATTGAGCGTTCACGCTAAAACTTCCGTTGGGATACTGACGTAAGTAGCGCTCCAACTGCTGTTTGGCTTTTTCGTCGCGGGCCATATACGATTTTTCTGCAGCCAGATAACTCAATGAATCCTGCTCTGAGGCAGATACTTGTGATTCTGAACCCAGGCGTTGCGTGTAGGCAAAATAGGCGTCAATATTATTCAGCTCGATGTAGTTGTTCTTTATGCCAATCAGCGCCGACTGGGCTTCCGGGCTATTCGGATACTCTTCAACGACTTGTTTGTAGGTTTCCAATGATTGGTTGAACTGCGATTGATTATATAAAACCAGTCCTAGTTGTAGGATGGATTTGGTGCGAAAGCTACTTTGGGGATAGTCGTTGATGATGTCGCGGTAATACCCTTCGGCAACCTTAACCTGACCGGTACGATCGTATGCCCGGCCCAATTCATACAAGGCGTCATCCATTAGCGATGAATTAGGGAAGGATTGAACCAGGGTTCGCAGATTGCTGATTTTTTGATTTTGGTCACGCTGAATGCCAACACAAATGGATTTTTGGAAAAGCGCATAATCAGCATCGTATTGCTCCAGCCGGTAGGCTTGTTCATAATTTTTGATGGCCTTTTGATAGTCGCGACTCACAAAATAAGAATCACCCAGGCGATTGAGGACGTCTGCTACTTTATGGTCTTTGTCTTCGCTGTTTTTATCCAGAAATGTTTGAAAGGACTGGCTGGCTGCTGTGTAATTCTTTTCTTTGAAATAGGCGTAGCCCAGGTTGTAGTGCACAGCCTGAAACTCGGGGTGTCCGTTGGCTCCTGGTGTTTTCAGGAACTGGTTAAATCCGTTGATGGCGAGCTCATAATTTTCGAGCCGGTAGTTGGCTTCAGCTTTCCAGAATAAAGCCCCGGCTTTGATGTCGGAGTTGCTGGCTGCATTCTCAAGCGATTGATCGAACAAGCCAATGGCCGATTCGTAATAGAGGTTGTTGAACTGCTCCAATCCGCGATAAAATGTAACACGTTGATAGGCTTTCTTCACAGCCGGGCTTTTCACCTTGATCTTTTCAATTGACTCAATAGCGTCCTTGTAGTTGTTGGTGCTCATATACACCTTGACAAGGTAGTCATAGGCAGCATCATTACGTTCGGAGTTGGCGTAAAGCGAGATGTACTTATCAAAAGCCTTGATGGTCTCGTTGAAAGGAGAATACGAAAGTTCGTAGGTTATTTTGGCGTAGTTGAACAAGGCATCTTCTTTAATTTCGGGGTTGAAATCCAATTCCGAAGCAGATTCGAAAGCTACCCGGGCTTTGTCTTTTTGGTTGGTTCTGACGTAGCTATCGGCTAAGTGATAATAAGCATTTTGAGCCAGCTCATCTTTCCCGCGCGAGGCATTTTCAAGCGAAGGAATAGATTTTTTGTATTGACTGGTTTGGTAATAGCAATAACCGAGCATGTAACTTTCCTCGCGTAGCTTGCTTTCCGTGAAATTAAAATAGGCCTCGAAATAAGGAATGGCTTTATCAAAAGCTTTTAGATGAAAATAGCTGTTGGCGATGATTTTTGCCAGTTCGGGCTTTTTATCTTCTGAAACTTCGTCTAATAGCGGGATGGTAAATTCAATCACCTTGTCATACTGCGCACGTTTGTAATAAATCTGACTCATGTAAAACGGTATGACTTCCGCGAAGGCTGGATTGTTTTTCAGCTTATTAAATTCTGAAAGAGCGGCATCGTAATCTTCCTTCAGGTACTGGATATGCGCCCAGTAATATTTGGCGGGCCCGGCATACAGGTTGTTGGTATCTTTTATTTTTTCAAACTCATCTTCGGCCAACTGATGTTTCTCTGTTTGGAAAAAAGCATAGCCTTTTTGATAGTGTACCTTGATTTGATCTTCTGAGCTCAGGGTTTTGGCTTGAATGTTTTTGTAGGAACGAAGCATCTGGGCGTATTTGCCGTTGTTAAATTGGCTGCTTCCAAGTTCGAACCAAGCTTTGTTGGTGTAGGGACTGACTGGGTTTTCGTCTATGAACTGTTCAACCAGCTCTTCTCCATTTTTAGTGTTCAGGCGAAGGGCACTGAGGGCCATGTAGAATTTAGCTTCTGATTGGATTTCGGAACCAGCATCGGCTTTTTCGGCAATGGAGGCAAATTGTTGTTGGGCAACGATGAATTTATGTTTTTCGAAAAGTTCTTTCGCTTGATGAATGTCGGCTTCGAGAGAAGGATAGTAAGCTGTTTCCTGTGCTAAGGCAGTAGCAGTAAGACATATCCACAGCATGGTGGACAGCAGAATTCTTGTTCTCATAGACTTTGTTTTATTTTTTGCATAAAAATAGCGATTCTGTTTTCTTTTCAAGCGGATTAGGCCATTGATTTCTTAACAAAAAACTGTTTATTCCCTTGCTTTATTATTTGGTTGTTCAAAAAAAATTAGTTTTGTACTGAGTAACCAAAAGCAGCTTTATGAATTTCGAGTCTATTATTTCTCTTCAGGGCGTCGATGTCTTTCAACAAGATCAACTGATCTTAAGTCATGTTAATCTCGATATTAAAAAAGGGGAGTTTGTGTATTTGATTGGCAAAGTGGGGAGCGGAAAGTCGAGTTTGATTAAGCTTTTGAATGCTGAGTTGGACCTTTATAGCGGTGAAGCCCGGGTAGGGGAGTTTAACCTGCGTAAGCTAAAACAATCCGAAGTTCCTTTTTTGCGACGTAAGCTCGGTGTTATTTTTCAGGATTTTCGCTTGTTAACAGATCGCAATGTTCATGATAATTTGTCGTTTGTGCTGAAAGCTACTGGATGGAAAGTGGAGCGTGCCATCGAAAACCGAATCAATGAAGTGATGGAGCGGGTGGGGATGAAATCGAAATTGAAAAGCATGCCTCATGAGCTGTCCGGAGGAGAGCAGCAGCGTATTGTTATTGCACGGGCCATTTTGAATGATCCGGATATCATTTTAGCTGATGAACCCACAGGTAATTTAGATCCGGAAACATCGGATGAGTTGATGGGTATTTTTAAAGAAATTAGTGAGCAGGGAAAAACCATTGTGGTAGCCACTCACGATTACCATATATTGAATCGTTACCCTGCGCGCACCTTGGTTTGTGGCGAAAACAAGGTGAGCGACTCTTCCCAAACCGAAACCGAAGTGGATTTTTCCGAGTTGTTGGAGGAATAGCATTTCAGTAAGCACGCATAAATTTATTTTGCAACTTTTGTTGCGCATTCAAGCAGGTTGATCCCTGCTTTTTTCAAGGTGAATTGTATACTTTAGTTGCATACTAATTCTGTATTTATAATTGGACCTGTGGCATTGTTGTGCCGGAAAGAAAATTAGGAGTTAGTGCATGGTGAATCCTTTTCTTGGATCGCTGTTTCAAATCTTTTTAATGATTAAGTCTGCTCGTATTTTATAATACGCATTAATGTTTTGTCCTATGAAGTATCTTGATTCCTTTAAAAACTTAAGGTCGGTTTTATCGTCTGAAAATCCGATGATTGAATTTGAAAATCTGAATATCTATAAGCAGAAATTTCATTCGAAGTCGCAAAGCTTGCTACCTGGCGAAGAACACTATTTTTGTGAAAAACACCAGGAATCGTTTGATACTCCGCACAACTTCTTCAGTGATTTGGGAGCGATAGATGATCAAATCTACAAGCATGATGTGACGATTAAGGAAAATGAGCATTTCTCTTACCGGGTATTCATGCCAAAGGCAATGAAGCAGGCTAAGTGTGCAATTTTCTTGTTTCATGGTTTCAACGAGAAAAATTGGGAAAAATACCTGCCGTGGGCTCATTTTTTAGCTGAGCAAACGCAATGTGCCGTGATCATGTTCCCCATCGCCTTTCATATGAACCGGACGTTGTCGGTTTGGAGCGATAAGCGCAAAATGTTTCTGCTGAGCGAAAAACGAAAGAAAATGTTTCCTAATGTGGTTAATTCGTCGCTTTCTAATGTGGCTATCAGCCTGCGTTTGCATTCTCGCCCGCAACGGTTTATTTGGTCGGGCTTGCAAACTTATTACGATGTTATTCAGTTTATGGAGCAATGCAAACAGGGCGAAAATCCGCTGATATCGCCTGACGCACGTTTTCATATGGTGGGCTATTCCATTGGTTGTTTGTTGGCCGAAATTCTGAAGTTGACCAACTACAACAACTACTTTGAGCAATCCAAGTTGTGTCTTTTCTGCGGAGGGGCTGTTTTTAACCGGCTGTCACCCGTTTCAAAATACATTCTGGATAGCGAGGCCAACATTGCGCTTTATTCCTATATGGTAGAGCATATTCAAAAACACATGGAACGGAATTCTCATTTGAAACATTACATTGATGGACCGCATGATGAAGGACAAGTGTTTTATTCGATGCTCGATTACAAAGTGAAAAGAGATTATCGGGAAAGTCTGTTCCAAAAAGTGAGCTCCGACTTAATGGCAATTTCGTTGAAACAGGATACGATTATTCCGGCCTACGAGATCATTAACACGCTGCAAGGGGCTACGCGGGAGATTCCAATTCCTGTTGATATTTATGATTTCCCTTTTCGCTACAATCATGTTACTCCGTTTCCGTTTACCGAGAAGAATAAGGATTTGATTGATGTCGAGTTTAAGCGGGTTTTCGGGAAGTTTGCGAATTTTATTAATGGCTACGGATCTTAGCGGAGGTCGCGAAAGATGTCTTCGAGTATCTTTTCTTCGTGTTCCCAACAGAGGTCCTGGGCTGCCAGGGGAAGGTTTTCAATCCATTGCTCGCGTAGGTCGCGGTTAAATAAGGCTTCCTGAAGTTGCTTGCCCATAATTTTCGGATCGTGCTTTTCCAGAATCATGCCTATTTGGTATTGTTCGACAATCGATTTCATTTCGGGTAAATTACTTACCAATACCGGTACTTGCTGTTGAATATAGTCGAACAGCTTGTTAGGCAACGCATACCGATAGTTTAAGCCTAAATCTTCTTCTATAGATAGACCTAGGTCTGCTTGGGCCGTCACATACTTGAGTTCTTCCAAAGGTATCTTAGCCATGAAACTTACCCGGTCAGCCAACGCTAAATCGGCCACCAATTTTTTTAAAGGAAGGGTAATGTCGCCATTTCCGGCAATTAGCAAACGCGCGCCATCGACGTATTGCATCGCTTTGATGGCATATTCGAGTCCACGCCCAATGTTTAATGCTCCCTGGTATAAAATTAGTTTTCGCTCATCACTGGGCAGGTATTTTTCCGGAGGAACCATCAGCAATTTTTCGCGGTGGGGTAAGTTTCGAATCACCCGAAACGGTGTTCCGTATTTTTTCCGATACAGATTTGCAATCGATTCTGAAACAGTATATGCTTTAGCGATTTTGGGAAGAATAAGCCTCTCGATGCTTCGCCATAACGCTTTTTTTGTGGGGCGGTTGAGTAACTCAGGAACTTCGGTAAACAGCTCGTGGCTATCGTATACCAGTGGTTTGCCTTTTAATTTTGAAACCAGAAAATTGGCCGGTAGGGTGTCCAAATCGTTTGCTAGAAAGACATCGGCTTTCCGAAGACGTAAAAACCAAAACAGACGAATGTTATATTCAGCATAAAAAAGCGGACCTTTCCTGAAGAAAAGTTTCAGTCGCCTGGTTTTATAAGGGCGACGTTTCAGCTTCGAACTGCCAGGCAGTTTGCGTCCAACCAGCACTACCTTGAAATTCATCTTTTTCAGGCTAAGGGCTACTTTGTGCACCCGGCTGTCGGTAACCAAATCATTCGTAACAGATAGGATAACTTTTTTCAACGTGGGCTTTTTACTTTTCTGCAAAATAAACGAAATTGAAATAGCTTCTATTATCTTTGCTCAAAAAATTCTATGATCCGCTTTTTCGAAGATTTTTCCTTAAAAAACTACAATACATTTGGCGTTGATGCCAGAGCCCGCTTCTTTTTCGAGTTTACAGAACTAGACGATTTAACTGAATTTCTGCAACAAAATACCTCTTGGAAAGAGGAACGACTTTTATTGCTTGGCGGTGGAAGCAATCTGCTTCTGGTGAATGATTTTGATGGGCTGGTAATTCATCCCAATGTTCCGGGGGTGCAGGTTGTTCGTGAAAACCGAAACCAGGTTTGGGTCGAAGTTGGAGCCGGCGAAGATTGGGACCGTTTTGTTGATTATTGTGTGAAAGCAGAATTCTACGGCTTGGAGAATCTGTCACTGATTCCTGGAAATGTAGGGGCGGCACCTGTGCAAAACATCGGAGCATATGGAGTAGAAGTGAAGGATTATGTCGATACGGTGAATGGATTTGACCTGGATACCATGACCAACTACTCCATTCCGGCTGAGCAATGTCAATTTGCTTATCGGGATAGTATTTTTAAAAATGAACTGAAAAATCGGTTTATCGTTACGTCTGTTATTTTTCGGTTAGAGAAGTTCCCGGAATTCAAGCTGGACTATGGCAGCCTGAAAGCGGAAGTGGAAAAACGCGGTGAATTACACCCTCAGCATGTGCGCGATGCCGTGGTGGCAATCCGCCAGTCAAAACTTCCAGATCCTTCAGAATTGGGCAATGCTGGAAGTTTTTTCAAGAACCCCGTAGTTGCCGCTGAACTGGCTGAAAAGCTGAAGGCAGCATACCCGGAGATGCCGGCTTATCCTGCAGATGCAGGAAGGATTAAACTTGCCGCCGGGTGGCTTATCGAGCAGTGTGGCTGGAAAGGCTTTCGAGACGGAGATGCCGGTGTGCATCAGCATCAGGCGCTGGTGTTGGTGAATTACGGTTCGGCTACGGGACAAGAGCTGTTTCAACTTTCTGAAAAAGTAAAAGCTTCGGTGGCCGAAAAGTTTGGGGTTGAACTGGAGGCGGAAGCGAATATCCTTTAGTTTTTTTGTTTGTGCATGATGGTTCTTGATTGGGTGCTGTTTTGCTTGGATTACTGATAATACGATATGGTACTAGGGAGCATAATTAAGTCTTCCATTTGACAATGAGATTGTATCTTTCGTTTCTAAATCAACTATAGTGATCATGATGAGAAGTTTTTTCACTCTGCTTTTTTTGTGTCTATCTGCCTCTTTATTTGCGCAAACCGGAATAGTATTCGACAAGCTATTTGTGAAAAGTGAGATCCTGAATATGGGTCGCAATTATGCCATTTATTTGCCGCCCGATTATGAAACCTCAGAGCGTAGTTATCCGGTGCTGTATTTGCTTCAAGGTGCGGGCGATGATTAGACGGGCTGGGTGCAGTTTGGCGAAGTGTTGCGCATTGCCGATGAAGCGATTTTGAACGGTTCGGCTACAGCGATGATTATTGTTATGCCGGATGCCAATACGGGGCAGCGTGGTTATTTTAACAGCATCAAAGGTGACTGGCGTTACGAAGATTTCATTTTTAGTGAGTTGATGCTACATGTGGAAACGAAATACCGGATTAAAAGCGAAAAACGCTACCGGGCAATTGCCGGACTATCCATGGGTGGTGGCGGTACTTTTATGTATGCCATGCATCATCCTGAACTGTTTTCGTCAGCCTGCCCACTGAGCGCAGTCACAGGGCCAGTTACAAAAGCGGATGCCCGGAAATACTACGAGCGTTGGGGAGAAACGGGGGCTACAGATGGCAAAATTGAATCGTATTATCAAAAATACAGTACGTTGGCTTTGATTGAGAGTATGCGAGAAGATCAGAAAAATGCAGTGCGCTGGTTTATTGATTTTGGCGATTCTTTGGTACATATCGCGATGCGTAAAATATTCGTCAGGGAGGTCACACTTGGACTTACTGGCGCGAGTCGTTGCCAACGGTTTTGTCCTTCGTGTCCGATGCTTTTCACCAGGACTAGCAGCTGAGGATTAGACGTTTTTTGAATAAAAGCCTCCCAAATAATAAAAGCGGAACTGTTATAGTAGTTCCGCTTTTATTATTTGGGAGGCTTCCTTGTTCTAATTTTTCTCTTGCATTATAAGCGTTAAAGGTACCCGCTGTTACTAGTTATTTCCAAATTTTATGGGCATTCAAGGCTTGCTGGTAACGGCGGGCATTTTTGTTGTGTTCGCGAAGCGTACGTGCAAAGTTATGGTATCCGTTGAATTCGTCGCTGGCACACATGTACAAGTAGCTGTGACTTTCCGCATTCAGCACGGCTTCTATGCTCGATATCTCAGGGAAGTTGATGGGGCCCGGTGGCAGTCCTGCATGTTTGTATGTATTGTAAGGCGAATCAACCTCCAGATGTTTGTTGAGCACGCGTTTGATGCTAAAATCGCCAACGGCAAACTTGATGGTTGGATCGGCCTGTAAAAGCATGCCCCGCTTAATGCGGTTCAGATAGAGGCCGGCCACCCGGGGTTTTTCATCGGCTTTAATGGTTTCCTCCTGAACGATGGAGGCTACTGTTGAAACGTCAACCGGGCTTAAGCCCAGTGCTTCGGCTTTGGCTAAACGTTCGTTGTTCCAAAAACGCTGGTATTCGGCATGCATGCGCTCTACGAACTGCTCAGGAGTCGTGGTCCAGTAAAATTCATAGGTGTTTGGAATAAACATGGCATGAAACGAATGGCGATCGAATCCGTTGTCGTTAATGACAATGCTGTCGTTCAGGTAAGCCAGAAATTCGACAGAATCAGGTTCCAGCCGCTGGGCGACAGAACCAGCCAGTTCGTCGATAAAACGTAGGTTGTTGAACGTAACGGTTATCGGTTTCTGATTTCCTGCCCGCAGCATATTCACAATCTGATTGGTGTTCATGCCTCGGTTGAATACATATTTTCCAGCCCTAATAGCGGTAGGGTAGTTCTTTTTTTTGGCAACCCACCGAAAGGCCTTTTCATTTTCAATAATGTTATGCGCATTCAGCGAATCCAGCACATCCTGGAAGGTCGCTTCCTTCGGAATGGTAATGCTTCCCGGTTGCTGGATGTTTTCAGCAAAAATATACTGAAAAAGCTGGTACCCACGAAGCCCGGCAACGATAAAGGCAATAGCAAAAAAGACTAGTACCCACTTGTTGAGTTTTGGAAAAAGGTGTAAGCGATTATTCGATTTCAAATCCATTTTATCTTTTCTTATCATAGTTTGGCTACAAAAATAATCTTTTCTATGATTTTCCGTCTGTGTGAGTTTTACCTTAATTTTTGAAGAATTGAAAAGCAAGCGGCTCAGGTCTGGGCTAAAATGGTTATTTTCGTGACCCTAAGAATGACTTTATAAAAATAGAAAATTATGCATCAGGTTAAACTTGCTGAAAATATTTACTACTTAGGTTATAATGACCGTAGGACCACTTTGTTTGAAAATATCTGGCCAATTCCACATGGCGTTTCTTATAACTCGTATTTGATTGTTGATGAGAAAATCGCGTTGGTTGATACCGTAGAGCGTCAGTTTATTGATGATTATTTGGATCAGATTGAGACCTTGATTGGTGACCGGCAGGTTGATTATTTAATTATCAACCACATGGAGCCAGACCATTCCGGAGCCATTAAAGCGGTAAAAACTAAATATCCGAACATTACGCTGATTGGAAATAAAAAGACATTTGGCTTTGTTGAAAGTTTTTATTTCAAACCTGAAAACACGCTTGAAGTCAATGATGGATCGATCCTGGATCTTGGAAAAGTGAAGCTTCAGTTTCAAACCATTCCGATGGTTCACTGGCCCGAAACGATGGTTACATATGATGAAACCAACAAAATTCTGTTTTCGGGTGATGCCTTTGGTAGCTACGGAACATTGGATGGTGGTGTTTTTGATGACGAGATTAACCTGGATTTTTATGAGGTTGAAATCATGCGTTATTTTACCAACATTGTAGGTAAATATTGTCCGCATACGCAGCGTGCGATCAAAAAGCTGGCTCCTCTGGATATTAAGATGATTGCTGCGACACACGGACCAATCTGGCGTACAGACCTGGACTGGGTGCTGAGCCGTTATAACAAATGGAGTACCTACGATACCGAAAAAGGAGTAGTCGTTGTGTATGGCTCGATGTATGGAAATACACAGAAAATGGCTGAAGTCATTGCTCGTCAGCTAAGTGAGCGCGGGATTAAGAACATTCGTGTTTACGATTCATCCAAAACACACGACTCGTATATTATCAATGATATTTTTAAATACAAAGGGTTCATTGTTGGAAGCTGTGCATACAACAATGCCATGTTTCCCAATGTGCAAACCCTGCTGACAACCATCGAGCATATGGGAGTTAAAGATCATTACCTTGGCGTGTTTGGTAACTTTGCCTGGAATGGTGGTGGTGTGAAAAACCTGATGAAGTTTGCCGAAAAAATTAATTGGGATCTGGTTTACCAGCCGGTGGAAGAAAAAGGTGCTTTGAAAAAAGATAAATACCAGGAATGCATTGAAATGGCCAATGCGATGGCCGATAGATTATTAGCTGAGTAATTGAGCTGACTTGTTTGGTCAATCTTTTCCCCTCTAAGAAGAGGGGAGTGGCTGAAAGCTTGGAGTAATGCCTGTTAAAGTAATTTAGTAGGCATTATTTTTGCCATAAAACAGGACCACAGCTATATAAAACAAAAACCCTCCGGCGAACCGGAGGGTTTTTTACTACTACTCAATTACTACTAACTACCCCTTCCCGAGGGGATATTTTAAATTATAAGGTTATTCCGGTTTTAAAGATAGCAATTTCTTTGAACCCGCTAAGCTCATGTTTTAATTTTTTACCTTCTGAGACGAAAATTATTTCGTTAAATAATTTATTTGTCAGTTCTTCCATGGAACAGCCTTCAAGCAGTTTCCCTGCATTAAAGTCGATCCAGTTCGTTTTTTTTTCGTAAAGTGCTGTATTAGTGGCTATTTTCATGGTGGGCACAAAACTGCCGAAAGGGGTGCCGCGACCAGTGGTGAAGAGTACCAGCTGGCAACCGCTAAAACCAAGCGCCGAGGCGGCAACCAGGTCATTACCCGGAGATGAAAGCAGGTTTAACCCGTTTTTTTGGAGTGGCTCTGCGTAGTCCAACACATCGACAATGGTGGCTGTGCCTCCTTTTTGAGTGCAGCCCAGCGACTTGTCTTCCAGCGTGGTAATGCCACCTTGCTTATTGCCTGGCGACGGATTTTCGTATACGGGAAGCTTGTGCTTCAGGTAGTATTCTTTGAAGTCATTGATCAGATGGACTGTTTTGTCAAAAACCTCCTTGTCGGCTGCCCGCTCCATCAGCAAATGCTCGGCTCCAAACATCTCCGGAACTTCCGTTAGGATGGTGGTGCCTCCGCGGGCAATCAGGTAATCGGAAAGCGAACCAACCAGAGGATTGGCTGTAATTCCGGATAAACCATCAGACCCCCCACATTTCAAGCCAATTTTTAATGCTGAAACCGGACAATCGGTGCGTTGATCGTAACGCATAACCTCGTACAGCTCTTCCAAAAGCTGCAGCCCTTTTTCCACTTCGTCTTCAACGTCCTGAGCTACCAAAAATTTAATGCGTTGCTCATCGTAATCACCAATGAACTTTTTGAGATGGCTGATTTGATTGTTTTCGCATCCTAAACCCATCACCAGTACACCGCCGGCATTGGGATGGTTGATAAGGTTTGCCAAGGCCTTTTGGGTGTTTTCATGGTCATCGCCCAATTGAGAACAGCCATAACTGTGTCGGAATACCTGCACATTATCAATGTCGTTTGCCGGATGGCTGGCCTTAAACTGGCTAATGATCTGATCGGCCTGCCCATTTACACAGCCCACGGTTGGTACGATCCACAGCTCGTTGCGGATACCAACCTGACCATTGCTTCGTTGGAAACCTTTAAAGCTTCGCTTTTCTTCAACAGCTTGCAGGGGATTCAATTTTTGATTGAACTTATACTCCATCGTTCCTGACAAGTTGGTTTTTGTGTTGTGCACATGAACGTGGTCCCCGGCCTGAATAGCTTCGGTAGCATGCCCAATGGGTACCCCATATTTCATGATGTTGTCCCCCTCTGCGATGCTCTCCAGAGCAATTTTATGTCCTCGTGGAACATCTGTTTTTAAGGTGATTTTCCGATCTTCCAGTTCAATGAACTCTCCGGCAGAAAAGTCTTTTAATGCGATGACAACGTTGTCCTGCACATTTATTTTAATGGTATTTGCCATGTTTTCCTAATTAATTGTAGTCTCAGCTTCTTTGGCTTTTCCTTCGATGGTCATTTCCATCAGCGGGTTATTTTCGCTCAGCACAGCTTTTACAGCCTTTTTCATGCCTACCTGCTGAATCAGGAAAAGGTAGTGGCTAACGGTGATTGTTAAGTTTGGAATTTCATTTAGGTTTTGTTTCCAGACTTTGTCAAGAGCCAATACTTTTTCAACTAACTGGTAAATTGAAATAGGACGGCCATCGCAGGCTTCCCAAGCTTCTTTGTAGAAATCCAGAATCCACTGATCTTCCTGAATAGGGTAGCTCTTACCTTCAGTTTCGCCTTTGAAATAGGCAATCATAGCAGCTAGCGAGAATACCAGCTTTTGTGGCAGCATGTTATGAAGCTTCACAAAATTGCGTAAAGAGGGGAGGTTACGTGTTTCCCATTTCGACATGGCATTCAGAGCAATACTTTGCCATTGGTGACGAATGTAAGGGTTTGAAAAGCGCTCCAGAATTTTGCCTGCAAAGTTCTTCAATTCTTTTTCTGAGCCATCCAGAACTGACAACACTTCATCGTAAACCAATTCTTTCATGAAACTTCCTGTTTCTAAGTTCTCATATGCTTCGCGCACCGTTTCAATACCGCTTAAGTAGGATACCGCATAACTTCCGGTGTGGCAGCCATTGAGTACCTGAACTTTTTGTTCGCGGAAACGGGTCATATCTTCAACAAATTTGACATCTAAACCTGCTTTGGCCGCGGGAAATTCATTAGCCACCCATTTCGGTGCTTCAATCACCCACAAGTGGAAATATTCGCCCACAACGACCAAGTTGTCTTCGGAGCCCAACTCGGCTTGAATTTCTTTGATATCATCTTTCGGAAATCCGGGCACAATGCGGTCGACCAAAGTGTTGCAAAACGCACAGGCTGTTTCCACCCATTGCTTAAATGCATCGCCCAGCTGCCAGTTATCGGCATGTTGCAGCATATGTTTTTTCAGCATGTCGCCATTGCGGTCAATCAATTCGCAGGTGAAGAAAATGAGTCCTTTGTCCTTTGCGCCTTCAAAAGCGTTAAAGCGCTCATACAGCAAGGCCGTCACTTTAGCGGGGAACGACTTTTGAGGCTTCATATCCAGCGTGTCAGTCGGATCAAAAGCAATACCAGCCTCCGTGGTGTTGGAAATCACAAAGCGTAAATCCGGGTTAAGAATCGATTCCTGATAAAATTCGAATTGGGTGTAGGGATTAATTCCTTTATTCAGGCATTGAATGAATTCATACTCTTTGATGGGCTTGCCATTTTTAATTCCTTTCAGATACACATGGAATAAGCCATCCTGCTGGTTAAGTTGGTCTACCATTCCTTCGGGGAGGGGTTGAACGACATCAATTCCGGTGTTGAAGTCGATTTCATTATTCATTTTCTGAACCATCCAATCGGTAAAGGCTCTCAGGAAATTACCTTCTCCAAACTGTAGAATTCGAGTCGGATATTGGGCTGCATTCTTTACGTTTGACCTGTTGAGTTTCATCTTGTTGTTATAAAGTTATTTAAGCGATCCCGTTCTCGTACACGGTAGCCAGGCTTTAAAGAACCGTGTTCGCACACGATTCCGCCGACGAAAATATACTATTTTCTTAATTCGCCCTAATTTATTTTGAATTTCTATCGTTAAATTATCCTTAACCAGCTTCTATTTTGTTTAATGCGAAGGATGAAAACATAGACTTCAACAACACTTGGGCTCAAGAACAAGGCTACTTTTTAAACGAAAATGGTGTTTTGTGGAGAGAAGTCAGATTATGGAATAGCCTAAATAGGCATTGTAGAGTTTCTGTAGCAACCGCACTTTCTGTAGTTATTTAACGACTATTCTATTTTGATTGTGAAGTGGGGCTATCCTTCCAATAGCAATGAGTTCATTTGATTGAGTTGCGATGAATATTGATACTGCGACTAATAGTCAGTTAGTTAGAATGAGTCTAAATTTTATTTTTCTCTTGACTCGCTTTAAAAATAGTTCTAATTTGTTTTGTAAAATAAATTCAATTGTCATGGATTCAATCAATCAAAAGTTCGTTTATTCAATAGTTATTATAGCCGTTTGTGTTTTATCAAGTGCTTGTCGTAATGATGAGCCGCTGCCCGAAGAGGCTACTGGTAAACTAAACCTGAAAGTGGGCTTGTCTTTAGTCGTTAACGAAGTTGAAAATCCGCTGAAGTCTACTTCTATAGAAAATCTCAAGGTTGAAATTTTTAGCAGTAGTAGTACTGAGCCTGTTGTAACTTTTGCCCATGTCACCGATATCCCGGAGGCGCTCGAATTATCGACAGGAATATATTATGCTACTGCAGTTTCGGAGAATAATCCGGTTGCTGCATTTGAAACACCATACTATTATGGAGAGTCTGAATCATTTACCATTATGGAGGGAGAAACAACCCAGGTGGGTATTACCTGCTCTCTGGCGAATATAATGTTGACTGTTCTTTACTCTGATCAAGTAATTAGTTCTTTTACTGATTACAGCACTACGGTGAGCAATGCGAATGGGACCCTTCTATTCTCGATGGGTGAGGAACGGGCAGGTTATTTCAATGCTGGCCCCTTGAGCATTGAATCTGAGCTTGGATATAGCGATGGGGCAACTAGTCAAACCAAAACAATTAGCGGCATAATTGCCAGCCCTCAACCTGGGAAACATTATGAAATTCATGTCGATGCAGCTTTAAATGATGGCAATGCAGCTTTCAATATTTCTCTGGACGAGATCGAGACTGAGATAATCACCATTACAGATGAGATAGGAGGAGACGATGGAGAATTAGTCTTTGGTGATCTGCTGATCACGGAGATCATGTATAATCCGGGAGCATTGGCTGACTCGGAAGGAGAATGGGTTGAAGTGTTTAATAACTCAAGTACAAACATCAATTTGAAAGGTCTGGTACTCCGACGAGGGTCGAACAATGCTTTTTATCAGATAGCAGCAGATGTGAACCTGGCTTCCGGAGCTTATGCTGTTTTGGGGAGAACAGAATCTGCAGCAGATTACGTTGATTGCGTATATGGGGGTGGTATCGACTTGGTAAATACAGGATATGAACTCTTCATCAACACCTATGGAACGAATGGAACGGATGGAACTGTTATTTGCTCGGTTGATTACGGGGCTGATAGTTACGTACCCGACCGCGAGGGGAAATCGATCCAGCTTGATCCGGCGGTAACTAATGCTTTGGATGCTCAGGATGGATTGAACTGGTGTTCATCGACACTTCCTTATTCAACAGGCGATCTTGGTACACCTGGAGCTGCCAATTCTTCTTGTGAATGATCGTTGTACAATTTCTAGAAGATCAACATATAATAGCAGAAAAAATAAAGCGTAATGTTTGAGTCGGATGAAAAAGTGTTATTTTAAAATAAAATATCAAAATCACTTACCTTAACTGACTTTTGTGCTTTGCTGTGGATTCCAGAATCCGGCTGATCTTGGTTGACAATGCTAAAAAATATCGTTATTTTTCGGTGGTCTTTATTCTGCCTCCCTGGGAAGGAATATACAGGCAAGACACTATTCGAGTAGCGTCTTTTGCAGAGGCTTGTCAAATTCACGAAGTAATTAGGAAAACATACCAAAAACTGGAATATCAGCTGGTTGGATTACCGAGCATATCGATTCCGGAACGTGTGGTATTTATTTTAGAATATCTAACACAACTAAATTATGAGTTTATCAAGAAGAAAGTTTTTTAAGCGATCGGCCGTTCAGGCTGCCGGAATTGCCAGTATCCCTATGATTTTGTCGGCCACCGTACCTGAAAGGAAAAAGAAGAAAAAGGATCAGTTTTCCATTTTACCGAAAGATGGTACCGTTCTTTTTCAGGGCGATTCGATTACCGATGCCGGAAGAAACCGGGAAAGACAGCTTGCTAATGATGCCAGTTCGTTTGGAAATGGTTATGCCTTGATGACCGGCGCGTGTTTGTTGACCAAACAAGCCGAGAAAAACCTGACGATTTACAACCGCGGAATTAGCGGAAATAAAGTGTATCAGTTGCATGATCGCTGGTACGAAGATTGCCTGGACCTAAAACCAGATGTTTTAAGCATTCTGATTGGGGTGAACGACTATTGGCACAAACGCAATGGCAACTATGACGGAACCGTGCAGGTGTATGAAAATGATTTTCGGGCATTGCTTAAACGCACAAAAGAGGCCCTGCCCAATGTAACATTGGTAATTTGTGAACCGTTTTCCGTTCCCGGCGGATCAGCCATTGCTGACGGCTGGATGGACGAGTTTAAACCTTATCAGCACGTGGCAAAAAAACTGGCTGACGAATACGACACCCTGTTTGTACCCTATCAAAAGATCTTTGAAAAAGCCCTGAATTATGCTCCAGCAACATACTGGAGTGGGGATGGCGTGCATCCTTCAATGGCAGGTGCCCAGCTGATGGCCAGCGCCTGGTTGAAAGTAGTGAAATAAGTAGAAGAAAGCCGTTAAATGGAAAACGAAATGTAGTTGATGCATCAAACGGTTTCACTTTTTACATCCATTTGTGTAGGAATAGTAGGAAGGTCGGGGAAATCCCGGCCTTTTTTGTTGGTCCGTTTTTTCGAAGATTGGAGGATGGATCGTCGAACTAATTTTTCCATGTTTTTATTCAAAATAAATCAGTTCATTATTTTGAATTAATTTGGATAAGGTGTAACTTGAATGCTCGCTTAGAATGTTATGGGCTGATTGATAGTCCGTTCTCTCACTAACTCACTATTTGCCTAAAGTTGTATCTCTCTGCCAGAAATCGCTTCTTTTTATTCGTTGAATTGAGTGTTCTTTCCAATGTAATTGCTTCAAATTAATCTGGAATCAGCAAGAAATATACCCAGTCAGTTCTTGCTGATTCGAATTGAGAAAATGATAACCAGTTACATCAAGTAGTTAGAACGAATCAGGGTTAATGCAAATAAATTTAAAAAGGTTATTATGGGTAATTTAGAGGTTTTAAAAAAAGGCTACCAGGATTTTGCAGCTGGTAACATGAAAGGAGTTCTGTCCTCTTGGCATAAAGACATTGTTTGGGAAGAGTGTATTGGATTTCCGTACGTAAATGACGAAGGAAGGTATGTTGGAGCACAGGCTGTTGTGGACGACGTTTTGGCACTCATTCCTGAATATTACGACAATTTTAAAATTGAAATATTCGACTTTGTTGACGGAGGAGACAAGATTGTGATGGTTGGCCACTATACGGGGACGTGGAAAGCTACTGGGAAAAAATTCAAGGCAAATGCAACGCACACCTGGACATTTAAAGATGGAAAAGCGATCCATTTTTTCCAGGCAGCTGATTCGGCATCAATTATTAATCCGTAAGTCAAAACATTCATTGCGAACTAGAATCACCAAATGACTCTTGTTCGCAATGAATGCCCGTCATTTAAATATCACCTGACTTTTTGAATTTGATTTATTGGCATGTATATACTTCTATGTAGAAAAAAATTAAGGCTAGTTTGTGGCTTATTTGTCAGTGCTTTAACTTGTTCCTAGTCGTTATTAATAATTCAACAACACATATTATGAGAAAAGTAAATGCCTTTGCAGCAAATGAGCCCGGTGGGAAGCTGGTGCCATTTACCTATGAATTGCCTGATATAGGCACCGATCAGGTCGATATTGAAGTTCATTACTGCGGAGTTTGTCACTCCGATTTAAGCATGTTGAACAACGACTGGGGGATGACACAGTACCCATTTGTTCCGGGACATGAAGTTATTGGAGAAGTGGTAAGCCTTGGGAGTGAGGTTAAAAACGTAAAAATAGGAGATATTGTCGGGCTTGGATGGAATTCGGGTTCTTGTATGCATTGTGACCAATGTATGGATGGCAGCCATCATTTGTGCGAAACCGTTGAAGGTACTATCATGGGGCGTCATGGAGGATTTGCCGATTATGTGAGGTGTCATTGGTCGTGGGCTATCGCTATTCCTGCTGGCGTCGATAGTCAAAAAGCGGGACCGCTTTTGTGCGGTGGAATAACTGTTTTTAATCCGATTGTTTTGTGGGGTGTAAAACCAACTGATAAAGTAGGGGTAATTGGGATAGGCGGACTTGGTCATATGGCTTTGAAATTCCTGAACAAGTGGGGCTGCGAAGTTGTGGCATTCAGTTCTCATCCGGATAAAAAAGAACAAATTATGGCCATGGGGGCATCAAAAGTCATCAATTCCAGAGATCCGAAGGAGTTGGACAGTATTGCCGGAACCCTCAACTTTATATTGAACACCACTAATGTAACCCTCGACTGGAATTCTTATTTAACCAGCTTGGCTCCCAAAGGTAAATTTCATACGGTAGGGGCGGTATTGGAACCAATGGAAATACCTGCATTTTCATTGATCATAGGCGAAAAATCAGTTGGTGGAAGTCCATTGGGAAGTCCAGCCTTAACACGCACGATGCTTGATTTTTGTAAGCGTCATGAGATTTATCCGATGGTGGAAGAATTTCCGATGGAAAAGGTTAACGAAGCCATTGAACATCTTGAAAAAGGAAAAGCCCGTTACCGAGTTGTTTTAAAACGATAGGATTCGATTGGTGGTTGAAATAGTGATTGTTGTCGATTCTTTCCCTTAAATATTACGAGGCAAAAAAAAGGCCGGATTGACCGGCCTTTTCTGATGTATTATTGAGTGATTAAACCAAAAGCTTTTTCACTTGGTTATATACATTTTGTGCATTGAATCCTAACTTGTCATCCAGCACCGTATAAGGAGCAGAGAATCCAAATGAATCCAATCCGAAAACAGTTCCGTCGGCACCAACTAAACTTTCCAGGTTGACAGGCAAGCCGGCAGTCAGACCAAATTTTTTCACGCCAGCTGGCAATACTGCATTTTGGTATTCGGCAGTTTGGCTTCTGAACAGTCCTTCGGAAGGAACCGAAACAATACGACATTTGATGTTTTCTTTTTCCAGCAACTCAGCACCGGCAACCAAAGTGGCAACTTCAGAACCGCTGGCAAGCAGAATGACATCTGGTGTACCTTCAGAACCGGTTACGATGTAGGCTCCTTTTTCTGATTTTAAGGCGTCAGCATAGCGATTTTCTCCTGGGAGATTCGGAATGTTCTGACGAGATAGAATTAGCGCTGTTGGCGTTTTGGTGTTTTCTAGGGCCAATTTCCAAGCTACCGTTGTTTCTTCTGAGTCAGCCGGGCGCAAAACCAAAGTTGAATTTTCACCTTTGTGGTTTTTCAGTTTTTCCATCAGGCGAATTTGGGCTTCCTGTTCAACAGGTTGGTGCGTTGGCCCATCTTCTCCTACGCGGAAAGCATCGTGTGTCCACACGTATTTTACAGGCAATTCCATCAAGGCAGCCATACGGATAGCTGGTTTTTGATAATCGCTGAAAACAAAGAAAGTACCACACACTGGAATCACGCCGCCGTGTAGGGCCATTCCATTCATGATGGAAGCCATGGTCAGCTCACAAACACCCGCTTGAAGGAAAGCACCTGTGAAGTCCCCTTTTGCGAAAGCAGTTGTTTTATTCAGGAACCCATCGGTCTTGTCTGAGTTTGACAAGTCGGCAGAAGATACAATCATGTTTTCAACCTCAGCGGCAAAAGCAGCCAACACGGTTGCCGAAGCAGCACGAGAGGCGGCGCCTGCTTTTTGTTGTATTTTGCTAAAATCAAATTCAGGAGCTTCCTGCGAGTAGAATTTTTCTAATTTTTGGGCTAGTTCCGGATTGGCTTTTGCCCATTCAGCTTGCTCGGCTTTTTTTACAGCGGCCGAAGCAATAAGCTCTTCGTTTCGTTTTTTGAATAAATCTTCCACTTCTGGAAAGATTTGGAACGGATTCTCCGGATTGCCATCCAGGTTGGCAATCGTTTTTGCTAATGATGCACCTGCAGCTCCCAAAGGCTGTCCGTGGGTTGAAACTTTGCGTTCGAAACTTTCGCCTGTTTCTGTTACAGCACCTTTACCCATAATCGTTTTGCCAATAATCAGGGTTGGCTTTTCAGTTTCCGTATTAGCTGCTTTTAAAGCTTCGCGAATAGCGTTGTGATTATTGCCTTCAATGGTAAGGACATTCCATCCCCAGGCTTCATATTTTTTAGCAGTGTCTTCTCTTGATACCGCATCAGTTTCTGTTGAAAGCTGGATGTCGTTCGAGTCGTAAAACATCACCAGGTTGTTCAACCCCAAAAATCCGGCAATACGTCCGGCGCCTTGCGATATTTCCTCCTGTATACCACCATCTGAAATAAAAGCGTATGTTTTATGAGCCATCCATTCGCCAAAGCGGGCTACCATAAAGCGCTCAACAATGGCTGCACCAACGGCCATGGTATGTCCTTGTCCAAGTGGTCCGGAAGTATTTTCCACTCCGCGTTCAACATCCACCTCAGGATGCCCAGGAGTAACGCTTCCCCATTGGCGGAAGTTTGCCAAATCTTCCATGCTGTATTTGCCTGTCAACGACAAAATGGAATACAACATAGGAGACATGTGCCCCGGATCCAGAAAGAAGCGGTCGCGGTTAGCCCAGCTCATGTCTGAAGGGTCGTAGTTTAAAAACTCTGAATACAATACGCTTACAAAATCAGCTCCGCCCATGGCACCACCAGGATGGCCAGATTTTGCTTTTTCAACCATAGCGGCAGAAAGAATGCGAACATTATCTGCAGCTTTTTCGATCAACTTGTTACTCATGATTCTATTTTTTGCCAGAATTAAAATTATCCAGTTTTATTCCGTTTTTTTCAAACGATTGCAAAATTAAAATTATTTGCGAAGTGAGAAGAATAAAAACAAATATACCGGCTTAATAAAGCAAAAAGCTTAAGATGAGCCGGTATCTATTTGTACTGTAATGTTCTTATTGGATGATTCTTACCATGATGACGCCAGTGATTCCTGCAATTTTGTCAATTAGGCTTGGATCGGCTTCTTTTCGGTCAACATCAATGATGTTGTAGGCAATTTCTGCTTTGTTGCGGTTAAGCATGTTGGAAATGTTGTATCCTTCACCAGCTAATAAGGTCGAAATTTGGCTTACCATGTTCGGAACGTTTTTGTTTGCAACAACAATACGGGCTCCACCGGTACGCTCCATTTCTGCAGTTGGGAAGTTCACCGAGTTGATGATGTTCCCGTTTTCCATGAATTCTCTGATTTCGTCAACAGCCATGACGGCGCAGTTGGTTTCCGACTCAGCAGTCGATGCTCCCAGGTGAGGAATGGAAATTACGTTGTCCATTTTCAGGGTTTCTTCATCTGGAAAGTCAGTGATGTAGCGAGCTACTTTTCCCGATTCAATAGCGCTAGCCAAATCTTGGTTATTAACCAGACCTCCACGTGCAAAGTTGAGCACACGAACGCCGTCTTTCATCATCTTAAACTTATCTGTATTGATAAATCCTTTGGTTTCCGGCGTTAAAGGAATTTGCAGGGTTACATAATCGGCATTAGCTAATAACGATTCCATTCCTTCTGCTTGCTTCACATTCCGGCTTAATTTCCAGGCGTGTTTTACAGAAATAAATGGGTCATATCCTAGTACATTCATGCCAAGTGCCTGTGCCGCGTTGGCTACTAAAACACCAATAGCACCCAGTCCGATAACAGCCAGCGTTTTACCCCGAACTTCCTGTCCGGCAAAATTTTTCTTGCCTGCTTCAATTAGGCCAGGAACTTCATCACCTTTGCCAATCAACGTTTTGGCCCACTCAATAGAGCCTGCAATATCTCGCGAAGCAAGCAACAGACCAGCAATCGTTAATTCTTTTACCGCGTGTGCATTGGCGCCGGGAGTGTTGAAAACCACAACTCCTTGGTTGGTGCACTTCTCAATTGGAATATTATTCACACCAGCACCTGCACGGGCAATGGCTTTCAAGTTCGAAGGTAATTCCATGTCGTGCATTTTCATGCTACGTACAATAATTCCGTCCGGATTTGAAAACTCACTGGCGATTTCGTATTGATCCAACGGAAAGTTCTTTAATCCAATGGGATCAATCTTATTTAAGGTCTGAATCTTAAACATAGTTTATATAATTTTTTTGTATTATGATTTTTGTTTTGCTTGAGAAGTTTAAAAAAGTCTGACAAATATCAGAATTTTATTTAATAATTGATATTAAATGCTTTTGTTTTTTTGGAATCTGAACCCATTGGTAACGTTCAAAACAAAATGGGGCAAGTAGGATTTGGAACAAGTAGAGGCTTATTTTCCTTTGCGCCAGCGAAAATTGCTATTCACCTGCAGGGGCATGTTTTTGCTCATCGATTTGATATCCTCAATGGAGTAAAAAGCGTTGGGATTATAGGTGCGCATGATTTCAAGAACCTTATTTAGTTCGTTCCGTTTGATGATGGTGTAGATGACAGCTACTTTTTCAATAGCTCCCTGTGCCTCGTGATGGGTAATGCCGTAGCCACTGGCTTTCAGCTTTGCGATTAAGTTTTGTGCACTTTTGCGGGTGATGATTTGAAGCTGGACAATGCCGACCGCCAGCCTTTCTTCAATCATCAATCCGATATAATTCCCGGCAGCAAACCCGGCACCGTAGGCTACATAGGCTACCCAGTTATCAATGTTCTGGATAATCTTACTCATGGTAATCAGCCAGATAATTACTTCGAAAAAACCAAGCAAAGGAGCGATAAGCTTTTGTCCTTTGGAAACCATCACAATCCGGAGGGTTCCAACAGTTACATCGCTGATGCGGGCAAAGAAAATTAAAAGCGGCAGAATAAGATAGGAAAACAGATCGCCTTCAGTAAGATTAATGCTTAGAATTTCCATAGTCAGCCTGTCGTGTTTTTTCTAAAAGTAGAAAAATATCCATTCAATACAAAGCGCACTTAATGCCGCCTACTCTTAAAATTCGCTGGTAAAGTGGAATTTGATGTCTTTAAATTCATCCTGCGCCATTTGCAAAATGAAGCTTGAGTCGGCCATGAAAACGTCCCGTCCGCGTTTGTCGGTCGCCATCTTCTGATGTTTCCGCTTTCTGAATTCATTGAGCTTTTTAGGATCGCTGCATTCGATCCAGCAGGCTTTGTGCATGGACAGGTTTTCAAAACGACATTTCGCACCATATTCATGTAGCAGGCGGTACTCAATTACTTCAAACTGAAGTTGCCCTACAGTTCCAATAATTTTCCGACCATTAAATTGGCTGGTAAAAAGCTGTGCCACTCCTTCATCCATCAACTGGTCGATGCCCTTCGCTAATTGTTTCGACTTCATTGGATCGGCATTTTCAATGTAGCGGAACAACTCAGGCGAGAAGCTGGGGAGTCCTTTGAAATGAATTTCTTCGCCTCCGGTAATGGAATCACCAATGACCAGGTTTCCCGAGTCAGGAACCCCAATAATGTCGCCAGGATATGCCTCTTCAATAATTTCCTTTTGCGAAGCCATAAAGGCTGTAGGACTTGATATGCGTAAGGCTTTGCCGCTACGGATATGTTTGTAGGGTTTGTTTCGTTCGAACTTCCCGGAGCAGATTTTCACAAAGGCAATTCGACTGCGGTGGTTGGGATCAATATTCGCATGAATTTTAAAAATAAAACCACTGAATTGATCTTCCTCGGGTTTCACTTCTCGTTCTTCGGTCATGCTAGATCTTGGCGAGGGCGCTATTTCTACAAACGCATCGAGCAACTCTTGGACTCCGAAATTGTAAAGCGCACTACCAAAAAATACTGGAGCCAAATTTCCTTCAAAATATTCCTGATGATCAAATTCAGGATAAACACCTTCGACTAATTCCAACTCTTCGCGCAATACGTCAGCATCATCGCCAATGTATTTCTCGAGTTCAGGGCTGTTAATATCTTCAAAAGCAATCCCTTCCTCAATTTCCTGTACATTGGCATCGAACAGACGTAGACTTTTGTTATATATATTATATACTCCTTTAAAGTCGGGGCCGCTGTTGATGGGCCAGCTTAAAGGGCGGGTTTTAATTTGTAGTTGATTTTCAATTTCGTCTAGCAGGTCAAACGAGTCCTGTGTGGGGCGGTCGAGTTTATTAATAAACACAATGACGGGCGTTTTGCGCATCCGGCAAACGTTCATCAGTTTTTCCGTTTGTGGCTCGACCCCTTTGGCGGCGTCAATCACAATGATAACGCTGTCAACAGCGGTAAGCGTCCGGAAGGTATCTTCCTGGAAATCCTGGTGACCCGGAGTATCGAGAATATTGATCTTATAATCCCGGTATTCAAACCCCATGACCGAAGTAGCCACCGAAATACCCCGTTGGCGTTCAATTTCCATGAAGTCGGAAGTTGCTCCCTTTTTGATTTTATTACTTTTTACAGCTCCGGCCACGCGAATGGCTCCACCAAAAAGTAAGAGTTTTTCCGTGAGGGTTGTTTTTCCGGCATCCGGGTGACTCACAATACCAAAAGTTCTTCTGCGTTTAATCTCGTCTATAAAGCCCATACATTTTATTTGAGCTGCAAAAATAGAATTTTTTAGAGAATAATCCGGTTTTGGATTACTGAATGGATTTAGATATCAGCCGCCATATTTTTTTATGGAATTTCACACCTTCCTGCCCAATGCGGTCGTAATAGGTTCGTAGCTGGTCGGAAGGGGAGAAGAGCCACGAATCTGTCGGTTCAAACAAGGCTGTAACTTCAGGGTGAAATTGAAAGGCAAAAACATTCGGGTATTTTTTATGACGAATGCCCTCAATCACCTTTTTGTCTTTCGACCAGGCTGTTACTTCCCAGCAATCATTCAAGTTTTCAATGGCTTGGTGGTGCGAACTAAGAACGGGAGGAGAAGTAGTACCGCGCCATTTGACTTCATTCTCGAAAAAGCCATCTTCCGGCAAATGGAGCTGGTGAAAATTGATAGGCATCAACTGATCGTTTTCGAAAATTTCCTGCCAATAGTTACGGTGAATCTTGTCTTTATCCAGTTGTACTATTTCTGCCGGCTCATCAATATCGTATAGCTCAGCCGGAATATCTTGGATTAATGTTCCACCGGTAGCTACATTCATACTTTGCATGCCAAGACAAAATCCGCCTACGAAATATTTGGGATTTGACTCCAGCAAGGGTATATAATCGGGGTTTTGGGGACCACCTAAAAGATGAAACAGCAAGGACAGCTCGAACAGGTGCCGATAGGGATCTGTAACAACCGCGTATTGATTCTCTTCATGGTATAAGCTCGGTTGGATATCGGGACCACCAAAGAAGAAGATCCCCAGCGTTTGTTGAAAAATAATTTCAAAATTAGCGGAGAAGTCATTTTCGCTGAAAATATTTTCTGGTGTCAACATGCCCGTTAAATGCTGCAGATGGAAGTTATCCAGTTCATTTTCATGGATATAATCAACGGACTCGCTATAGTTATAGTTTTCAAAACTATAGTAGATACCAACAATCTCGGTTTCGCCAACAAATAGTATATTGTTGTCAATCAGGTATTTCATTGCTTGAATGTTCTCTACTGTCGGATGCGCCATGAGCAGATAGGTTTTTCCAGGTTCGCCACCATCTTTGAAATAGTCTTGAGCTGTAGACGGTAAATGAAGAAATAAGCTTAAAACGAACAGGAACAGTAGAATACGTTTATTCATCTTCATAGGTGCAGGGTTGTTTTTCAGGAGTTGAAATTAATATTTTTCTGTTAGATGATGAAAAATGTTATTAACTAACTTTTTTATTATTATTTTTAAATTTCATAAACCCGAAGAAAAGGATCAACATGTCTCTAAAACTGTTTCTGTTAAATACCTTTGGCGGTATTAAATCCACTTCAAAGATCGAGTCTGCAAAAGAATCTCTTTGGAAAGATTATCACGTGTTTTCTCAAGTTGAACAGTCGGATGAATTGAAGGAGCTTTTACGATTAGAAGAGAAGGTGAATGCCGAATCATTCAAAAAACTGAAGGCGCAACTGAAAACGTTAAGGTTTAAAGGTAGCTCTGAAGAGCGCCAGCTTAAACAGTTTAATAAGCTAAAAAGAAATAAACGATTGCAGAAGTACTTCCAAACAGCTGATTCAGCCGACCTGAAGCGTTATGAAAACCTGAAAGAGGGAAATGCGTTGGATCGTTATTTCGAACTGGAAAGGATGATTCAGCAAGGATCAATTTCCTCGGCAGAAGAAAGCAAGGCTCTCAATGCGGAATACCAGCAACTGAAAGCTTCGTCTGACGTCCAATTCTTTCAGAAATATCCAAAATCTGCAGCCTACAAGAACTACCTCCGAATGCAGAAGTCAGAGGAAAGACGAACTTTTAATGAGTTGAAGGTCGTGGTTGAGTCGGACGAATTTAAGACGCAGAAAAGCTATTTGGAAGATCCTAAGAAGTGGGAGAAAAGCCCCGAATTTGTTGAAGAAAAGCGTTACCTGGAATTAAAAAATAAGCCAGAGATTATGCTTTATCAGAAGTATAAGAACACCGATGCGCTGGATTTTCCTAAAAACTGGGAGCTAGTTTTTGAAGACTGTTTTGATGGTAATGAGCTGAATTCTGCCAAGTGGAAGAGTATCAATTACTATGCGGAGAAAACAGTAGGAAAGAATTTTTCACAACATGGCGATTTGCAGGCTTTTTCGAATGGGAAGAATACACAAATCAAGGGAGAGCGCCTTCAAATTCAGGTTAAAAAGGAGAAACTGAATTCCTTAGTTTGGAATCCGGTTTTGGGCTTTGTTGAAAAGGAAATGGATTATTCATCGGATACCTTGACAACTGGAGGCCTTTTTGAAGCTCAATACGGAATTTTAGAAGCTAAGATCAAGTACAATCCAAATAAAAATTTTCAGGATGTTTTTTACTTGGCGGGTGAGCAAAATGGCTTACGACTTAATTTGTTTGAATGTGGTGCCAAAAGCCAGCTTGGATTGAGTCAGTCGCAAACAAGCAATGGTTTCTCTTTAGCAGGATTATCAGCTGGCAAGCTTTACATTTTTAGCATGGTTTGGGAAAAGGGTAAAGTAAGCTGGAAGATCAATGACAAAGAGCTTTTTACTGTGAGTGCCAATACGCCAGATTATCCGATGTTTCTCAATTTAACTTCGTTGGTCATTCAGGATAGCCAAGCACTTCCTCATTATTTTGACGTAGATTGGGTTCGGTTTTACCAAAAACGGAAATCCTAAGAGCGAAGGCAAGTAATTAATGGTTGTTTTACGGTTTGAGGGGCTTTAAAATCAGTACCCCCGCTTGTTGAAGAGTACATAGCCAAAGCTGAACACCACATAAAACTTGGTATTTTCCTTGTCAAAATAATTTAGAGTCAAGCTCAAGGGCCCAAGTCCGGAATGAAAAACAAAGCCTCCCATAGCCATTAAATTGAGGGACGAATAACGATTCGGTGCGTAACTCGCTTGAAAATTTTCTCCAAGGGTAATTTCCCGCACCGGCGCAAATGCATAGCCTTCGAGTCGGAAGTGCATTTGGCTGCTTAAGTTGAAAATTGTTTTTAAGCCGGAAGCCAAATACTTATTGGCCCGGTATTTCTTCATAAATAAAGTTTGACTGAAAGGGGTCGGCGAGAAAGTGTTTGCTGCCAATACCGTTGCTGTGTAATTATTTAGAAATTTTTTATTGCTGAATACGCCATTTAGCGCAAGTCCAAGTCTGAAGTTCCGGCTTATCGGATAATACCGTTCATATTTTGCCCTTAAGGTATAATAATCCTGTGAACCGGAGAAACGTTGGTTTAACGGAGAGTTGGAGCCCGGCTGGTGTTTTTCGTTTCCAAAAGTATAGGTGAAGTTCAGTTCAGAAGAAACACCTTCAGTAGCATATTGCTTGTAATTTTGAGAGTTACGCTCAAAGCTGATTTTGCTTGAAAAGGCATCAAATTTAGTTTGCTCTGCGTCGTCATCCTTTTTTATCGATTCATTGAAGTAATAAGAGTCAGCAGCCGATGAGAAACTTGTTCCCAGCGTTAGCTTTCCATGGGTTTTTACCGGAAAGCCCAGCTCAAAACGAACATTGTTTTCATCCTGTATAATGTAGGGAGAGCTAACATCTTCAAAGAAAAATTCATTGTTGCTGGAGAAAAAGTCCCAACGGTTAAAGGTTAGGTAACCCGACAGGTAGAAGGGGAGACTGGTTGGGAAATCAATGCGTCCTCCGACTTTTATTGAACTGTAGAAACGACCGAAATAAATGTTGGAACTTAAGGTGTAGGCACGATTATCGAAAAACAGGTAATCGAGACTTAAGAATCCCTGGTTAATGGGCTTGGTCGAGACATTGCCTCCAAATTTTATCTCCAATGACTTTTCTTTGGTCACCTTCAGGTGAAGGTCAAAGTAACCGGTTTCCTTGTTATAAAAAGATACAGGGCGAACTGCTCGTAGCTGAGGATCTGCGACGAGCTTAAAATATTCTTGGCGAAGCTGCCCCAGATCAATCACATTGTTTTTGTGTTTAACGCTTTGGATGATGTACTTGCGCTGCATGGGGTCGGTAACTCCTTCAACCTGTATGTTTTGAAAGAGCAGCTCCGGTTTACGGAGATTAAAATATTGCCGTTTTTGGGCCAGCGTTTCTTGAGAAACTCTTCTCTTTATTAGCATCTTGATGCTATCCATCTGAGCGATCGCGGTTTTATACCCAGCATCTTCAATTGGCAGTATTTTGTTAAAATCAAGCAAGCTGACGTTAGAAAATTTTGTCTCCAGTAGGATCCCTTTGTCGTTTGGGACTTCATAATCTGTTTTTTGCATGATCATGTTTTCCAGCTGAGCCATTACATCATCCTGGCTGGCACGCTTGGAGTTGTTGGCTACTTTATGTCCAATAACGATGTCAGGATTAAAGGCGTCAATGGTATTTTTTACCGGAAAGTTGTTCACGATTCCGCCATCAAAAACCAATGCTCCATCAATGGTGATGGGTTTAAAGTAGAGTGGAAAGGTCATGGAGGCTCGGATGGCTTCTCCCAAATCACCACTACGAAGCTCCACTTCTTTGTTTTCATAAACATCGGTAGCAATGCACAGAAAGGGTACCATCAAGTTGTTAAAATCATAGTTGCACACGGCATTGGTGGATGAAAACATTTCCATAAAGGCGAAGTCAATTTGCTCTTCAGGAATAATATTGGTGGGCAGTAAGATTTTGAGTTTGTCCTCTGTTTTTTTAAGGTCAAGGTTCAACCACGATGGGGTTTGCTCCAATTTTCTGAAATAGTATCGATACTCTTCCTGAATTTTTCCGGTGGCCCAAAACCTAAATTGGTCAGACTGGAAAAGTTCGTCCATCTCATCAGGGGTATATCCAGCGGCATAAAGTCCACCTACAATGGCTCCCATGGAAGTTCCGGAGATATAATCAATGGGAATATTTTGTTCTTCCAGTGCTCGTATAACGCCTATGTGTGCCAGTCCCTTAGCTCCACCTCCGCTAAGGACGAGTCCAACGGATTGGGCATTGGAAATAAATATCAAACTAGAAAACAGGAGCGTGAGAAGAAAGGCTTTCATAGCAATAAATAACTAGTGTCCGATTTTGACAAGCTAAATTAATGAATTGTAACTTAACTTTCTGTGAGCAGAAGAAATAAAATATACTTATGAATCAATTTTCATTTTCAAATTCTGAAACCCTTCTCCCAGAATTTCGCTAGTGTCCATTACGGTAATAAAAGCGTTCGGATCAATTTGACTGATATATTGTTCCAGGATTATCACTTCGCGACGGCTGACAACGGTATAAATTATTTCTTTTTCTTCGCCACTAAACATGCCTTGACCTTTAAAATAAGTCCCCCCACGTTGCAAGTCAACCAGTATCTTATTTTTTATTTCATCATGTTTATTCGAAATGATAAGCAAAGCCTTGTTATAGTTCGGCCCTTCAATGGTAATGTCAATAGCACGACCGGTAATGTAGATAACTAACCAAGAGTAAAGTGGAATTTGCCATTCGCCAAAGGCAGCAAGTCCGATCAAAACAATTACGGAATCAACATAAATCAATAATTGACCGAGTTGGAAACCAGTGTATTTAGTGATAATCATGGCAATAATATCAGATCCACCTGATGTTGCTCTGGATTTAAAAATAAGCCCAAGGCCGAAGCCGATAAGTACTCCGCCAAAGACGCAAGAAAGTAGAACATCTTCAACTAAAGGAGCATTGCCATTGCTACGAAGATAAGTTATCAGATCCATGAAGACGGATGAAAGGACAAAGCCAATGACCGTTTTTACACCAAAGCGCGGCCCCAGTATCTTGATGCCGGCAATGGTGAGCGGAATATTCAAAATCAAGCCAAACAGTCCGATGGGAATACCTTCGGGCCAAAAAGAAAAAACACCTTCCGACAGGTAGTGCACGACAATGGCGATGCCGTAAACACCGCCCGGTACAATCTTATGCGGTGAGATAAAATAAACGAAACCAACTGCAAGAATAAAGGCGCCAATGGTGATAAAGCTGTATTCCTTAAACCATCTTACTGTAAATAATTTTTCTTTTTGAAGGTAAGCCATAAGTCTCGGTTTTTATTGCAAATTAAGTTGAGACGAGCATCATATGCTGTGATTTTTATCAGCAAATGTAACAATTGCAAGTGTTTTGCAAAAGAGAGTTAGGGAGGAGTAATCTCAGAAGAGCGGCTTCTGCTGAGATCAATTTTGAAAATCTCCATTAGTCGCCTGTTTTTTGTGATCTTCTTTTGCTGTCTTTCTGCGGTATGCTAGTGGGTATTGCCCTGCTGGTGTTATGGACTTTCAAAAAAAATGCCCTCTTAACAGAGAGCATTTTGAATTTTATCAGATTTGTACGATTTAGCATCCGGAAGGGCCTTGTTCTCCGGCCTTTTCATGATACCATTTGAGCGGATAAGATGATGGCCGTTCAATTGGCAAGCCATACAGACGATCCATAACTAAGCTAGCTAATACGCCAAGAGCTCTGGAAACACCAAACAAGACGGTGTAGAACGAATGCTCTTGCACTCCATAGTAATATAACAAGGAACCTGAATACGCATCAACATTTGGCCAAGGGTTTTTAACCTTACCTGTAGCTTCCAGAATTGGAGGAACGACGCGGTGAAGTGTGTTCACAATATTGATGAGCTTATCATCTTTAACATATTTCTTGGCAAATTCTTGTTGCGCTGTAAATCGGGGATCTGTTTGACGAAGTACTGCATGGCCATAGCCTGGAATAACACGACCTTCGTCCAGAGTTCGTTTAGTATAAGCTATAATTTGCTCTTCGGTTGGGTTTTCCGTATCCAACTCTTGAAGCATGGCAAAAATCCAATTAATCACTTCCTGGTTAGCATAGCCATGAAGTGGTCCGGCTAATCCGAGCATACCTGCAGCATAAGCATAATAAGGATTGCTGAGCGCTGAACCGACCAGGTGAGTGGTGTGTGCCGAAACGTTTCCACCTTCGTGATCGGCATGAATAACCATGTACAAACGAAGTAAGCGTTTAACTTCTTCACTGTCGTGTCCCATCATGTGGGCCAGGTTTCCAGCCCAGTCCAAACGTGGATCTGGTTCAATATGTTCATCGTTGAAGAACTGACGACGGTAGATGTACGCGGCTATTCGGGGTAAGCGTGCAATCAGGTTCATCACATCTTCGTAAGTGGTATCCCAGTAGTATTTTTTATGGACTCCAGCGCGATAGGCTTTCTGGAAAATTGAATCGGTAGCCATACTGAGGATTGCCGCACTAAACTGAGTCATTGGGCGTGAATTCTTTGGGATAGCATCAATGACGTCAAAAACATGCTGAGGCACATGGGCACGAGTTGCCAGGTCTTTACTAATGTTTAACACATCGTCGCGTTCGGGGATTTCGCCAATAAGCATGAGGTAGAACAATCCCTCAGGAAGGGGTTCTCCATCAGGGCTTAGGCGGGGCAGTTTCTCCCTCAATTCGGGAATGGTATAACCACGGAAACGAATTCCGGTTGTTGGATCCAGCTTGGAAGTATCTGTTATCAAGCTGGGTACGCCTTTCATTCCAGTCATTACCTGACCAATAGTGACATTGGCAATTACTTTGTCGCCATGCTCATTCTTAATCCGTTGGTACTCGCTAACGCATTTGCTCGCCTTTTGATAAAACCTATTCTTAATGTATTCCATTTGTATAAAGTATTTTAGTTTGATTTCTTTCTTAAGTTAGTGAATATTTTGGATTATTTCATCAGTAAACTCTGTGGTAGACAACAAAGTTGAACTTTCCATCATCGCATGCAGGTCAGAGGTAACTCGGCGTTTGGCAAAGGTATGTTCCATGGCATCGAACACATGCTCGGCCGCTTCGTCCCATCCCAGGTATTCAAGCATCATCACTCCGGAAAGGATCATGGAGCTTGGATTGGCTTTACCAGTCCCGGCGATGGTTGGAGCGGTTCCGTGTGTGGCTTCAAAAATGGCAAAGCCACTTTGGTAGTTGATGTTTGCGCCTGGCGAGATACCTATTCCACCGACCATGGCAGCTAGTTGATCAGAGATGTAATCACCATTTAAATTCATCGTGGCTATAACCGAATGGTCATAGGGGTGTAACAGGCTATCCTGCAAAAAGGCATCGGTAATGACATCTTTGATAATGACTTTACCTGACTTTTGGGCTTCTTCAAGGGCTTTGTCTGCATCAAGTTGTCCTTTATCTGCTTCAATTTGCTGATACTGACGCCAGGTAAACACGTGTTTGCCAAACTCAGACTCGGCTAATTCATACCCCCAGTTTTTGAACGCGCCTTCGGTGAATTTCATAATGTTCCCTTTGTGAACCAAGGTTACTGAAGGAAGATGACGTTTGATAGCATATTGGATGGCTGCCCGGATGAGCCGCTCTGAGCCTTCTTTGGAAATTGGTTTAACACCAAAAGAAGTGCTTTCCGGGAAGCGAATTTGAGAGCTTATTCCCATTTCATTGATCAGGAAATCCTGAAACTTCTTCGTTTTTTCTTCACCTGTTTGAAATTCAATACCGGCATAAATGTCTTCGGTATTTTCGCGAAAAATATGCATGTCAACCATGGAGGGGTAACGAACAGGCGAGGGTACCCCCTTGAACCAGCGTATCGGACGCAGACAAACATACAAGTCGAGAGTTTGCCGCAGGGCTACATTCAGCGATCGAATGCCGCCTCCAACCGGAGTTTCAAGCGGTCCTTTTATGCCTACGAGATATTCTTTGAAGGCATCCAGTGTTTCATCCGGCAGATATGCGCCCGTTGCTTTAAAGGCTTTCTGTCCAGCCAGAACTTCTTTCCAAATCAGTTTTCTGGTTGAACCATAAGCTTTTTCAACAGCAGCATCTAGTACTTTTTGGGTCGGTCTTGTTATGTCCTTGCCAATTCCATCCCCTTGTATGTAAGGAATAATGGGTTGATCAGGGATTATTAACCGACCTTTTTCAAGTTTAATCTTTTCTCCCATAGGTAATTGCTGTTACTTTGCTTTTTAGATTCTGGTCAATGGCATTTAAAAATTCTTCGGTGGTCAGGTAGTGCTCCTGCTTAAGGTCTTTCTCGTGAATAATCAGCGCTAAATCCTTAGTCATTTTGCCACTCTCAACGGTTTCGATGCACACTTGCTCAAGTGCAGTGGCAAAGTCTATCAAGGCCTGGTTCTCATCTAATTTTCCGCGGAAGGCTAATCCTCTGGTCCAGGCAAAAATAGAAGCGATGGGATTGGTTGATGTTGGATTGCCTTGCTGATGCTGGCGATAATGACGAGTAACGGTTCCATGGGCTGCTTCTGCTTCCATGGTTTTGCCATCGGGTGTAACGAGTGTTGAAGTCATTAATCCAAGTGAGCCGAAGCCTTGTGCTACCGTGTCCGATTGCACATCGCCATCGTAATTCTTGCAGGCCCATACAAAGCCACCTTCCCATTTCATGGCGGCAGCCACCATGTCATCAATTAGGCGATGCTCATAGGTAATTCCGGCAGCTTCAAATTTTTCTTTGAATTCCTTGTTGAACACTTCTTCAAACAAATCTTTAAAGCGACCATCGTATTTTTTCAGAATGGTGTTTTTGGTTGACAGGTATAATGGCCATTTTTTACTTAGCGCCTGATTCATGCAAGCCCGGGCAAAACCAATAATCGATTCGTCTGTGTTGTACATGGCCATGGCTACACCATTGTCTTGAAAATCATAGACATCATAAGATTGCACTTCCCCGCCATCCTCAGGTGTGAAAGTAATGGTGAGTTTGCCTTTTCCTTTGGTTAGGAAGTCGGTTGCCCGGTATTGGTCACCAAAGGCATGACGACCGATACAAATCGGTTTTTTCCAGCCCGGCACCAAACGCGGGATATTATTAATGATGATGGGTTCGCGGAAAACTGTTCCTCCCAGAATATTCCGGATCGTACCATTGGGCGAACGCCACATGTTTTTCAATTTGAATTCAGTTACTCTCAATTCATCGGGCGTAATGGTGGCGCATTTAATTCCCACGCCATATTTTTGGATGGCGTGAGCCGCGTCAACGGTAATTTGATCGTCCGTTTCATCACGTTTTTCCATCCCCAGATCGTAGTACTTAATGTCCAGATCCAGATAAGGGAAAATGAGCTTTTCTTTAATGAATGACCAAATAACCCGGGTCATTTCATCTCCGTCCAGTTCAACAACTGGATTTACAACTTTAATTTTATCCATTGCGGGTGTCTAATTTTGATTAGTTATTTTGTTGTTTGATTAAATTTAACGCTGAACCAGCTTTGTACCATTCAATTTGTTGGGCATTATAGGTATGATTCAATTCGATGATTTCTTTGCTTCCATCTGCATGTACGAGCTCTAGTTGTAAGGATTTCTCTGGAGCAAAATCAGCCAAATCGATGAAATTGAAGGTGTCATCTTCCTGAATTTTGTCGTAATCGGCTTCATTGGCAAACGTTAAGCCCAGCATGCCTTGTTTCTTTAGATTGGTCTCGTGAATTCGGGCAAATGATTTTACAATGACGGCTTTTACACCCAGATGACGGGGTTCCATGGCGGCATGTTCGCGTGATGAACCTTCACCGTAATTGTGGTCACCAATAACCACGGTTGGAATATTGGCTGCTTTGTACGCACGTTGTACTTTGGGAACCTCATCGTAGCCTCCATTCAGCTGATTTTTCACCTTATTGCTTTCGCCATTAAAGGCATTGACTGCGCCAATTAGCATATTGTTTGAGATGTTGTTTAGGTGACCACGGAAACGCAGCCAGGGGCCAGCCATCGAGATGTGGTCGGTGGTACATTTGCCTTGTGCTTTGATCAGCAGTTTCGCTCCATTCAGGTTTTGGCCATTCCACGGTTCAAAAGCATTCAGCAATTGCAAACGCTCAGAATCGGGGGACACAATGACATCAACGGAAGAACCGTCCTGGGCAGGTGCCTGATACCCGGCATCTTCTACTGCAAAGCCTTTGTTTGGTAATTCTTCTCCTGTTGGTGGATCCAGTTGCACTTCTTTTCCTTCCTGGTTGACCAGTTTGTCGGTTAACGGGTTGAAGGTTAAATCTCCGGCAATTGCTAAGGCAGTAACTAACTCGGGCGAAGCGACAAAGGCATGGGTGTTCGGATTACCATCAGCACGTTTGGAGAAGTTACGGTTGAATGAGTGCACAATCGTGTTCTTTTCTCCTTTTTCTGCTCCAGGTCGGTTCCATTGTCCAATGCATGGGCCACAGGCATTGGCAAAAACACTCGCTCCAATTTTATTGAAGATGTCTATGAATCCATCGCGCTCAATGGTGAAGCGTACTTGCTCAGAACCTGGGGTAATGGTAAACTCTGATTTGGTCTTTAATTTTTTATCGACAGCTTGCTGAGCAAGCGAAGCCGCACGTGAAATGTCTTCATATGACGAGTTGGTACATGAACCAATCAGGCCCACTTCAATTTTTGTTGGCCATCCGTTTTCTTTGGCCACCTTGGCTACTTGCGAAATTGGTGTTGCCAGATCGGGTGTAAAGGGACCATTTAAGTGTGGTTCCAATTCATCTAGATTAATCTCTATTAGTTGGTCAAAATACTTTTCTGGATGGGCGTAAACGTCTGCGTCAGCAGTTAAGTGCTCTTTGATCCCATTGGCCTGGTCGGCAACTTCAGCGCGGCCTGTAGCCCGCAGGTAGCGTTCCATACTTTGGTCGTAACCAAAGGTTGATGTGGTGGCACCAACTTCGGCTCCCATGTTACAGATCGTTCCTTTTCCGGTTGCTGAAAGCGATTCGGCACCTTCTCCGAAATATTCAATAATAGCACCGGTGCCTCCTTTTACTGTGAGTATTCCGGCTACTTTTAAAATAATGTCTTTGGGGGCAGTCCACCCATTGAGTTTTCCGGTGAGTTTAACACCGATCAATTTCGGAAATTTAAGTTCCCAAGGCATGCCAGCCATCACGTCAACCGCATCGGCACCGCCTACGCCTATGGCAACCATGCCAAGTCCTCCCGCATTGACGGTGTGGGAGTCGGTTCCTATCATCATTCCTCCTGGGAAAGCATAGTTTTCAAGCACTACCTGGTGAATAATACCGGCTCCGGGTTTCCAAAAGCCAATGCCATATTTGTTGGAAACGGACTCCAGAAAGTTAAACACTTCCTTATTGCTTTCGAGGGCAAACTTGAGATCTGTTCGTCCTCCAACGCTGGCTTGAATTAAGTGATCGCAATGCACTGTTGATGGTACCGCAGTTCGGCTTTTTCCCGAATTCATAAATTGAAGCAAGGCCATTTGCGCAGTCGCATCCTGCATGGCTACCCGGTCGGGGGCGAAATCAACGTAATCAACACCCCGCTTGAAATCCGCCACTTCTTCGGGATTGAAAAGGTGAGTGTAGAGAATCTTTTCAGAGAGCGTGAGTGGTTTTTTTAAAATCTCTCTGGCCTTGTATATACGAGGGCCAAAATTCTCGTAGGTTTTCTTTATTAAATCTAAATCAAACATATTGTGGTTTTTTAATCTATTGTAATTTCCTGTTCAATATTTACATCTTCCTTAACAAAAACAGAGGCTAAAGGTTTCCTGTGATGAGCTTAAGATATCAATTTTTTGGTGATAAAATATGTAACTATTTAGATGTTTTAAAGCTCTTTTTGTTTATTTAGAATAAATAAAAAGAAGCATCAGGGAGGGGATGGCTTACTGAAAGTATGTTCTTTTTTAGAATGAGGAAGGAAGTGAAGAATGCTGGCTGGGGAGTAAGTGCGTGATTGTGAGACTAAAAAAAACCACCAAGGATTTCCTTAGTGGTTTATAATTGATTGAATCTGAAATTTTATTTACGGAATAAAACTCTGCAGCGTGTCACCGCGAAGTCCTCTGCGGAGTGTTTCAAGTGGAATCACCTCCGATTGAGAAATATTACCTAAATTAACATTGGGCCCAAGCAGTTTGATAAACCAAACTTGCTGGCTTTTTAGCGGAGCTTCCCATAAAATATGTTCGGGGGCTATTTCTTTTTTGATGTCCATGATGAGCTGGCTGTTGGCCGATCCATCTTCCTTGTAAATGCCCATGTTGCCACTTTCACGCGCCTCGGCGATTACTTTCCAGGCACCGGCTTCTAACTCTGATTTCATCCAGGAAACCCATTCCGCATTGCTAATTTCTTTCCCTTTGAGTTTGGTTCCCACTTCTGAGAAAATCTGGAATTCTTTGGACAACAGGTTGATGTATTCGCACTTCTTGTCATGTTCGATTGGAAGCACACCGTCAGAAACCTCGGCCGTTTCAACGCCGCTATCGGCAATAAACTTGCGATAGTCATCAAACATATTGCGGGCAATAAATGCCTCAAAGAGTGTTCCTCCAAAGTAGGGTTTAATTCCTGCCTGTTGATACAGTTTGATTTTCTCTTTTACACCTGGGGTCAATAGCCCGGTTCCAAATCCTAGCTTAACAAAGTCTGTGTATTCCGATGCTACTTCGCATAAGTCTTCAGCCTCGCGGAGGCTTAGGCCTTTGTCCATAACCATTGTCAGACCTGATGATCTTGGTTTCTCAGGGCGTTCAGGAATAAAGGGTAAGTTGAAATTCATCTTTAAAAATTGGTTGATTGGTATTCTTTTATGAGTTGTTTGATCGATTCGTTTTGTTGAGCTTGTGGGTAGTAATCGAATAAATCACGGTAACTGTTGAAATCGGCTTTTAAGGCAATTTCAAAATAATCGGTTGCCGAGCGTTCTTCATTGTTTTCAAGTAGAAAAGCTGTTAGCCGGTAGTTGATATTTGAATCGTCCACAATGATTTGATTGGCTTTCTTCAAAATATCAATGGCCTGTTGCAGCAAGCCTCGATCGTATTGCATTTCGGCATAAGAAATCCAGCATTCACGGTTGTCCGGATCCAGTGAAGTTGCCATGTCAAAGGCTGATTCTGCCTGGTCGAATAAATCAAGTTCGTGATTTATTTTTCCATACATGAGCCAATAATCGGGGTTGGTATCGTCCAGCTTGAGGGCTTTCTTGATGAGGGACTGACTTTCGGTCAGATTATTTTCAATCCACATGATCAAGCTTGAGCCGTACCAGGCGTTGGCGTTATTTTTATTGAGGCGTATGGCCTTTCTATAATTTACCAGCGCTTCGTTGTAACGGTCAAGATTCAGATAACACTCACCCAGGTAGCAGTACGCATCGTCATTATCTTTGTCTGTTTTTAAATATTCCAGATAGCATTCAACGGCTTCTTCGTGTTGCCCGTTATTCGACAAGGCATTGGCTTTATTGAAAAGAGCTTGTTCGAACTCATCGTTCAAGGTAATCGAAAAGTCGTAGGCTTCAATCGCCTTGTCATGTTGCCCGATACGGTTGAAGGTAATTCCGAGGTTGTACCAAACCGATGGATTAAAGGGGTCAATATCGAGGTAGCGGTTGTAATAAAGGATGCTTTTGTCATCCTGATTGTCTTTATCACAATAGTAAGCCAGTTCGTAAAGAACCTGTTCATTCTTCGGGTTGAAGGTATGTGCACGTTCTAAAAAGGTAATTGCTTTTTGAATTTCACCCGCTTGTCCTAAGGTGATACCAATATTGTAGAGCAATTCATCTTCTTCCTCGTAATTGTGGGAAATAGCATGCTCGTATGCCGTAATGGCTTCATCAACAAAGCCCTGCATGATTAATGCTGAGCCTTTAATCAGGTAGATATCCGAGTTGCTTTCCTCAATCAATTCGGCCACACGGATGATGGACAGTGACTCTTCCACTTTGCCATCCACTAAAAGTAGTTGCGCTTTTTTTATTTGAAGCGTAATGGAGGAGGGGTGAATTTTCAGGCCATTTTCAATGGCTTGATTTGCCATGGTCATTTGGCCTTCGTCCAGAAAATAATCCACAATACCTTCTACTTCAAAAACATCAAAATAGTCAACTTGGTTGGCTTTCATCATCCTTTCGAAGCGTTTAACGGCTTCCCCTATTTCCTCATTGTCGTAAAAGTCCCTTGAATCTTCTTCCATAGAATCCCAAAAATTGCAGCTGCAAATTTAATAATACTTTTTAGAATTACTTAGTCCGGCTGGTGCTCTTTTCGTAATAAGTCGTTGACCGTCTTTACCGGATTGAAAGTCAGGATTGGAACTTCCACAAAAAGCGTGTTCCAATCAGCCATTGCTCCATTCCAAAGACCAGGAAGCTCCTGGGCCTTGAGTTCTTTTCCATCTTTAGACTTATAGGATATGAATCCGGTTTTCGGATCCCTTAATAATAACAAATCAAAGGGTTCTCCCAAATAGTTTTTCGTTCCACAAATCAGATCTACGGGGTTAAAGTGGGTGGTTTGGTTTACAATGTTGGCTTGACTTTCATTCTTCTCGTCGATTTGTGAACTTTCAACTACCTGAAGCGAAATAGAGCCATCGGCGTTTCTTGCCCAGAACGGACCACCTCCGGGTTCTCCTTCATTTTTCACCATTCCACATACGCGGATAGGTCGATTAAATTTTGACTTAAGGTAATGGTATAATTCTTCTTTTTCAGAATAGTATTGGTTGGTTGGTGGCTTTACATTCAAAACATTTTCGAGAAAGGCCGACGCTTCGGAGTAAAACTTACTGTCAAGCGCGGTATAGTGCCTCTCGTCGAGCACTCGCTGATAGCTGAAAATTCGTTTCTGGTAATTTAGCAGCAACCCGGCAAGTGCTTTTTTGTATTTGATAGTTTCCGCTTTGAGATAGTCCGGAACCACATTGTCGATGTTTTTGATGAAAATAAGGTCCGCATCCAGATCATTCAGGTTATCGATTAAAGCGCCGTGCCCTCCCGGACGAAAAAGCAGGCTGTTGTCGCCGTTTCTAAAGGGCTTGTTGTTCAGGTCTACCGCAATAGTGTCGGTAGCAGGCTTTTGCTGGCTGAACGAGATTTTATAGCTTACATCAAGCTTCTTCTCATATTTATCTTTGATGGCCTTCAAGTGAGTTTCAAAAGCTTGTTTGTGCTCAGGCGAAACGGTAAAATGCATTTGCACTTTGCCCTCGCGATCTTTGGCGTAAAGCGCACCTTCAGCACAGTGCTCCTCGAATGAGCTTCGGGAATCATCTTTATATTGATGAAATTGGAGCAATCCCTTGGGAAGGTTGCCGTAGTTTAATCCTTTTTCTGTCAGCACCAGGTTAAGTACGTCCAAGGCCGAAAGCTCTTCTAGGGGTTTGTCAGCCAGCTTTTTCAAATCAGCATAAAAAGCAAACTTTTCGAGCTTGTCAAAGAAGGTCTGAACCTCTTTCTCCTGCAGCACGTCTTCTTCTAGCTCGCCATTTTCAAGCTTGGCTTTGGCGTTATACAGACTTTTAAACATGCGGCTGGCAGCTCCTGACGCGGGAACAAACTTCAGTAGGGAGATACCTTTTTCTCGCTTCTGCTCGAAGAAGTTTATGAACTCCTGGGCATGCTCTTCCTTTAATTGAATGATTCCCTGTCCAACAGTTGCCGCTTGTATGATTTCGAGATAGGGAAAGCCTTGCTCGAAATTTTTTACTTGCTCTTTAACGGTTGTTAAATCACTTCCTCGTTCATCAATAAAAACCAAATCTTCGGCACTAAACATAGGTTGACGTTTTATGAATTACTCTAAAGTTAAAAAAATAGCTTGTAGAAATAGAACCAATAAGCGAGGTCAAGGTTTTAAAGTTTTCAACATTTGTTGATAAGGCCCGATTGGCTTTTCATTTTCAGAGCGATAGCTGCCGGTCGTTAAAACGGCTGATTTTGCGGCTGTTCATCTTTAAAAGGGATTTTGTCTTTTTTGATTCAGAATTGCCTTATTTTTGCGGGATAATAAAAGTTTATGACTGAACAGAATTTTCCTTGGGGACACGCCAAACGTTTTAATGATTTTCCGACTTATTTCAAGAATATGTTTGACGGGAGGGTACAAAAAGTGGCCGTAGATGCCGGATTTACCTGCCCGAACCGGGATGGAACCAAGGCGCGTAGTGGCTGCTCTTATTGTAATAATAAATCGTTTCAACCTGACTACTGTGGGCCGGAGAAAAGCATCGCCGAGCAGTTGCAGCAGGGTATAGGTTTTTATTCCCGCAAGTATCCGGCCATGCGGTACTTGGCCTATTTTCAGGCCTATTCAAATACTTATGCAGATTTAGTCGTACTCAAAGCCCGATATGAGGAAGCGTTGGCGCATCCTCAAATTATTGGATTGGTGCTGGGAACCCGCCCGGACTGTGTCGATGCTGAGGTTCTGGATTACCTTGCAGAACTTGCTCATGACTATTACGTGATGGTTGAATATGGTGTGGAGTCGGTTCAGGATGAAACGCTGGAGCGGATAAACCGCGGGCATCAATTTGCTCAAGCCAGGTGGGCGATTGAGCAGACGGCTAGTCGGGGGATTCATAGTTGCGCGCATCTGATTTTGGGTTTTCCGGGCGAAACGCGTGATGATTTGTTAAACCAGGCACGGGTGATTTCGCAATTGCCGGTTGAGAACCTGAAACTACATCAGCTACAAATTCATAAGGGCACCCAAATGGCTGTCGAGTTTGCGCGGCAGCCGGAGGATTTTGGCCTGTTCTCGGCTGAAGAATACGTAGAGTTTATTGTTGACTACCTGGAGTTATTGAACCCGAAGATTGTCGTTGAACGTTTTGTAAGCCAAACCTCCCAAAGCATGTTGATTGCCCCTAAATGGGGATTGAAAAATTTTGAGTTCGTAGCTAAGGTGGAGAAACGATTGGATGAACGTCAAACCTGGCAAGGACGATTATATGAATAGTTTTGGGAGGGAGTTGTCTGCTGATGGACAAATTCCGGATATACGTTTTTCAAGCGCTGGAATTCATCCACTAGCAGTTTATAATCATATTAAGTAGACCCTTGAGAGCTCTCCTCTGAGGATTAATTCCCTGGTCAATTTATTGGCGGGCAAATACCCGTTTCAGAAGGTCGGTTATCCGGGCCGCCGGATCCTGCCGGATGTTTTTCTCGGTTTCTCCAATTTTCAGAAACAAGCCATCTAAGGCACGCTGGGTGAGGTAGGTACTCAAATCAGTCTCCACTTTTTCCAGGTCAGCAAGCTGTCCAACGAAAGAGCCGGCTACTTGGTTCCATTTGCCCGTCATTTCGTCCCAGGATTGCTGAGCAGAATAATTGCCCAGAATCTTCTTGTTCAACGATCCTTTTATTTTGGGTTGATAAAGCGCAACCAGCGCATCGTAATTGGTACGTTTGAGATATTCGGTTGCTGCATAGTCGCCACCAGTCAGCAGTCCGGCTGCATCCTGAATGCTCATGGTTTTGATGCTGTTCACCAAAATGGGAGCGGCTTCTTTGGCGGCGTCCGAAGCCGCGGTGTTGATGCTGGTAATCACTTTGTCGACCAAATCCTGTCCTCCCGGGAGTTTACTTAAATTCTTGGTGATGATATCTGCTTCGGGGGGAAGCAAGACTTTTACCGCTTCGTCTTTTAAGTAGCCATTTAGGGCTGATAGTTCAGCAACTGAGCTGTCGGTTCCAACCACCAGTGCTTGTTTTAGACCGGCTGCAATCTCTGTAGTAGACAGTGGTTTCTGCTCGTCATAAATGGTTTTGGCCATTTGTTGCATCTCGGCACAACCCACCAAAGTCAGCATAAACAATCCGAGGAGTATCCTTTTTGTATTCATAATTCTTTTAAGAAGATTCATATTTAAAATCCCAAAACTTGAAGTTCCAAATGCCCGGTCTTTTGAATTTATTCTGAAGCCCGGCAGCGGAAATTCGAGGATAAAGGAATTAGGCTACGTTAATCCAATATCTTCTCCAGCAAATCTTTGCGGTTCAATTTAATCAATTCCTGTCGAATTTGCTGTTTATACTCCTTTTTATACCAGAAAAAGAATTTGCGTTGAGAGAGTTTTTCCTTTTTTGATTTGGCGGTAAAGACTTTTTCCATGGTGTAAGGATGGTAGCCGGTGTAATAGATTACCGTAGCCAATGTCATGGGCGTAGGCGTAAAATCCTGCACCTGCTCCAGCTTAAAGTCGAGTTGCTTGGTTTCCGCAGCCAGATTGGCCATGTCGGAGTTATGACAACCCGGGTGGCTCGAAATAAAGTAGGGAATCAATTGCTGATTCAGGCCTTCTTGTTTATTGATTTCGTTAAAGGTCTTATTCAGTTTATAAAACAGCTTGAACGAAGGCTTCCGCATGATTTTCAGCACGTCGTCGGAAGTATGTTCCGGAGCCACTTTCAATCGCCCTGAAACATGATGTTTCACCACTTCACGCAAGTAGCTCATGTTGGTTTTATTGACCTGCTTGTCTTTGGTCTCGTGCAGAATCATATCGTAACGAATACCGCTGCCTATAAAGGCTTTTTTAATCTTTGGATGCTGACGAACTTTGCGGTACAAGTCGAGCATGGGCTTGTGATTTATATCCAGATTTTTACAGACTTCAGGGAAGATACACGACGGACGCTTGCATTTGCGGCAAATTTCTTCATGAATACCCTTCATTTTGTACATGTTCGCCGACGGGCCACCCAAGTCCGAAATATATCCCTTAAAGTCGGGCATTTGGGTAACCTGGTCCAGTTCTTTCAGGATGGACTTTTCGGAGCGACTGGCTATGAATTTTCCTTGGTGTGCCGAAATGGTACAAAAGGTACATCCACCAAAACACCCGCGATGAATGTTTATGGAATGGCGAATCATTTCATAAGCAGGAATGGTGCCTTTGTTTTTGTATTTGGGGTGTGGCAACCGGGTATAGGGAAAATCATAAAAGCGGTCAATTTCTTTTTCAAGCAAAGGCGGCCATGGCGGGTTGACTACCACTTGCTGGTTGCCGATGTGTTGCGTTATTTTATTGGCCTCCGACTTGTTCGATTCTTCTTCGATGTGCATGAAGTTTTTAGCAAACTTCATCTTATCGTTTAAGCATTCCTCGTGCGAATACAAATCGATGTTGTTCCATTTCTTATTGGTCGCATAATTAGAGTCTTTATCAACCAAAAAAGCTGTTTGTGGCAGGTTCGTAATAGTTCGGGCATCAACGCCCCGCTGAATCAGTCGGCTAAAGTCAATGATTGATTTTTCGCCCATGCCATAGAAAAGTAAGTCAGCTTTTGCTTCTTCCAGGATAGAAGGTTTCAGTTTGTTTTGCCAGTAATCGTAATGAGTTACCCGGCGTAGTGAAGCCTCAATTCCTCCAAGCATAATGGGGGTGTCGGGGTATAATTCTTTCAGAATATTACAGTATACCGTTGCTGCATAGTCGGGTCGCTTGTCGTGCTGACCGCCGGGTGTGTAAGCATCGCTGGAGCGCTTTCGCTTGTTGGCCGTATAGTGGTTGACCATCGAGTCCATGTTTCCGGAAGTGACGGCAAAATAGAGGCGAGGGGCGCCAAGTTTCTTAAAATCACGCAAATCATCCTGCCAGTTGGGTTGTGGCACAATAGCCACGCGCAGGCCTTCGGCTTCCAGTACTCGCCCAATTACGGCTGCTCCAAACGAAGGGTGATCGACATAGGCATCGCCTGTAAATAAAATCACATCCACTTCGTCCCAGCCGCGTTCTTCAATTTCTTTTTTGGTTGTTGGCAACCAGTCGGTTGTTTTGTATCTGTCGTATAACTGATTCACGTGTTGTCCTTTCTTAATCTTGTAAAGTGCAAAGTTAACCTGCTTTTGCTGATTTAAAAGACTTTGTCCTCTTTTTTTAGCGAAGGATATGTTTAAAAACCCATTTGGTTTTGTAAAAGAAAGCGGCATCCTTCTTAAATTTAGGGAGTCTATAATTCGATAAAATCATGGAAATTGTCAAGTCTAAAGACATTCTTAAAGCCAGTCCGTACCTGGCGTATCTGGGAGGAGAGAACCTCGCGAAATTTATCATGTATGTTTTGCGGTTCAGCAAGCTTAACCGTATCTATGGTCAAATTGCCAATAAGCAAGGGATCGAATTCATCGATGAGTTGATTAAGATTCTGGAAATTAAGTATGAGTTTGACGAGTCGGAGTTACGTAAAATTCCTAAAGCAGGTTCTTTTATTGTGGTTGCCAATCATCCGTTTGGTGGCCTTGATGGTATTCTTTTAATCAAAATCCTCAGCCTTGTTCGGCCAGACGTTAAAGTGATGGCTGATTTTTTACTGAAAAAGATCGAGCCTATCAGCGATTTCTTTTTACCTGTCAATCCGTTTGAAAACCGACAAGCGGAACAAGCAGGCTTTGGAGGCATAAAAAATGCGATGAGACATTTGAAATCAGGCGGCGGACTTTGTATTTTTCCGGCAGGGGAAGTGTCGGGTTATCAGTCGAATAACAAAATAACCGATCGCCAGTGGCAGTATTCGGCCCTGAAATTTATCAAGCATTCCAATGTGCCGGTTGTCCCGGTTTATTTTGGTGGACACAACAGCCGTTTGTTTCATTTGATTGGCCGTGTCAATTCGAACTTGCAGCAAGTGAAACTTCCTTCTGAATTGCTTAATAAAAGACGCAGGCCGGTTAAGGTGCGCATTGGTTCGGCCATATCGGTCAATGAGCAGGCCCGCTTTCCTGAAGTATACCAGTTTGGACGCTACTTGAGAGCGAAGACCTACAGCTTGAAATCGCGCATTGAGGTCAAGCGCTTTTTCAATTATTCACTGAAAAGGCAAAAGCGCGTTGAAGAGATTGCTAAGGCTTCGTCAAAAGAACTGATATGCAATGAAATTAATAGTTTAAAAAGTGAAAAGCTCTTGTTTCAGGTGAAAAACTTCAAGGTTTTTTGCACGCCATCCAGCGAAATACCAACTGTTCTTTATGAAATTGGGCGTCTGCGCGAAATCACCTTCCGTGAGGTGGGCGAGGGCACCAACCGAAGCATCGATCTGGATGAGTTTGACTTGTATTACCAGCAGCTTTTTATTTGGGATGAAGTTGCCGAACAGCTGGTTGGAGCCTACCGAATTGGTAAAGGAGCCGATATTTTGCACAAGTTTGGCGTTCGCGGTTTTTACATTCAAAGTCTGTTTAAGTTGAAAGATACGTTCGAACCCGTGCTTGGCGAGTCGTTGGAGTTGGGCCGCTCGTTTGTGGTGAAGGAATACCAGCGGCAAACTTTACCCTTATTTTTGCTGTGGAAAGGCATCCTGTACTTTCTGCTGAAGAACCCGGAATACCGCTACCTGCTTGGGCCGGTAAGTATTAGTGCCAACTATTCGAAGAGCTCGAAAGAGTTAATTATCAAATTTATCATGTCGCATCATTTCGACTGGCAAAATGCCCGGTTTGTGGCTCCTCGAAAAGCCTTCAAGTTTAAAAGCCAGGATGCGGATATGAACGTGATTATGGAAAACATGGACGATATCAATAAGCTGGATCGGTTTATTGGCGATGTCGATCTTCAAAATCCGGGCTTACCGGTGTTGTTAAAGAAATATGTTCGTCTGAATGCGAAAATTATTGGATTTAACGTCGATCCGAAGTTTAATAACTGTTTGGATGGACTGATTTTACTGGATGTTTACGATGTTCCAAAGAATACAATTGAATCACTCTCAAAAGAAACAAATGATGGATCTATCTTGAATCGGTTTTATACGAGCAGGGAGTAAGGTAGAAGGTGATATTTTTCGATTTTGGTTGATGGTAAAGACAATAAAACCCATTTCCCCCGTTTTGTTAGGAAAAAATAAATGAAGCAATTTTTGTATAAAATATATCTTTCAACCTTGGTGCTAATTGTGGTTGGCGTTTTGCTTTTCCTGTTGATTGATGGATACAGCTACTATCAACTTAGCCTGGAGGAGCGCTTTTATCATGATCAACACCAGGCGTTGAAGCCAAGTGGGGTGTGGGGGCACGGGCTTGGAATTGTAGGTTCATTTTTGATTGTAACGGGAGTTTCCCTTTACATGGTTCGTAAAAGAGTTCGTCTTTTCTCCCGGTTGGGCATTTTAAAATACTGGCTCGAATTTCATATATTTTTATGTACGCTCGGGCCGATTTTGGTTTTATTTCACACCGCGTTTAAGTTTGGAGGGATTGTCGCTATTAGCTTTTGGAGCATGGTGGCCGTGGTTTTTAGTGGAATCATTGGGCGTTATATTTATCTTCAAATTCCACGCACGATTGAAGGTCGTGAATTGAGTCTGGTGGAACTGGATCAGAAAAAAGTCGTTTTGAATAATCAACTGAAAGCTAAACATCAGTTGGATGAGCAAGTGATAAATCAAATTTTAACCGCTGTAAAAGCACGTCCCACAAGAGAAGGTGGCAATATGTTTCAGCGCTTTTTTATTAAGTTTCAATTTGAAACTAAGGTGCAGCCGCAAATCAAGACTCAGCTGAAACAACAACAACTTAGTCGGGAGGAATTTCGTAAAATCTGGGGCTTGGTGCGTGCTGAAATTCTCTTAAATCGAAAGATTGACAGGCTAATAAATATGCAAAATCTATTTCGGTACTGGCACGTTGCCCATTTGCCATTTGCCTTGATCATGCTTGTTATTATGGTAATACACGTTGCTGTTACGCTGACTTTTGGGTATAAATGGATATTTTGAAAGATGGAAGTTTTAATTGAGAAGATCGTCATTTATGCAGTTGTTGTAGGCCTGCTGTTGACTGTTTTGTGGATTTACATGCGAAAACAGAAACGTGAGTCAAAACGTGTAGAAGAAAAAATTCAGATTGCGAAAGCGGAAGGATTGTATGAACCGGTTTCATTGCACCCTGTGGTTGATCCCAACTCGTGCATTAAGAGCGGCGCCTGCATCACCTCGTGCCCGGAGAAAGATATTCTTGGGATCAGGAATGGGCGGGCGACGACTATTAACGCCAGTAGTTGCATCGGACATGGGGCTTGTTTTTATGCTTGTCCTACACAAGCAATTACCTTGGTTATCGGGACTGAAAAGCGTGGCGTTGATCTGCCTCATGTTGATCAAAACTTTGAAACAAATGTGCCAGGTATCTATATTGCGGGTGAAATCGGAGGCATGGGTTTAATCCGAAACGCTGTCGAACAGGGAAAACAAGCTGTTGAAAACCTGGCGAGGAAGATCGATAAAACGATTGTAGCAGATTACGATTTGGTCGTCATTGGAGCTGGTCCGGCTGGAATTTCGGCCACCTTGGCTGCAAAAAAACGAAACCTTTCTGTGCTTGCGCTCGAGCAAGATTCTCTGGGAGGTACCGTATACACCTTTCCCCGTTCTAAAATTGTAATGACTTCTCCGATGGATCTTCCCCTTTATGGGAAGGTACGTTTGTTTGAGACCAGTAAAAAAGAATTGCTTGATCTGTGGAATGACGTCATTGCTAAGAATGGCATCACAATTCAGGAACGAATGAAGGTTGAAGCCATTCATCGCGTCAATGGCCATTTTGAAGTAGAAACAAAAACGGGTGAGCGATTTAGTTCGCGAAAAGTACTGGTAGCCATTGGACGACGCGGAACTCCCCGAAAGTTAAATATTCCCGGGGAAGAAAGCGCCCAGGTGGCCTATCGCTTGCTGGAGCCAGAGTTGATAAGCGGTAAAAAAATCCTGGTGGTTGGTGGTGGTGACTCAGCTGTTGAAGCAGCCCTGCTTTTATGCATGCAAAATGACGTGACACTTTCTTATCGGAAAGAGATTTTTAATCGAATTAAACCTAAAAATAAAATGCAAATAGAGCAGGCTATTGCCGAAAAAACGCTGATGGTCCGCTTTGAATCCAACTTACTGGAAGTAAAAGACGGTGGCGTACTACTCTCCGTACATGAAAAAACGGAACCGATTCTGCTGCCCAATGATCTGGTGTACATTTTTGCTGGAGGCGAATTACCGATTCAGTTTCTGACAAAAGCGGGAATTAATATTACCCGAAAATTTGGAGAGGCTATTTTGAAACATGATAAATAAGCCCAGAATTGCATGATAAACCAATTTAGTTCTGCTAAACATCGTTACCTTTTATAAAAAAAGAACAATTCTGAAACACGCTATTATCATAGGGATATCTTTTTTCTTTTCAGCGAACCTGTTTGCACAGCTTTCGCCAGGAGATCTGACTGAGGCCCATGAGCATTTGGAAGGATTAACTCGTTGTACCGAATGTCATGTTTTGGGTGAAAAAGTGACCAATGAAAAGTGTCTGGATTGCCATATCGAAATTCAAAATCTGATCCAGCTAAATCAAGGGTTTCATGCTTCAACAGAAATGGATGGCAAGGCATGTATTACTTGTCATAGTGAACATCATGGGAGGGATTTTGAGATGGCCCGGTTCAATCAGGAACAATTTAACCATGCACTGACAGGCTTTGAACTGGAAGGGAGGCACAGCCTGATTACGTGTAAAGACTGCCACAAGAAAGAATTTATTCATCAGGAAATATCACAAAAGAAAACAGGGAATACTTTTCTTGGCTTGGAAAGAAAATGCCTGACTTGTCATGAAGATTATCATCAGCAAACCTTATCCGACGAGTGCTCATCGTGTCACAACCTGAACAGCTTTAACCCAGCGACAAAATTTGATCACCAGCAAGCTGATTTCCAATTGGAAGGAAAACACCAGCAAGTTGACTGTAATAAATGTCACATGAAGGAAGAACGAAATGGAAAGGCTTTTCAGCAATTTACCAATGTGGAATTCAATAATTGTACTGCTTGTCACAAGGACGTGCATGAAAATAGATTTGGTCAGGATTGTCGCAAATGCCATACCGTAGAATCGTTTCTTCAGGTTAGTAGCTTGCCTGATTTTGATCATAATCAAACCAATTTTCCCTTAAAGGGAAAGCATCAAAAAGTAAATTGCAAAACCTGTCACGAACAATCGTATGCTAAGTCGATGGCACATAATCAATGCAATGATTGCCATCAGGATTATCATCAGGGGCAATTTATTCAGAATAATACACAACCCGATTGTTATTCATGTCACAGCGTAAACGGCTTTAAACCATCGGGCTACACCATCGAACGGCACAATCAATCGAATTTCAAATTGACAGGTGCGCATCTGGCTACACCCTGTTTTATGTGTCATCAGAAAACTGATCGGTGGGAATTTAAGGATTTTGGATCAAGATGCGTTGATTGTCACCAAGACATACATAAGGGACAAATTTCGAAGAAATTTATGCCAAAGCAGCAATGTGAGTTGTGTCATTCCGTTAATCAATGGGATGAGGTTCATTTCGATCATCATCAAACCAATTTTGAATTGAAAGGAAAACATGCGCAAACAGACTGCAGGAGTTGTCATTTCGAGAAAGGGGAAGTTCTGGTCCAACATTTTTCCGGACTGTCTGAACGCTGTGAATCGTGTCATTCAGATGTTCATCGCGGGCAATTTCAGAAAAATGGAGTAACTTCCTGCGAGCGTTGCCACAGCTTCGAGCATTGGGAAGCTGTCGGGTTTGATCACAGTCAGACCCGCTTTATCCTTGAAGGTGCCCATACAAAGGTTGACTGCCAGAAATGTCATCCTCCGGTGAGCGATCCTACAGGAACTTATATTCGGTATAAACTTTTTAATGAAATCAAATGCGCAAACTGTCATTCTTCTTAATATTGCTGGTGTTCAGTTTTTCTGGTAGGGCACAATCGCCGCATGGTGAGGATTTCGATATGGACTGTGCCACCTGTCATTCTCCGGAAAGTTGGGAGTTGTTAAGTGAAAAAATGACTTTTACTCATAGCCAAACTGGATTTGTATTAACGGGTCAGCATGAGCTCACCAATTGCAAGGCTTGCCATACAACCTTGGAGTTTTCAACTGCTCAAACGGAATGTTTTGCTTGCCATATGGATAGGCATAGCAATACGTTGGGAAAAGACTGTGCGCGTTGTCATACAACTGAAAGTTGGTTGGTGGCAAATGCACGTCAAATCCATGAGCTAAGCCGTTTCCCTCTACTAGGGTCTCATGCGACATCCGACTGTTATTCATGTCATGAGTCAGCCAGTAATCTGGAGTTTGAACCATTGGGGGTTGAATGTATGGACTGTCATTTGACCGATTATATGGCAACGACGGCCCCAAACCATCAAGTGTCAGGTTATTCTACCAGCTGCACCGAATGTCATAGCGCCAGGGCTATTGATTGGGGATCCGCCAATATTGAACACAACTTTTTTCCGCTTGAAGGTGGGCATGCCATTCGTTGTGTTGACTGTCATGTTTCCGGAACTTTTGAAAAGATATCAAACGACTGTTTTTCCTGCCATCAGCAGGATTACAATGCATCTCAGAATCCCAGACATCAGGAGCTGAGCTTTTCAACCAGTTGTGCTGATTGCCATTCATTGAATCCGGGCTGGGAGCCTGCTGAATTCAGAAACCACGATGCACAGTTTTTTCCAATCTTTTCAGGGAAACATCGTGGCGAATGGAATAATTGTATGGATTGTCATATAAATTCAGCCAGCTATTCCGAGTATAGCTGTATCGATTGTCATGAGCACAGCATGTCACGCATGGATGACAAACATAGCGATGTTAATAATTATGCCTATAGCAGTGTTTCATGTTTAGCATGTCATCCACAAGGTAATGAGGATTAATTGAAAAGAATGAAGAATTTAATATTAGTCATTTTATTTATTGTTGCTTGTATGGGGGCTCTCGGACAAGAACAAATATATCGAGGCAGAATTTCGTACCTCACAGCTCAAAATATTTATGTGCGGTTTGATGTGGCAAATAATCTGCAAGTTGGAGATACTTTGTTTGTTGACCGTGATGGAGATATGAAACCTTTAATTGCTATTGAATCGCGTTCTTCTCTTTCCTGTATAGGTGCTCCTTTAAGTGCAATGGAAGTCTCGTTGGGAGAAGAGGTTGTTGGAACATCAGCATCCACTCAAAAAAAAGAAAAATCAGAATCGGCTTTGCTTGAGAAAGCACAAAAGGAAGTATCAACCAAGGTTGATACTCAGCCAAAAACAACGCAACACGGCTTTACGCAAAAAATTAAAGGACGGATATCAGCTTCTTCTTATTCAAGTTTTTCTGATGAGACCGAAAACACCCATCGATTGCGTTATAATTTTTCGATGCAAGCTGATAATATTGCGAATAGCCGATTTTCAACCGATACTTATTTCACTTTTACACATCGTACAGGCGACTGGGCAAGTGTGCAGGAGAATATTTTTAACGCCTTGAAAATTTATAGTTTGGCACTAAAATATGAGATGGGAGAACAATCTTCTGTTTGGGTTGGTCGGCGAATTAATCGTAATATATCCAATATTGGGGCTATTGATGGCTTGCAATATGAAACCGGGTATCAAAATTTTCGACTTGGGGCTGTACTGGGTTTCCGGCCTGATTATTACGATTACAGCATGAATACCGATTTGCTCGAATATGGGGCGTACCTGGCGCATGAACTAAAAACGGAGACCGGCATTATGAATAATTCGGTGGCATTTTTTCAGCAGATGAATAAGGGAAATACCGACCGTCGATTTGCTTATTTTCAGCATAGTAATTCGCTGTTGAAAAATTTGGATTTCTTTGTCTCGAGCGAACTGGATTTGTATAAGCTGGAAAATGGTGTTTCGAAAAATACGTTGAGCCTGACTAGTCTATACTTATCAATTCGTTATCGGGTAATTCGTCAACTTTCCTTATATGCTTCATATGATGCCCGCAAAAATGTTATCTATTTTGAAACGTTTAAAAACCTGGCAGAACAATTATTGGAAGAAGCAACCCGACAGGGATTGCAATTTCGGATCAATTACCGGCCAACAAATTTATTGAGCATTGGGGGCAATGCCAGCTATCGGGTTCGCGATAATGATATTCGAGCAACCAAAACCCTGAATGGGGTTGTTTCATTTTCGCGAATTCCTGAACTGAATGCTTCTGCAACGATAACAGCTAGTTTTCTTCAAACAAGCTATCTGGACGGGATAACTGGAGGCGTTCGGTTTTATAAAGATTTATTTAATGGTAAGCTATACAGTAGCCTGGGCTATCGGTATGTCGATTATCAATTTATTAACGCTGGTTCGAATTTAAAACAACACACCGGTGAATTGGAATTGTCCTGGCGTTTGTCTAAAAAAATTACCATTTCGGCCAACTATGAAGGGACAGTTCAAAAGTCCGCGCTATACAACCAAGTTTATTTAAACCTAACAAAACGCTTTTAAAATTGGATAAATATCAATCGTGTATTTAACTTTTTTCTGAAGTGTTTGTTTACCTTTACTGGCCTGTTAATTTTTCACTTTTGAAATAAAATGTATCAGCTTATGAGATTATTTATTGTACTATTAATGAGTAGCCTGTTAATGGGCTCTTGTGTTCAGAAAAAGAAAGAATCTGTTCAACCGCTCGACACCAGCTTGCTCATGCACCAGGTGGAAGTTAAAGAAGTGATTCAAACCGATAGTTATACTTACTTAAAAGTTTCAGAAAATCGTGAGGAATTTTGGATTGCAGTGAGTCGTCAGGAAGCAAAAGTTGGCGAAAAATATTATTATGCTTCAGCGTTGGAAATGGAGGATTTTGAGAGCAAAGCCCTGGGACGGGTGTTTGACTCCATCTTTTTTGTGCAGAAAATCAGTAAGGAACCCATTCAGCGCGCTAATGCAATGGCCGGAAAACAAACCCCACAAGGGAAAGCCATTGAGTCTTTTAATTCCGATATTAAGCTTGAGCCTGTTAAGGGCGGGGTGACTATTGAGAAACTATATGCTTCAAAAGGAGAATATGAAGGCAAGCGAGTAAGCGTAAAAGGCAAGGTTGTAAAAGTGAATAAAAATATTATGTCGCGTAATTGGATTCATATTCAGGATGGTACCAAACATGGTGAGGATTATGATTTGACCATAACCTCCGGTCAGCTTCCTGAAGTTGGCGATGTAGTTACTATTGAAGGCGTGGTAACACTTAATAAAGACTTTGGTGCCGGCTACTTCTATGAGCTGATCATGGAAGAAGGGCAGTTGGTGGAATAAACTAGTGGTTCTTATTTCTTTATTAGTTTTTTAAAGTTTGAAATTTGGGGTGAAAGTGAAACCCAAACTTCAAACTTTAATTTTTTCATCCCAATTTTCATTTTGCTTGCCTTTTATTTCTTTCTAATCTTTTAACGACTACTTTTGCGTCCGTTTTTATTGGCGACCTTAATTACGTTTACTTTCAACACGGGAATGCTTCTCACCTTGAGGCCTGAATTTTTGCTTTGTAACTCCTGCCTGTTGCGTGCTAATTAAGGGGCAAGGTCTCGCTCAATCACATTCATTTATTAGCTTTTTACTATGAAACGAATTTGGCGTTTGTATCGGCCTCACTATGCCGAAACTCGCAGACTAGCCCTGCCCGTTATTGTGGCTCAAATTGGGCAAATTACGGTTGGATTGGCTGACAATATGATGATTGGCCGTTTGGGTAAAACCGAACTGGCTGCAGCGGCTTTTGCCAATACCCTGTTTTCGCTTCCTCTGATTTTTGGGATGGGGTTTGCCATGGCTATCACTCCCTTAACAGGAAAAGCTAATGGGTCGAATGATCATGCGGAATTGTTGTCCTTGAAAAATGGAGCTTTTGTTGCCAACAGTATTATGGCAGCCCTGCTGGTTGCCGCTTGCGGTCTGTTGTATTCGGCCATGCCATTCATGCATCAACCCGAAAGTATTCTTGATTATTCGCGACAATACTTTAGCGTTATCGGTCTTTCCATTGTTCCATTGATGTTGTTTTTGAGCGGAAAACAGTTTGCCGATGGTTTGTCGAATACCAAATTGGCCATGATGATAACATTGGCAGCCAATGTTATTAATATTCTGGGAAATTACATGTTGATTTTTGGGAAATGGGGAGCACCTGAATTGGGGCTTGTCGGTGCTGGTTGGTCAACGCTGGTTGCCCGCGTGTTAATGGCGGCGGGGATGCTCGTATTCATTCGTAAACTCTATCGTGAGCAACTTAAATCCGTTGCTGCCAACTTGAAGTCGGTTACTGCATCGGCACGTAAAATAATCAAACTCGGGATTCCAATGGGCTTACACATGTTTTCGGAGTCTTCCGCTTTTATTGTTGCCGGGATTATGATGGGATGGATCAGCGAAACCGGACTGGCAGCCCATCAAATTGTAATCAGTCTTTCAACTTTTGGTTTTATGTTGTACCAGGGAATTGGGGTTAGCACAACTATTCGTATCAGCCAGCTTGCCGGACGTCAGGTGCCATCGTTAATAAAGAGAGCATCAAATGCTTCCATTCAGATTGTACTGGGAATGGTGGTTGTTATTTCAATGTCATTCGTGAGTCTGAGTAACTGGTTGCCAACCTTGTTTACAACCGATGTCGAGGTGATTAAGCTTGCCTCTCAAATGATTATTGTATTGGCTATTTTTCAGCTTTTTGATGCCATCCAAATTATCTACTCAGGTATTTTACGAGGGATGGCTGACGCAACAATTCCAGGACTCTTAACCTTTATTTGCTATTTTATTATCACCATCCCATTTAGTTATTGGGCTGCCTTTCATGGTGGGTATAATGAAATTGGCATCTGGATGGGCTTTCCTGTTGGACTAAGCATTTGTGCTTTAATGTTCCATTTCCGACTTAGCTATTTGTATCGCAAGCCAGTCGTTCGTGTGCAGGTGTAATTGAAAACAAAAAAACCGGGTTGCCCCGGTTCTTATTTCAGTTATTCTTGTTCTTTGGGATCTATAATATCCAGAAAGTGCTGGGCGATTTGCATTACCGGCAGCTCTTCAAAATCAGTTCCTACGTTGGCACACAGGGTAATCACCAATTTATGCTCGGGATAAACCGCTATGGCCGAAGCTCCTCCAGTGGTACTTCCAGCTTGTCCAATTACTTTGCGTCCTTCGCGGTCGGTAATGACCAGCCAGCCGAAGCTCGTGTTTAACTGCTGTCCGGAGCTCAATTGATAGGGCTCATAAAATAGCTTGAGCGTCTCCTCACTGAAAAATCCGGGACTTAAAAGTTGTTGAGCGGCCAGATTCAGGTCGTCAGCTGTTGACAAGAATCCAATGGCCGGAGCCATCGGGCTTAGGTTTACCTCGGGTGCATTAATCAGCCGGGCAATATAATCACGGTCGTAGGTATTGCTTCGGTTTTCAATAATTGCCATGGTGTTGTCCAATTGGGTATTCTCTAATTGAAGTGTATCAATAATTGTTTCGTGCATCAATTCTGAAAACCTTTTTTGACTGATGTCTTCGGCTAAAATCCCAAGCAGTGCCAAACTGTAATTTGACTGTAACGAATAGCTGTCGGGCTTATAAACCAACGAATCGTTTTGGTGAAGTTTAACGTAATCCTTCAGGGTTCTGATCTTGTCATCTTGCTGAATTAGTTCTCTTTTAGAGCTTTCGGCGAAGCCAGCTGTTTGCCGGACCAGCATTTGAATGGTAAAATCCTCCTGTTTCTTTGGGAATTCCGGAATATAGGCATAAAAGCTACTGTCGATATCGAGCTGACCTTCCTCTTGCATTTTGGCAATCAGGTAAGCTGTAAACAGCTGCGAGCTATTTCCAATGCGGAATTTGGTGTTGCGTTGTACCGGAGCTTTTAATTCTTTATTGGCTAAGCCCAATCCTTCGGACCACACGAATTCGCCATCAATGGATACGGATACAGAGGCTCCGGGCGTAAAACTGCTCATCAGATGTGCACCTAGTTCTTGTCGACTGTCTAAAATTGCTTGTTTGTAATCTTTCTTGTAAATAGGGCTATTCGCTGTTTTTTCCTTTTTACAGGATGTGAAACTTAGAATAAGTACAAGAATTGGAACGAATGTTTTAATCATTGAAATGGCTAGGGTTGATTTCTTTTCCATCATTCTAAATTTATTAAGTCTGGTTTTTATGAAAATTATTTTGAACAGGAAGTGGTGATCCTTTCCCTTGAATTTTTGCAGCCCTGAAAATAATAAATTCAACAAAATAGAACATCAGTCTTATGGATTTTTTTAAACAAGCTGAATTCAATGTAGACAGAGAGCAAGGAGTATGTGTTTTAAACGGAACTCCCTTGTTGCGTATTTCTTGCCAGGTTTTGAGTTTTTTTCTTTCCTGCAAGGCATAAAAAAAGCCCCCAATCGAGGGAGCTTCAAGTTTCTTGCACTGTCGAAAAAGGCATTAGTCAAATTTTTTCAGAATGGCTTTTACCGCATCTTTATGGATGGTGAATCCCATCATTTTTAGTTTGATGTAATCTTCATGGAAGAAATAATAGCCAAACTTAGCATCTTCTTTACCCACATTCCGCGAGCCCGAACTGGAGTCCTTAATCAAATACCAATCTTTGCCGCTATCCTTGTAGTTCTCCAAAATGCCAACCAGGTGCATACCATGGTCATCGGTAGTTGTTTCGTTCGAAAAGCGGAACTGACGCGCATCTTCATTAATGTATTCCGATGGGATGTCGTAGTCAGGAATCATGGCGCAATTGGTTTTGCGGCTAAATCCGGTTTCCGAAACATCGCCTCCAATGCTCATAGAATAGCCATCTTTAATGGCCTTCTTGATGATTTCCATGTAAACATCCAGCGGTACATTGTAATAGTCCTCGCTATCCCACCAGTTGTCCGGTACTTTATACTCGACTTGCTGCCAGTAGGGCTCTTGTTTGTACGACAAAATTTCTACAAAATCGTTGGGGTTCAGTTGCAGATAGTCGGTCATGTACGTTTCGGGGGTGTAGGTTTTTCCTTCGACCGTAAACTCTACCGGTGGTTCGCCAATGTAGTGATTCATGATCGATTTAATGGTTTCCACCCCATAGGCGACATTCCAGGCATTTGATTGTTTCATCGATTCCAGAAAGCCGCGCATTTCCTCCATCATTTTGGCATGGGTGTGGAATTTTCGATCGTGAAGCAAACCGGTATAAACTGATTCGGGAACAACGCCATAGTGGTTCATGATTCGCGCAACCGCATTGCCTTCTGAACCTTCATCAAACAAAGATTCACCGCGTTTCTCAATGTATCGACGGGCTTTTTCAACATATTCCCAATAAACGGTATAGATTTCGGATAAGGCCACTTTTTTACCGGTCTGTCTTAATATTTCGGACTCATAGAAAGAGGTGGTTGAAAACGACCAGCATGTTCCTGCGTTTCCTTGCGACTCGGTTTTGTGACACCAAACGGTTTCATAAAGCGAGGGATCATTGGGAAGATGCAAATCCGATTGATCCATATTGAACTTGACGAAAGGAGCTTCTTCTTTCAATTCTTCATTCACCGCATTCACATCCTTCAGAATCGATTCGTAGTAATAGCCTTTGCCTTTTTCGTAAACTTCAACTTTTCCTTTGCTTTTGTTTTCTTGTGCCAGGCCATTCAGAACAAGAAAAATAGCGAACAGTGTTAAGCTATATTTATTCATCTTTAATTTTTTTAATTAGAGCCAAATTACTTTTAATCTTCGAATAAGAAGCTGAACGATGTCATAAATTTACACATAAGACTATTCATTTAGCTTGAATTTTTAGGTTTATATGGATAATTTAATCGTTTCCGAGTTCCCTCTCAAGGGTGAATAGAGATTTGAAAACAGGATGCCAAGGAGAAGTAGTTGCTACTTGTTGATGGGATTGATAGTTATAAAAAGATCAGAAAAGCTGGATGGTGCTTGCTGAATATCCCTTTTTTTATTCCGGTTCTGAATTTTTTATGCTTATTTTCGTTGACCAATAAGTTTTTCTTTTGTCACCGATTATCACAAATACAATTCTGAAAACTGACATTTGAAAGCTTGTTTTACACATCGTTCTGCTATTTTCGCATAGAATAAAATTTACAACCAGTCGTATCCTCCGAGATAGGGCGGTTGGCATGTGTCCGGTCTGCTAGTCAGATTGGCACCAATAAGCTAAAAACAAACAATTCGAAACACATGAGAATACCTCAAGCATTGATCGATAAGTATAATGTTCCGGTACCGCGTTATACCAGTTATCCGCCCGCTAATTTCTTTGAAGATAACTTTACAACAGCCGATTATTTAAAGGCGGTGGTAGAGTCGAATCACACCCAGCCCGAGAATATTTCCATTTATCTGCATATTCCGTTTTGTACACAGTTGTGTTTGTATTGTGGATGCAATACGCACATCACTAAAGATCAGGATATGATGAAAATGTATGTGGAGGCCCTGAAGAAGGAAATTCACATACTGGGAAAGTTGATTGACAAGAATCGTAAGATATCGCAAATTCACTGGGGGGGAGGAACGCCCAATGTCTTGCCGTCGAAATATATTGGTGAAATCATGGCGATTTTTACGTCTAACTATCAGTTTATTGATAAACCTGAAATAGCCATCGAATGCAATCCTGCTCACCTGGATGAAGCATATATTCGTGATTTGGCCTCCTTTGGCTTTACCCGTATTAGCCTGGGCGTTCAGGATTTTCAGGAGAAAGTGCTGAATGCCGTGCACCGCGAAGTACCGGAAACTCCCATTGTTGACTTAGTGGCTATGATTCGGAAGCATCCGGGTGTTTCGGTCAACCTTGATTTCATCTATGGATTGCCTTATCAGACAGCTGAATCGTTTGAAAAGACCATGGAGGAGGCTGTAGCCATTGATCCCGATCGACTGGTTACCTTCTCCTATGCGCACGTGCCATGGGTGAAAAAAGCGCAGCAAAAGCTTGAATCGTACGGTTTGCCCGAGCCGGAAGAAAAGGTGAAAATGTTCGAGGTGGCCTGGGCGAAGATGACTGGAGCAGGTTATGTGCCAATTGGTTTAGATCATTACGCCAAGCCTGATGATGACATGGCCATTGCGCTGAAGAATCGTTCGCTGCATCGGAACTTCCAAGGGTATTGCACACGTGAAACAACCGGACAAGTGTATGCCTTTGGTGTAACCGGCATCAGCCAGTTGGAGAATGTTTATGCGCAAAACGCGCGAACGGTAAAAGAGTATGTTGATTCGATCAATGCCGACGAGATTCAGGTGGTAAAAGGGTATGTACTTTCGGAAACTGATAAAATTATCCGGCAGATCATCAACGAAGTGATGTGCAACCAATATTTGTCGTGGAAGCAGGTGGCCAGCCAATTCAATATAGAAGTGGATGCACTGAAAGCACTATTGAACTTTGAAGAAAGTAAGCTGGATGAATTTGTCAAGGACGATCTGTTGTCGTACACCACAGATGAGATTGTGATTACCAACCTCGGCCGGTTTGTGCTCCGCAACGTTGCTGCTGTGTTTGACATTCGCTTGGAAGGAAGCATCCAGAAATTCTCCAAGTCAGTGTAAAAGGGATAGCGCATTGTTTGCCTCGGCCCAAGTTCGCAGTAGCAAGACGAAAGGTATGGTAGCTTATGAATGAAAAGAAAATTAAAATACGATGAGTAAAAAAGTAGCAGTCATTGGTGCCGGCCTGACCGGCTTAACCACGGCTTATTACCTTCAGAAGAAAGGAATAGATGTTCAGATTTTTGAACGGGACGACCAGGTTGGTGGGGTCATTCAATCCGTAGAGAAAGATGGTTTTCTTTATGAGAACGGCCCCAGTACCGGGGTGCTCGGACAGCCTGAAGCTGCTGCTTTAATTGAAGAATTGGGTGATGCCTGCCAGTTGGAGATTGCCGATGAAGATGCCAAATACCGATGGATATGGAAAGGCGATCGCTGGCAAGCCTTGCCTTCCGGATTGATGGGCGGAATTACAACGCCCTTATTTTCGTGGTACGACAAGTTTCGAATTTTGGGTGAGCCTTTTCGCAAGCCCGGAACCAACCCGAATGAAACCCTTGCTGAGTTGGTTCGCCGCCGTATGGGGGAGAGCTTCCTGAAATATGCGATTGATCCGTTCATTTTGGGTATTTACTCTGGCGATCCGGCCAAATTGGTGGTGAAGTATGCTTTGCCCAAGCTGTATAACTTGGAGCAAACCTATGGTAGTTTCATTGGCGGATCGATTAAAAAAGCCAAAGAGCCTAAAAGCGATTGGGATAAAAAAGCTACTAAAGAAGTTTTCTCTATGAAGGGTGGTTTGTCATCGCTGATCAATGCATTGGCTAATGCGATTGGCGAGGATCGTATTCATTTGAACCTTATGAATTTAAAGGTTGCTCAGGCTGGAGATAAATACCAGCTTCTGAATGGGGCAGAAGAGCTTGGCGAATTCGACCAGATGATTTCGACGGTAGGTGGATTTGCTTTGCGTGCTTTGTTCCCATTTCTGCCTTCAGAAAAACTTGAGAAAATTGAAGCCATGCCTTATGCCCGTGTGGTGCAGGTTTCCGTTGGTTTTAACCAGTGGGAAGGTATTCCTGTCAAAGCTTTTGGAGGGTTAATTCCTTTCCATGAGAATCGCGATGTGTTAGGCGTTTTGTTCTTATCTTCTTTTTTGAAAGGCCGTGCACCGGAAGGTGGCGCTTTGTTGTCCACTTTTTTAGGGGGTGTTCGGAAATCGGAACTCGTTGATTTGCCGGATGATGAAATTAAAGCGTTGGTTGAAAAAGAGCTAAAAAGCATGTTGGGCTTAACAAAATGGCAACCCGATTTGTTGGTTATTAATCGTTATCAGCATGCTATTCCGCAATACGGTTTTGAGTCAGCTGAACGTCTGGAGGCTATTGATTCGGTCGAAGCCAGCTATCCCGGTTTGTTGCTGGGAGGAAATATTCGCGATGGCATTGGTATGGCCGACCGGATGAAGCAAGGACGTCAATTGGCCGAATCGGTTGGGTAGCTCAAATAAAAAACCAACATGAGAAATGATCAAGTAGCTTCCATCTACCGGAAAATTCAACAACAAATTTGTACTGAACTGGAGACAGCCGATGGCCACGCTGTGTTTAAAACCGATCATTGGGAAAACGAAATTGGATATGGTTACACCATGGTATTGGACCAGGGTGATGCTATTGAAAAGGCTGCCGTAAACTTCTCGGCAGTGAGGGGAAAGGTGAGCGAACGAATGCGAAAAGCCCTTCGTATTGACGAAGGCGAAGCGTATTTTGCTACCGGAATTTCATCTATCATTCACCCCAGAAATCCACATGCACCCATCACCCATATGAATGTGCGCTATTTTCAACTTAGTTCAGGAAAAGCATGGTTTGGTGGTGGAATTGATTTAACGCCACACTATGTGAATAAGCAGCAAGCTCGCTGGTTTCATCAGGAGCTGAAGAACCTGTGCGATCAGTATGACGCGGATTTTTATCCGAACTATAAGCAATGGGCCGATACGTATTTCTATCTGCAACATCGCAAGGAGACACGGGGCGTTGGTGGTATTTTCTTCGACCATCAGGATGGCTCCAGTGATGCTGGCTTTCAGAAATTCTATGCTTTTACGCAGGCGTTGGCTAAAGCGTATCCGCGTATTTATACTGAGCTGTTGACCTTGAATCGTGATAAGGAATGCACGAAGGAAGAGAAACGTTGGCAAGATCTGCGAAGAGGCCGCTATGTGGAATTTAACCTCTTGTACGATCGCGGAACCAAGTTCGGATTGGAATCGAATGGTCGCACCGAATCGATCTTTTTAAGCATGCCGCCCATGGCTTCCTGGACCTACGACTTTCAGGCTGAAAAAGGATCACCGGAGGAAGCAACCTTGAATTTGCTGAAAAAGGATATTGACTGGATTCATATCACCTAATTGACTAACTAGAATACAAACCATGGATAACTCAAAAAGAACAGCAGTTTTACTGGTAAATGTCGGTACGCCCGATGAACCCAAAGTGCCGGCCGTACGTCGGTATCTATTCGAGTTTTTGAACGACCGGCGGGTGATTGACTTGCCACTGATTCCACAAAAATTGCTGGTCAATTTGATAATTGTTCCGTTTCGGGCACCTAAGTCGACCAAACTTTATCAAATGCTTTGGACCCCCGAAGGTTCGCCCCTGCTGGTGAATGCGCTAAAGAACAGGGATAAATTGCAAGAGGCTTTGGGTGATGACTTTCAGGTGTTCGCGGCCATGCGCTACCAGAATCCGCATTTGCGCAAAGTGCTGCATAAGGTGCGCGACCAGCGCTTTGGTCGCCTAATTGTCATTCCGGTTTTCCCGCAGTATGCTTCGTCTACCACCGGCACAATAGCCCAGTTTGTGTCGAAGGAAATTGCCCGTTGGACCGTCGTACCAGAGCTTCGTTTTGTGAGCCAGTTTTACGATAATCCGACTTTTATCAAGGCATTTACCGAACGCATTAAGGAGTATAGGCTGGAGAGCTACGATCACATCGTATTTTCGTATCACGGCTTGCCCAACCGGCAGGTCGATAAGGTGCACCCCGAAATTGCGTCAACCGAATGTACCTGCGAGCAGGCGCTTCCGGAGCATGGCAAATATTGTTACAAGGCAACTTGCTACGAAACCACGCGTTTGCTGGCTAAATCACTCAATCTGAAACCGGAAGATTATTCAGTTTCTTTTCAGTCGCGCCTGACTAAAAACTGGCTCAAACCTTTTTCTGATCAATTGGTGATTCAGAAAGCCAAGGAAGGGGTGAAGCGAATTTTGTTTGTAGCCCCGGCATTTGTGGCCGATTGCCTGGAAACGACGGTAGAGATTGGCGTTGAATATCAGGAGTTGTTTGAGGAACACGGTGGCGAGAAGATACAGCTGGTGGAAAGTCTGAACGATCATCCGCGGTGGATTGAAACGCTTAAGAAACTGATTCTGGAAGGTTGAGTGACGGTGAAAACAAGGTATTGAATTGATTTATTCGCCAATGCTTGCCAGTGGCAGGCTGTATTTTCTTTCCAGCCTGTTCGTTTTTCGTCTAACGGTGAGGTGGGGGTGTTGGCAATTGCCAGTGCGGTGTTATCCGTTTTGAGTTGGATGTCGCAGCATTCTTAACACTCAGGCGCTTTGGTCCAGACCGCATTTGCTTGCTTCAATTGCTCAAAAAGTATTTGCAGGACTAACCAGGCAAATCCTCTCTTAACCCCAGCGTATTTCTCGCTCTGCAAACTATTCATTTAACCGTGCACAACCGCAAGCTTTAAGCTGCGGGTTCCGCCTCTTTTTCGGCGTCGTTTCACCGCTTTGTTGGTGGGTTCAATAATCTCGGCAATGCTACTGATGAAGTTGCTGTAGGTGGCTTTATCGACCTCTTGCATGGTCCGAAGGTAACTTACCAGCTTTTGGTTGACCAATTCAATAGCTTGAAACTTGAGGGTAGTTGCATTTGCTTCTGTTGCTTCGCGGGCCTTTTCGGCGTCATAAGCAATGCGGCCCGCCTCAAAATTGGCTTGCGAACCGGCAAGCTGCGCTACACATTGTTCAAAGCCCGATAGCTTAGCCCCGGCTTCTTGTATCCTGGCTTGCGCCAAATCGCCTTGGAGCGAATGAATTAAGGCCGATTCTGACGCATAGCTTTCTGTAGTAATAGCCGATAGCCCATAATGATTCAGTACCTCGTAAACGATTGATGCTGCGCCGTTAATCGGTGGATCAGGGTGATGAACCAAGCCCAGCACCAGGTAGTGTCGCGAACGGATATGCCCGTCGCGGATTTTGTCTAATTCGGTCAGTTCCGATTCGGTTTTTACACGCCTGATAGCTGCAATAAGACTGTTGGAAAGGGTTTCCAGGCTGCCAAAAATGGTTGATAGGTGCTTGTCGCTGGTCAGACCGGCATGTTGGTACATGCCAATCATGCGCGAACGAGCAGCGCTAACTTCAGTTGTGCGACTTTGATAGATTAGTTTTTTAATCATAAGTTGCTTTCTAATTCAATGCATGTTGTTGGTTGCTGTATTTTCCTTTTTTTAATTAGAGGAAGAACATAACCATGAGTTCGTCAACTTCAGTGAGTTACAATAAATATCATTATCTCACATTATTGGAATAGGATGTTCTTTAGCATTAAGTAATTATGTATAAGCTATTTATAGCTTAAAAAAGATCTTGCAGTTTTTATTTACAATAAAAAAAGTAGAATTGACTCGTATATAAACGTTTATAGCTTTGCCTAAGCTTGTTTTTTGTTTTGAATAAACATCTATAGCTTTCTTTAAATTAGTTTTATTAATAGAGGTTTGTCTATGCCTTATTTCATTATTATCTTTTGACGTAGATAAATGTTTAAGCAATTACCTAAGCCTGTTTTTGTGGTTAGAGGTTTATTTTCAGGCTAATTTAAGAAAGAAATAGCTTATGGAGATGTTGGTATATGGCTGGGGACTATGAGCTGGCGATCTTTTATTTAGGGGATGCCTATGTTGTATGAAAATAGGTAGTCATTTCTTTATTATACATCTCGAAAAAAATGAGAAGTGATACGATGTATTTCAAGCCACAAAGAATTACTGATACGTAAGCTGAAGATTAGACAAAAATAGCTGGCTTACTCCTGGTAATTATGGATGGTATAAAGTAAAATCTCTTTGCTAGCGGAGGTGGTTATTTTAGCGCGAATGAACCGGAAGGCATAAAAAAAGCCCCGCTACGCGAGGCTTTCTTATTTCTTGTAATGGTAAGGTAGGCTTATTTTTCAAACCAGCTATCAACCAATTCTTTGTGTTCGTTATACCAAGCCAATGCAGCTTCGTCTTCGCTTCCTGGATTGCTTTCAATGGCTACCATTAAGGTTCCCAGCAGGTCATCATTCAGTTGGAAGTTTTTAAAGAAAGGTGCCAATTCGGGGTTGGCTTTAGCCCATCCTTTGGTTGCAATTACCGAAATGGTTTCAACTTCTCCCATTACGCCTTTTGGATCTTCCAGGATCTTCAGGTCGTAGCGTGCAAATTTAGTGTGAGGTTTCCATCCGGTTACGGCAATCCACTCGCCTTTGTCGTAAGCTCTTTTCAGTGAGGCCAACATACCGGCTTCGCTCGAAGTAACCAACTCCAAGTCCAGCTCATAGTCTTTAATCACATTTTCGGTGATTCCCATAATTCCGGCTCCTGGGTTGATTCCAATGATCTTTCCATCGAATTTTTCTTTTACGCTGTTCAGCTCGTCAATCGAGTTGATTTCAACATACTGAGGAACAACCAAACCTAGACGGCCGTCTTTGTATACTGTTCCAAGATGCTCAACTTTAGCGCCAAATTTTTCGATGTAACTTTTGTGAGTAATCGGTTCCCACACTTCCATAAACAAATCGGCATCGCCTTTGGCAACGGCTGCAAAAACAGGGGCTACGTCTGCGTTGATCAACTCAACATCATACCCTCTTTCTTCCAGTACTACTTTGGCCAGGTGAGTATTCGCAATACACTCAATCCAGTTTACCATTGCAATGGTAACTTCTTTGTTGGTTTCTTCGTCGGCGCTATTCTTTTTTCCGCCTGTACAACTTGTTAAGAAAATTGCAAAAACAAGGATGAATCCTAATAAACTTGTTCGTTTCATATTATTTCTTTTTTGGGTTTTTACCTAAATTTTGTGTGATACGGTCGAGGATGATCGCCAGCAGAACAACTGCCAGTCCACTTTCAAATCCTAGACCAATGCGTAATTGACTGATTCCTTGAAGAACAATTTCACCCAGTCCTTTGGCGCCAATCATGCTGGCGATAACCACCATGGATAGCGACATCATAATCGTTTGGTTTACTCCGGCCAAAATCGTCGGCATGGCCAATGGCAACTGCACTTTTACAAGTAACTGTTGTGGGGTCGCACCAAAAGCTTTGGTGGCTTCAACAATGTCTTCGGGGACTTGCTGGATGCCCAATGAGGTGAGTCGAACCACTGGAGGCATGGCAAAGATGATGGTTGCAAATGCGCCAGGCACGGTTCCTAAGCCGAAAAACAACACGGCTGGAATCAGGTAAACAAAGGCCGGCATGGTCTGCATAAAGTCCAGAATGGGTCTGATAATGCTGTTGGCTGTTTTGTTTTTTGCACTCCAAATACCTAATGGAATACCAATAGCCAGCGCAATAATAGCTGATGCCAATACCAGAGAGAAGGTTTGCATGGTTTCTTCCCAGAAGCCGGTGAAGTAGATAAATACCAGTCCGACGAGGGTCAGGATAGCATTCTTACGTCCTGCCTTCCATAATGCCAATGCGGTAAACAGGGCAATGGTTACGTAAAATGGCAGTCCGGTCCATAGGGCTTCAATCAGTTCAATCAGCGAGCTCATGCCTGTGTTAATTCCATCAAAAAGACCTGAGAAATTATCCGTTAGCCAGTTTACACCGCTTTCAATATATTGTCCTATAATCATAATTCAATTGCCTTTTGGATGATTTCATTAATTTCTCCTTTATCCTTTCCGGTTGTTTCAGCAATAAGTGAGGTTGGAGAAACCACACCCAGCAGGTGATTTTCTTCGTTGACAACCGGTATGGGCAGGTTCGTTTTACTTAGCAGCGGAAGCATATCTTCCACAATGGTATCCGGATTAACGGTCATCACGGAGTCGCGAATAATAGTTTCGATGGTTTTAACTTCTTTCTTTTTGAGGTCAACCACGTCTTCAATTTTCACGAAACCAAGGAATGTACGATTGGTACGAACGACCGGCATGGAAGTTAATCCTAAGTCGCGCATCGTGCGTAAAACCACTGCTGGACCATCTTTCTTGAGGCGGGCTACCTTGGGCTTTTTAAACATGATAGATCCGGCAGTAACAATTTTACTCCGATCCACATTTTCAACAAACGATGCCACATAGTCATCGGCCGGATTGGTGATGATTTCTTCAGAAGTACCTACCTGAACGATCTCTCCATCTTTCATGATGGCAATACGGTCGCCCAGCTTGATCGCTTCTTCCAAATCGTGCGTAATGAAAAGAATCGTTTTCTGCATCTTTTCTTGCAGTAACAGCAGTTCGTCCTGCATTTGCGAGCGAATCAGCGGGTCGAGGGCTGAAAAGGCCTCATCCATCAGTAATACTTCCGGCGCATTGGCTAGTCCACGTGCCAGTCCGACACGTTGCTGCATACCGCCCGACAGTTCACTTACTTTTTGATTTTCGTAGCCTTTTAGTCCAACCAGTTCGATGGTTTCTTCGGCTTTCTTGTCGCGCTCGGTTCGCTCAATACCTTGCAGCTCGAGACCGAAGGCAACATTGCTGAGCACCGTGCGGTGGGGCAGTAGGCCAAAGTGCTGAAAGACCATGGCCAGCTCCGTACGACGGATGTTCAACAATTCTTTGTCGGTCATGGTGGTAATCTCTTCATTATTCACAAAGACTTTACCCGTTGTCGGGTTAATCAATCGATTAATGCAGCGGAGTAGGGTTGATTTCCCACTCCCTGAGAGCCCCATAATTACGAATATTTCGCCCTCGTTGATGGTCAGATTGGCATCGCGCACAGCCACATTACATCCGGTAGCATCCAGAATTTCAGCTTTGCTTTTGCCTTGATCCAGCATCTTCAGAGCTTTTGCTTTGCCCTTTCCGAAAACCAGCGAGAGTTTTTCAATTTTAATTTTTTCCATGTTTTTCTTTTAGAAATAGTATCCAAAGTTGATGTTAAGACGCTTCATCCATTCTGCATCGGCTTCGCCAACACCTAAGCCTTTTCCGAAGGGGTCATTCAACCAAGGCTGGTTTTTCCCCATGGCATAATCGATGTACGTGTAAAGCGGTCCGGCAGAAATCAAAACTCCAGGAATCAGGTGGTGCATATCGGCATAGTCTTCATTGACTTTATCGATAAGCGTATAGTCCACATAGGCTTGAATGCTGCTGATTGGGCCCAAATCGACCGGAAAGCTTTTTGCAATACCAACAGCATAAGCGTTGGCTTTTGATGCCACATCATATGGTGAGCCATAAGCCCCCATTTGAACGATATCAAGTGATTGACCGTTATCGGCCTTGGCTTTGTAGTTGTAGTTGATGTAGGTTCCTTTAAAGTTCCAGCCTTTTCCCCAGTCAGCCAACACGTGGGCGGCAAAGGCAGTACTTGTTTCAGCTTCATCCAGTACACTGTTGTAAATTCCGCCTACTTGTCCGGAAAGTCCAACTTCAACCTGCTCACTGATGTGGTAAGCAGCACGCACATTTACTTGGTTTAATTCACGAATGTGGGCGTCTACTGTGGACGAACCAATTTTTCCTGAACCGGGAATAATGTCATATGAATAACGTCCCGGTCCTGAGTTTCCATAAGTTACAGCACCTCCTGCTGTAGGCCCTTCGGGCTCTGGCTGGCGGTAGTATGCAAAACTCAGGTCGAGCTTATCAATCCCTTTGTAATCAAATTTGATTCCCATGTCGTAATCGTCTTCCAGTCCAACGTAGTATTGACCTTGAAACCACCATGAATGCGATGCAAATTTGGTAATACCGAAGGGTACTTGGTTAACTCCTAACTTCACGTATAAATCGTCGTTAATTTCATAGCCAAAATAACCATGGTGGATGAAATGGGTGGCGAAGGTTGGGTAAAACCGGTATTCGAAGCTCATGTCGATTCCTCCAGCCGAGCCATCCACGTTTAAACGCCAAGTATCCCAGGTGAATTCAGGTTGAGTTTTGCTGTCTACCCAGCTTTTTGAAAACACATTGAATCGTACGGCTCCACCTACTTTAAAGTAGGATTCCTTTTCTTGTGCCTGACTTGAAAAACTAAACGCAAAAAGACATAATAGTAAGGCACTTAACCTTACTGCTGACTTAAATGATATCTCCATAACTAGTGTAAATAAAAATGATTTTTATAATAATTATAAGTAGAATTCGTTGGGGATTGTTTCTGTAGGACAAAAGTATAAAAAATGACCAGTTTGACAAACGAATTCACTAAGTGGAGATGTGTGGCGATCTAAGCTAAACCTTCTTTTTTCATCCCCATTTTCATTCGAAGAGGAGGTGATTATCTCAGACAGCTAGATTATTAGGGATTTGAAGTAAAGTAGCTGCAGAAGGTATATTATGGGGAATTGCTTTTTAAATCTTAATATGAATTTAAGGTTGGAGGAAATACATTCTATAGAAACAATGTTTCCTGCTGTCGTAATTGTTATCTAAATGTCACTTCGGCAAAGGAAATGAGAAGCATAAGAGCTTGGACGTTTCAGTCATTTAAATCGTACAAAGATGACACATATCGGCATGGCTAAACAAAAGAGTAAGGAAGTACGATTGGCTGATTGCTATTTTGTGCTAGTCGAGCGAGCGTAATGTTAGCTTTCTGAATTCAACTTCGGCGCCTTCGGCCTGCAGCGCCAGCTGCCCCTTTTGGGCGGTGCAGTTGTATCCTTCGTTAACCAGGTCTCCGTTCACCCAAACCCGGATGCTATCTCCTCTGCACTCGATGGTCATGTGGTTCCAATCGCCTAAGGGGTGTTCCGAGTCATTGGTCAGGTTTTTAATCCGGCGCTCTTTTCCCTCCGTAATTCCCCAGTTTTCTTTTGGCCCTCTTCGATTTTCCATATCAGTAACCGCTATATCTTCAACAATGCACCAGAAATCTCCGGCATCGCCGTGTTGCATCTGCACTTCGAGCGATTGAGGAAACATGTTGTATAAAGCCCGCGGAGTAGAAGCATGAACCAATAAGCCACAATTTCCGGGTTCTCCTGCAAAGCGGTATTCGATCTCTAATTGGTAATTTGAATATTCAGCATTGCTTATCAGGTGTCCGCGAGGGTCGCCCAGACTAACCAATAAACCATCGCGCACAATAAATGGAGCAAGGGTGTCCGGATTACTATCCATAGCCGGTACGTCCATATGCCAACCGTCGAGGTTTTTGCCGTTGAAAAGGTTTTGTGGTTGGTTGCAAGCCCCAAAAAAAGCGATCAGAAAAATTAACGTGAAGTGTTTCGTATTCATGAGGTTAATTGTTTTGATGACTAATTTAAGGAATATAATTCAATTAAGGATTTCTAAGTTTCTGAATTTGATTTAATCGCGTACGGTAGCGTTCATCAGTTGACGCGTGAAGTAGCTGTTTCGGTGTATGAAAAAACGAAATCAGAAAGATTCGCCACCAGGGCAGGGGCATATAATCTACGTCATCGGACATGAAGTCTGCGGGTGTTTCTCTTTTGGTGTCAATTCCTGCAATTCGTTCAATCAATTTGGAATATACAAAGTAGCCAATCAGCAGTACAGCCAATGAGGTAAAGGAAGTAATCATCTGTTAGGAGTTTTCTTTGGTTTGTCTAAGGAGTCTAAATATAGTGAATTCTTTCTATCTTTTAGATTGGGAGGTGTTTAGTTAAGACAAAACCGTTAATTATAAACTTTCATGCTAGTAAATTTATTGGTAGTCAGTTTGCTCTGTAAGGGTGTTTATTGGAACTATTTTGGTAAAAGAGATGAGTAATAGCATGAATTTACCTATTATTTAAGCGAACTTTGAAATAAAACAGGGTCAAGTCCAACTTGACTTGACCCTGTGGGGGAAACTTAAATTTGTGGCGTAGTGCTATCTAAAGTGATGGATCAAAAGTACCTCCCCATCCGATGTTTTGTTCCAAATTACTATTCCTGTCCAGTACGTCTTGGTGGATGGGGAAGAAGTAGTAAGTATCCGGAAGTGAATTAATCTGTACTCCGGAGCGTGGCACTTGTAATAGACTGTATTTGAAATTGACTTCAGTTAACTCGTAGTCGTTTGCAAGGCTACGTGCTTCAGAAAGTGGCATTTCTTTGCCATTTTCGTTGATTGCGATGGCTTCAACGCCATGCTTGGTTGTTCCATCAAGTCGGTTGAGCATGCGCAAACGGCGCAAATCCCAAAAGCGATGTCCTTCAAAGCATAGTTCGATATTGCGTTCGGCTATAATTGCCTCACGTATTTCTTCTCGACTGTTCCCGATGATGCCATAATTACCATCCTCACCAGGTTCAATTCCTGCGCGGTGGCGTATTTGTTTTAGGATGTCCAAAGCATCTTCGCGGTGTCCGGTTTCATTAGCCGTTTCTGCATAATTCAACATGACTTCAGCAAATCGCATTAGAATGAAATCGACGTCATATTGTTGCACCTCTGATTGAGTCAAATTCAAAAGACTGTTTTTTACAATGAAAAATCCAGTATATCGATCCAGGTTCGTGGAGTTGGTTGCTGCTTTTGGGTTGATTCCGAAATCATCCAATTCATGAGCAATGCCAAGAGAAGTGTATTGCCGTCTGCCTTTTTTCCCTGACACTTCGTATATCTTCCCATTCCATACAATTGATTTGTCAAAGCGGGGATCCCTGTTTTCCCAATACGTTTGGAGAAACTCATCGTCGCTTTTGTAATAGGTTCCCGAAGGATCATTGTACATTTTGCCATCTTTCATCGGAAATTCCTTTATAAATTCCCATGTGGGACAAGCATACGCTGGGCCTCGGCTTTCTGAACCCGGGCGAACACCATAATCCCATGAAGCTGTTTTGTCAGGGTAGGAATTGATTACGGCAAAAACAACTTCAGGACCTCTTTCGACTAAAGCAATTTCAGCGTAATCTTCTGTTAATGCATAGCCTTGGGCTTTCAGATCTTCATAGGCCTTCTTGTTAATTGCATAGGCTTCTTCCCAAACTTTATTATCCCATGGGTTTTCAGGATTGAACTGCGGCGATGCTTTGTACAATAATACCTTAGACTTAAACGCAAGGGCAAAGTTTCCATCAATCTTTCCATAATCACTAGAGCTTGATTCAATATGTTGGGGGAGAAAAGTGGCGGCATCATTGAGGTCTTTAAGAATAAAGTTAAAGCATTCCTTTGTGGTATTTCGCTTGACATATAAATCGTCAGTATATCTGTCTTGAGGTAAAGTAATATAAGGAACTCCGCCATGATAGACGACCATGTTGAAATAGATATAGGCACGCATAAATAAGGCCTGACCTGTAATGTTATCCTTTACTTCTTGTGGTAACGATCCTTCATTGACGTCAATGACAGCTTGATTAATCAATCGAATTTGATCGTAGGCCCAGTTTTTATACGAACCATTTGTAATTGTAATACGATCAGCATAGAACTCGATTCCAGCTAGTTGCTGACTGGTTCGATCTGCTCCTGTATTCCAATTCCCAAACATAGGGTATAGATTGGCCATATAAGCATTGGCAAGGTTCTCATCGTTCCATACCAAGTCGGGGCTATAGTTGTTTATGTCTTCAATGTCAAGAACATTTGAACATCGGGTAAACGCAGTTAAAACAATTAATGCGTATAGAATATTTTTCATGTTGAATTAAGTTTTAAAATTTAATATCTAGTCCAAAAGTGAACGATTTCATTAAAGGGTATGAGTCATATTCTTTTTGTTCTGGATCGTGAAATTCTTTGATTTCTGAAATCGCAAACAAATTACTACCATTAAAGAAAATTTGAGCGCTTGCTAAATTGATTTCAGACAGCCACTTGGATGGCAAATTGTAGCCTACGTTCAGGTTTTTCAATCTCAAATAAGCTCCATTTTTAATCCAGTACGAGCTGGCTCCAGTACCAGATTCATACCAGTTCTTGCCGACTGGACGAGGATATTCTCCATCTGGATTTTCGGGAGTCCAAACATCTTTGGTCCAAATGGGATAATACGGACGAACGGTTCCTCCCCATTGTCTGATTCCTGCTCCTTCTTTATTACTAATCATTCGGTCGTATACACCTACGCCTTGAAAGTGAGCATCGATTGAAAAGTTTTTCCAACTAGCGCTGAAGCCAAAGCCGTAGTTAAGTCTAGGTGCGGCATTTTCCGATAGTAGTTGTTCGTCATTTGAATCAATCTTGCCATCAGGTCCTTCTGAATAGCCATCTCCTCTGATGTCCTCAAATAAAAGACCTCCCAAGTATGGGGTTCTTCCAAATTGTTTAAATCCACTAGCTAGCAATTCATCTAATTGCTCTTGAGTTCGCACTATTCCTAGGCTTTTATAGCCAAAGAGGCGGTCAAGTGGATTACCAATTTTGGAAGCCCACTCGCGACTTCCACCTGTTAGATAAGCTTCTCCTTCATCAATTAAGTCCCAACGATCTTTGGCATAGCCAACATTACCGTAAACGGAGTAATTGAGTTGATTTTTTATAGCTTTATCGCGCCAGGTGATAGTGAGCTCACCACCTCGCCACGAACGTTCGGCATAATTTTCAGGAGCCAGACTTTGCCCATAATTATCAGGAAGGGTTACCAGCCGAGAACCTAGAATGTCAGTTTCATTTTTTGAAAATACGTCAATTGTTCCTGATAATTTACTGCTCAGCATGGTGAAGTCGAGTCCGACATTGTAAGTGGTAGAAGTAGCCCAAGTTAAATTTGGATTTGGGGTTGCTCCTGGTTGAATACTTCGGTAAAGCTTATCGCCAAAAATGTAGTTTCCAGCATTTTGGTATATGTTAGTGTATGAAAATGGACGAATTCTATTATTATTGACATCAAGGTCATTTCCTGTTGTTCCGTATGATACTCTTAGTTTTAAATCATCAAGCCAAGTGTTGGTTTCATCCATAAATAATTCTTCGGAAATACGCCATGCAGCAGATAATGAGGGGAAGAATCCCCAGCGTTTGCTTTTAGGAAATAGGGTGTTGCCATCATACCTAAAAGAGAACTCAGCAATATAGCGCTCGTTGAAATTATAATTTAATCTTCCTATTAATGACTGACGAGCTCCAATTTCTTCCCAGCCTCTTCCATAACGACGTTCAGCATCAGTTGAGTATACAAAATCCTGATCATAGGTTGTGACAGGATCTTCGGCTTTGGCATAAGCACCATAGAGTCCGCTTTCACTTTGTTCCCAAACAGCCATTGCATCAAAATTGTGCTTGCCAAAGGATTGTTTGTAGTTTAAAAACCAGTTGAACTGGTAACTCCAGCTAGTATTGATGTCGTAGCTCAAGTAAGGCTGGTTTTGGCTAAATGTAAACGTATTGGTCTTGTTAGGATCAGGAGCTGCAGGAACAAAACGGTTGCCATCCGGATCGGCTTGATTAAATACGTAGTTTTTTTGAAATGTCAGATATTTTTTCCGCATGTAATCAGATGCGATATAGTTGCCTGTGACTTTAGTTGAAAGTCCTTGAATAAGCTTGTCAAGTTTAATATCAAGTGACAGAATCGAGTTTAATTCGCGTTTACGGGTTTTGATATATCGATCTCCTGCAATCTGATCGATTACACTCCATGCCAGCCAACTTCCCATTGGGGTTTGCACTGGATATTCAGTTATGAAGTCGGCAGGAGTACCGTCCTCCAAGGTGTAAAATGGATAAACCTTTGGCCAGTTAAAGGTAACCCGGTATAAATCGGATACATCATAGTCGTCATCTGGAGAGAACGGCCAGTAGAAGCGATCATGATTCTGCTGGTTGGCAGACACGTTGAGGGTAAATTGAATACTTTCAGAAATTTTAGCGGAAACATTAGAGCGCAAATTGAATTTTTGGTGATCCAATGACGTGTAAGAACCTTCTTCGCCCCTATAACTAGCTATTGAGTAGTAGGTAATTTTATCACTACCACCAGCTACGCTCAACGAGTGTTTTTGACTCCATGGGTTTTGCCATATGAAGTCGTTTACATTGTAACTGCGGTTTTCAAAATAGGCAAACTCCTCTGGACCATTTGGAGGTGTTGTCCCATTAAATTCAGCAACCCGGTTTTGGTAAATCAATTCATCCGTTGCTGTAGTTTGATCAGACAGGAGCGTTTGAGTTGGTGACGAAGTGGTGTAGGAAGATTGAAAGTTGAAAGTCGGTTTTTGTTTTTTTCCTTTTTTGGTGGTAACCAAAACAACACCATTACCCGCTCGCGAGCCATAGATTGATGCTGTAGCAGCATCTTTCAAAAAGCTCAACTGATCTACTTCTCCAGCTTCCAACGCGTCAAAAGCTTCTTTTTCTCGGACAATCCCATCAATAACGAACAGCGGTTCTCCGAATCCGCCCCGAATCCTTATTTTTGAAGTAGCACCAGACAATCCTGATGTTCCGGTAATGTTTACACCCGGAGCACGTCCAGCAAGTGAGTTTGAAAGATTTGGAGTTGAAATATTACTTAGTTCTTCCATTTTTACGGCGGTGATAGCACCAGTCAAATTGACCTTTTTTTGCACCCCATATCCAACCGCGATAACCTCGTCCAGTCCTATTGTACTTTCTTCAAGCATGATTGCAAGATTCGACTTGGTTGTAATTTGGACTTCCTGCGTTTTCATGCCAACAAAAGAAAAGACTAATGTTTGCGTGGTCTCAACCTCGGTGATCTTAAACAGGCCGTCCATATCGGTAATAACTCCTTTGGCTATTCCCTTTACAACCACCGTTGCGCCGGGGATAGGCTCTCCGCTTTCGTTGGTAACCTTGCCGGTAATGGTTCGTTTATCTGCTTGGTTCGTATTTACGTTTTCAGGAGACAAAAGAATTTGGCGATCCATGATCCGGTAACCAACTTTGGTGTTTTCAAATAGATGAGAAAGAATATTATTAACTTTCTCTTCATTCACTTTTACATTTACAACTCGGTCAACATTAACTAACTTTTGATTGAACAGGAAGAAGTACTCTGTTTGATCTTCAATTTTACTTAATACATCAATGACTTTTACATTCGACATGTTTATTGTCAGACGTGTTTGTTGTGAGTAGGAATTAGTTGCCCAGACTTGGGCAATACAAACTAGCACAAAGAATAAACTTAAGCGCATGACTTTCCAGATTTTAATCAGTGTGCAGAAGCTTTCCGGCACCCAGATTCGTTTTTTTTTCATAAATTTGATTCATTAAGTGGTTAAACAATTTATTAGCATTACACTACTTGATTTTAGCAGGGAAGTATGGCCGTACTTTCCTGCTCTTTTAATTTATTCGTTTTATTTTTGTTTCATCGATCGTGAATGTCACTTTTCTCTTTTCTATGTAATCTCCATTGCTATTTATCGTTTGGTTTTCGAGTTTAAATTTCATGGGCGAGGTGAATGTCAGCAAGCTTAGAAGTTCTTCTAGGCTATGGTTCATAAAAGTAGCATGGTAGGTATAGTTTTTTAAAGCCTCATCGGCAATTACAATATCTATATTGTACCATCGTTCAATTCGTTTTGCAACATTTTCCAATTTCTCATTTCTGAAAACAAGTTTACCTTCGCGCCAGACCGTATAATGTGCAGCGTCAACATTTCGAACATGGTAGCGATTGCTATTCAGGTCAAGAGTTAGTTGCTGGTTGGGTACTAACGTGGTTAATTCCTTCCCTTTTTCTGAGCTTACAGAAACTTTTCCGGTTTGCAAGATCACCTCCTCTGTGAGATCCTCTGCGTATGCTATGACATTGAAGGTGGTTCCCATTACCATAATGTCTAGTTTCTTTGTTTTTACATGAAAGGGTAACCCGTTTTGAATGACATCAAAATAGGCTTCTCCCACTAACGAAACTTCTCTGGAGCTATTGAAAGGCACAGGGTAGGAGAGTTTGCTACCGTTGTTTAAATAGCCGGAGCTACCATCAGGAAGTATGAATTTCGTTCGAGTACCTTCAGGACAATGAATTTCGGCAAAGGCATTAGTGTTATTGGCCGGTTTATTAAATATGTAATAACCTAAAAAACTCAAAAAAAGCGGAATGAAAAGAATTGCGGCAATTCGTTGTAATCTGAGGATGGGCTTAAGTTTTCGTTCTTTCCCATTTTCTTCTAGATAAATTCGGTGTTGTACCTGATTTAATACAGTGGAGAAGTCCTTTTCCTGTTGTTTTTGATTCAGATCAAAATCTTGCCAGTGTTCTTTTAATTCTGTTTCCAGAAAAGTTTGGTTCTTGGATTCGAAGAAAAGGTTTAAAACAGATTGGAAATCTTTTCTTGAGTATTTTCCTGAAAAATATCGTTTTAATATATCCTTTTTCTTTGTCATCAAGTTTAAATCTGTCAATTAATAATAGGCAAAAAACAATTGATCTCGTTTCGTTCTGTTTGCTTATTAAGTAATAGGGGTGAGCAGGTAAAATCCCCTAGTGATGATTGTACTTTTTTTTTAAAATATTTGATAGAATCTATGCGCTGCTTGATTATTGGCTTGGGGATCTGTTGGGTCTGTTTCTTTATTGGAAAGGGTGATTGTTTATAAATAGATGAAAATAGAGCAGTCCGCTTGTGTTTTCTGCACTTAGTCCTTTCTTGAGTTTTTTTAGCGCTTCGGTTATATGATTTTCTACTGTTTTTGAAGAGATGTTGAGTTCCTTGGCTATCTCGTTGATGGCTTGCCCATGCTGACGCTTTCTAATCAGGATTTCTTTTTGACGCGGTGGAAGTTGATCAATAAGTTTATTTACCAGCTCCAGTAAGGATTGGTAGTTGGTTCTGCTATCCAATTCGTTGCTAGATACAATCGCAGTGTTAATTATTTCATGCTGGTAGGCTTTCTGTAAGTTTAGTTTTTGGAAAAGCTCTTGGATATGATTAAAAGCAATTTTGAATAAGTAGGCTTTAAATGAAAGGTCTGGATTAACTGATTTCCTATTTTTCCAAATTTTATAAAAAACTTCCTGGACGACTTCTTCAGCTTCAAACTCAGACTTTAAATAGCCGAGTGAGAAAAAGAATAATCGCTTTCCATATTTAGTGAAAAGTTGGTCAAAGGCTTTGGCATGACCTTCCTTCAAATCACGGATAAGTTGCTTTTCAATATTTAGTTCTTGATTTTTCAAATGGAGGGGTGATTTTAAGATTTGCAAAATGAAGGACAAACAAAAGAAGTCCTCCATTCTGCTGTTGCATTCGTTTTATTTCGACACTTTGTTGTTCTCTTCGGGATATTCAATGCGTACATGATAAATATTCAGCAATTTTTCAAGAATTGTTTCTTTGAAGATACGAATATCTCGAAGGGTTAAATCGGCGTTTTCCATCTGTCCGGAATCCAGTTTATCCTTCACCATTTTCTCAATTAATTGTTGAAGGTTCTCATGGGTCTTTTCTTTCTGTGCACGGGCTGCCGCTTCAATTCCATCGGTGAGCATTACCACGGTGGTTTCTTTGCTTTTGGGTGGTGGCCCCGGGTAGGTAAATTCCTTTGGATCAACTACTTCTTCAGGGTGATCATTCTTATAAGTAGTATAGAAATACTTGGCCTGCGTGGTTCCGTGGTGACTACTGATGAAATCAATAATCATCTCTGGAAGCTTGTGGCGACGAGCAATCTTAACCCCACGGGTAACATGGTCAATAATTATTTTGGCGCTTTCCTTATTGTCGAGTTCACTGTGCGGGCTCATGCCTGCCACTTGGTTTTCGACAAAAAAAGCGGGTTGATTGGTTTTGCCAATGTCGTGGTATAAGGCCCCTGCCCGAACCAGGAATGGGTTTCCTCCAATCCGAAGAATGACTTCTTCGGCCAGGTTGGCTATCTGCATGGAGTGTTGAAAGGTGCCGGGAGCCTCTTGTGCCAGCTTCCGGAGCAGGGGTTGATTGGTGTCGGATAGTTCGATAAGTGTCACATCAGAAACAAAACCGAATAGCTTTTCAAAAATGTAAATTAATGGATAAGCAAGTAAGATAAGGAGGGCATTACCTCCAAACCATTGCAGTTCTTCCCATTGAATGGACTCAATATTTCCTTCCTGAATCATGGATAAGGCCAGGAAAACGACAGAGTAACTGATAAATACCCACATGGCTGTTAGCACTAAATGCGAGCGGCGATGCAATTTATCTAAACTAAAAACAGCAATAATTCCGGCAACTTGGTTCAGAAAGATGTACTCGAAATTATTAGGAGCGAAATAGCCGATTAATAGGGTCGTAACCAGAAGAGTGAAGATCGCCGTTCGCGAGTCGAAAAAAATACGTAGCAAGATTGGTAGAATGGCCAGTGGTACTAGATAAAGATCAATGAAATCGCGGTCGTTTACAAAGCGCGAGGTGAAAACCATCAACACAATCATAATGAGAATGAAACTCAGTCGGCGTTTTTGCTTGAATATCTCGGGCCTGAAGTAATACAAATAAAAAATCAGGATGAGTAAGCTGGAAATAATCAGGATGATTTTACCTAGAATCAGCAGATAGCGTTCAATGTTCTGTCCGCGTTTGGTTTCATAGCTCTTTTTCAAGGACTCCAGAATCACGAACTTGTCAGGTGTTACAATGTCGCCTTTGAAAATTATCCGTTCGCCTGCTTGAACCATGCCCTGGGTAATAGAGATCTCAGCTAGCTGTTTTTGCAATTCGCTGGCATTTAAATCATTATCGTAAGTTATGTTGGCCGTGATAAAATCACTTAGATTCACAACTTGGTTAAAAGTATTGAATTTATCCCCCATGCTGGCTCTAATGGTATCGCTTAGTTCCTGATAGGCTGTTTTTAAGGTGTATAGCTCGTCGACAGGGGCGCGTGATGCGAGCTTATCCTGGATTAAAATGACCTCCTTTTTATTTGTTAAGGCTGGATGATTCTCGGGCGCCTGCTCAATCAATCCGGTTTGGTATAGTTCGAGTAAGAACTGGGTGAGGTTCTGTATTGTTGTTGTATCGAGCTGGTAGTTTCCTAATACTCTGCCCAGGTTGTTGGTTTGCGCTATCTGCTCCAGGGTGTCAACCTTTAGGTAGGGGATGTATTGACTTTTGACTGAGTCCTGTTCAAGTTTAACTTCTTCTTCTCCTTTTAAAATAGCGAAGTTAAATGGAGCAACTAAGGTTTCATGTCGCCAGGGAGCATTTTTTTGAAACTCATATTTGAACCGACTCTCGCCGGGGATGATTAAATAAAGCAGAAAAACAGTTGCCAGAAATACGAATGCGATGTAAAAAAAGTGGTAGTAGCGGGCTAAGCGCGTTAATAACTTTTTCATAAATACTTTTTTAAAGGCTTACAAAGACTACACAAAACTAGTCTTGAAGTTTTATATTTGAACTCTTAAAATTAGTAATTTCTTTCATGAAACGAGCCATGAGAACATATTTCTCATCCATGAGGATTCCGCCATGCATCGGATTGGCAAGTTTTATGTGGGTATGAAAAGTAATAACAGACAAATGAATTACGGAATTTCCGGACTAAGTATCATACCGTTGCGTAAAGATCCCTCCGAGCGAAGTGAAATGACTAGCCAAGTTTTATTTGGAGAGCATTTTGAAGTACACGAACAATTTATGGGTTGGTGCCGAATTACTATGGGCTACGATGGCTATGAGGGATGGGTGGATCAGAAAATGATTACAGAATTAAATGAGCGAGCCTACTTGAAGATAATGAACTCTCCCTTTGCCGTTTGCACCGATATTTTCAATCTTATTCCCATTGAGGGAGAACAAAATATGATGATTGTGGCAGGTAGTACTTTGCCTTGTTGGCGCCCCTATAAAAAAGAGTTTTCGATTAATCGGGATGTTTTTCAGATGAATGGAAAATTTATGTATCAACAGCCAGCTGATGAACGTAAATTGATTATTCAGCAAGCTTTGATGTATTTCAATGTACCATACTTGTGGGGTGGACGTTCTCCTTTTGGTATTGATTGTTCCGGCTTGATACAGATCATCTATAAGCAAGCGGGCATACAGTTACCCCGCGATGCCAGCCAGCAAGTGCACATTGGAACTGCTTTTTCGTTTGTGGAAGAAGCTTTGCCTGGCGATTTGGCTTTCTTTGATGATGAAGAAGGAAACATCATCCATGTGGGTATCATCTGGGAGAAGAATAAAATTATTCATGCATCGGGGAAAGTGCGGATTGACAATGTCGATCAGTTCGGGATTTTCAATTTGGAAACCAAGCGCTATTCGCATAAAATGCGTGTAATGAAACGAGTAATAGAATAAAAACAAAGGTCTGAAATCTTAACTTGAGCCCTGATTAATTCTCATATCTAATGACAGCAAGCTATACTTATAAATATCCTCGTCCGTCGGTAACGACCGATGCATTGATTCTCAGAAAAAAAACAGCCGAAATTTTGCTCATCCGTCGGGCAATCGCCCCCTATCAAAATCATTGGGCGTTGCCTGGTGGTTTTATTGACATGGATGAATTGCTTGTAGATGCCTGCAAGCGGGAGTTGAAGGAAGAAACCGGGCTGGAAGTGGATAACCTGGAGCAGTTTCGGGTGTACGATGGTGTTGATCGCGACCCCAGAGGGCGCACTCTTTCTGTTGTTTTTTATGGTTTTGTAGAGGCTGACGCTGGCGTTAAAGGCGGCGATGATGCTGCTGAAGCTGCCTGGTTTAAGCTAGATCAGCTGCCTGATCTGGCTTTTGATCATGCTGATATTATTCTCGACTTTCTACGCTTACTTGGTCAGTCGTGCTGAATGCTTTTTAGCAAAATTTCATAACTTTCTGAACCACTGTTGAAGAGCAAATCCAAACAGCTCAGGTTAGGGGTAAATCCAAATTTATTGTCAAAAACCTGTGCGTAGGGTTGGGCCTCGAACTGCGAATCGGGGAGGGCCTTTTGCGGTTTGGGGTGAATGGCTTCCCGGAAATTTAAGCAGTTGGGGGAGACTTCCTCAAAATCCTCGGTTAGTTTAATGGTGGTGGACAATTCTAAAATGTCGAGCACTGTTTGTAGTATTTCTTGGTTGAAGTCCAGTAAAAACGAATAATGCTTTTCAAAGAAGGGGCGAAAATCATCTTGAAGTACCTCAAAAAATGGCGACGATTGGTAGGCCGAAACAATGGCTTGCCAATGAATGTGTTGCCAATTAGTGTCGTACGAAATCCGAATATCTTTGATCAGCTGCTTTCGGCTGCGTCCTTTTTCTACTGGAAATATCAACGATTCCGGCCCATTCGCAGCCAGAATGATCGTCCGGTTGCGGTAGGTTTGCTTGGTGAAATTTTCTGCCGTTTCAATCCAAATGCTTGGGTGATCAACAAATTTAGAGAGGTACTGAACGGGTGGAAAATAAGCGGTGCTCAGTAAAATGTCAGGTTTTATCATTTCCCTTAATCTTTAAAAAAACTGTCCTCATTATCATCGGTCATTTCAACTCCTTCGATGTGAGGTTTTTCTTCTTTTGAGTTCTGGTTCTGTTCCAGTTCTTTGATTCTCTTTTGCTTTTCTTTTAGCTGGCTTTTCAGTTTCCATATTTGGGGGTAGCTGAGCAAGAAGGCCAGAACAACCCCCAGGATTAAACAAACGATTAGTGCCAAAACCAAAGAAACCTCATGCACATTCCAGAAAAAGACATGTAAATCAATGGTCGTTGGATTTTGTAGGGTAAAAATAACCAGCAATAAAGCCAGTATGAGAAAAAAAATGATTCCTGCTGACATATGTTTTGTTTTGAGGGAATTTACTAAAAAAAAAGGATAATGAAGCAAATCTTCACTATCCTTTTTTAAAACAGTGAATGGCCTGCTTAATGAACAAACGAAAATAGTCTGCTCCAGCGAATATTGTTCGGCAAGCTCTTTTCCTTGTCGAGTGAAAGCCAGATGAAAACGGCTTTTCCAACAATGTGGTCTTCCGGTACAAAGCCCCAATAGCGCGAATCGGCCGAATTGTGGCGGTTATCACCCATCATCCAGAAATAATCCATTTCGAACGTATAGTTGTCTGTCGCTACACCATCAATATAAATGGTACTGTCTTTTACGGTCAATTCATGATTTTCATACAAATCAATAATTCGTTCGTACAGAGGTAAGCTTTCCATTGTAAGGCCTACCGTTTCACCTTTTTGGGGAACTGTTAGCGGGCCAAGATTATCAACATTCCACTGGTAGTTCTTGTTGTGTGGAAAGATATTCTGGTCCCAATTGCCTGCTGGCATATTCACCCGTTTGATTGAGGTGATGTTGTTCAGTTTGTCCAATTCTTTTACATATTCCTCCGTTAGCGGATAGAGGTACTGCGAACCTGAAAAGACTTGCTGATCGGCTTTAGAGATACCTATCTTTTCAAGCACCCGCGGGTTGATTGGCGTGCCGTTTGTGGTGATGATGTAATCGTACTGAACGCCTGGGAACCCTTTCTGAGTTTCACCATTGACATACAGCTGCCCATCTTTCAATTCCAACACATCGCCTGCAATTCCAACACATCGCTTGATGTAGTTTTCGCGCTTATCAACAGGCCGGCTGATGATTTTTCCAAAGGTGCGCTCATCATTCCAAATCCGGTCGCGTCCGTAGGAGCGGATCAGTTGGTAATAATCCTGCGTTGGCATGTTCATAGCCACCGTATCTCCATGCGGAAAGTTAAAAACGACCACATCGTTGTTCTCTACTTCACCAAAACCAGCCATGCGTTTGTAAGGATTCTGAATCCATTCGACATACGATTTTTTTGTTTTCGATAGCGGCATTGTATGGTGCACAAACGGAAATGAAAGGGGAGTGTTGGGTAGTTTGGGGCCATACGATGTTTTGCTTACGAACAGAAAATCGCCAACAAGCATGGATTTTTCCATGGATGAGGTAGGAATGGTGTAAGCTTCAATAAAGAACATGCGGATAAAGGTGGCTGCAATGACTGCAAAAATAATAGCATCAACCCATTCAACAACTTTGGTCTGCTTACCTTCCGGCGGGTTTTTCTTTTTCCAGAAGGCCCAATGTACTTTTTTAGTAATGTACATATCGAAAATAACTACCAGGCCGATAAGCCACCAATAGCTTGTCATCCAAAGGACCCATAGGCTATAAAGCAGGGCAACAAAGATGAATTTGAACCATTTGTTCGTTAAAATTTCTCTCATCAGTTTTAGGGTATGTTATAGGTTTAAAAGATCATTCATGCTGACCAATCCTTTTTTATCGGCACTGAATTCGGCCGCCAGCACGGCGCCAAGAGCAAATCCTTGCCGGCTTTTCGCGCTGTGCTCAATTTCGATGTAATCAATCTCCGACTCATATTTCACCCGGTGAATTCCCGGAACGTCTCCTTCGCGGATGGCTTCAATATGCATCTCTTTTGCATTTTTGGGGGCGTCCAGTGTCCAGCTGCTCTTCCCGGGATGAAGCTCAAACAAGTCCTCTGCCAGGCTGATAGCTGTTCCGCTTGGTGCATCTAGCTTTTTGGTGTGATGAACTTCTTCCATGCTGATGTCATATTCAGAACGGCCTTTCATCAGCTCTGCCAATTTTTTGTTCAGCGCAAAAAACAAGTTGACTCCTAAACTAAAGTTGGAAGCGTAGAAAAACGTTCCATCCTGTTTTTTCATTTCTTCCAGTACTTCGGCTTTTTTGTCGAGCCAGCCTGTTGTGCCGCTAACAACCGGAACATTACTGGCAAAACAGGTTTTATAATTGTTGAGCGCTGAAGCCGGAATGGTAAATTCAATCGCGACATCTGCTTTTTTTAGGTTCTCTACCGTGAGATCGTTTTGGTTGTCCACATCAATCGTCAAAACAATTTCGTGTCCACGCTCTTTGGCAATGGATTCAATTGCTTTCCCCATTCTGCCGTAACCTATTAATGCAATTTTCATTTATCTGTATTTTTTTGTTGTCAAAATAACTTCAAAAACAGCGAGGGTTTTCTTTTTTTATGAAGCCGCTTAATTTATTTCCCCGCGCTTTGTGAGGCGCTTTATAAGGATGTTGAAAATTTGTCAGGCTTCACCCTACTTTATTTTGAAAGCATACAAAGATATAAATTACATGATAAATGTATAATTCTAGCGAGACCGATGAAACAATTTTCGTCAAACAGCAACAATTGGAGGGAGAAATGAGCTCGATTGCCTGGCAAAATGGAAGGGACAAGAGTTGGATTGGCTAATGCCGAACCGCTGGTCTTCTCTCAGGAATAGCCAGAATAGCGGCATTGATGACAAAGGCCAGAATAATGATCCAATAGCCATAGTTACCGGCCCATAAGCCAGTGCCCAGTTTCCCGCTCAGAGCAATCAGTCCGCCGGCACCCATAGCCCATATACTGAGCCGTTTATTAACTTTAAGATTAGTCAACGCAGCAATCAGCGGAACAATAAAAGCTCCCGAGTAAAAAGCCAGAGCGAGAAGTAGGGTGCCAATAATGGAGGTAACCTTCAGGGCTAGCAAAACGCTGATCGCCCCACTTAACAGAATGAAATAGCGGGTGTTTTTTAGCGACCTGGCGTTATTGATATCCGGATGAATCAGTTCGCTTAAAATCATGGATGAGGTCAGCAAGGTAGTATCGGCTGATGAAAGTACGGCCGACAACAAGGCTGCGGCCATGACTCCGCCAATCCAATCAGGAAGGTACAGGTTAATAATATCAATTAACGCTGCCGACTCTTCCAGCTTGCCTGCGGGCAAATGACTGAATGCGAAGACCCCGACATACGCGAGGATGAAAGCAAATGGGAGCAATACTGAAGCCACAATTCGGACACTTTTTCTGGCCGTTTTTTCATCTTTAGCACAGAATACCCGCGAATAAATATCGGGCCCAACGACAAAAGTGCTTGAAAAAGTCAGGATCAGAATGACTAAATCAATGCCTGAAAAATGAGGATTAAATGGAAATGATTGACTGAATGCAGGGACTTGTTCGGGGGCACTCCACAACATAAAGGCGGTTAAAATAACGCCGAATAGAATGATACAAGATTGTAAAAGATCTGTTTTAATGATTGAGATTTGCCCTCCAATCAGGGTGTATAAGATAAAAACGGCGCCCGACAGCAGCACGCCGGTTTCGTAGGGCATGTCGAAAAAGCTAAACAGGATTTTGGCCGATGCAATAATTTGCGCTGCTACAATGCCGGTCCAGGCCAGCGGAATAATAACTGAAGCCGTTTTACGCGCTGTTTCGCCGTAAAATTGCCCAATCAGGTTGGTGAGCGTGTATTTTCCCAGACGATTGACTTTGCCTACCAAAGGTACCAAAAGCCATAGCCCGAGCGATGCCGCAACTAAGTACCAGGCTGCAGCCCAGCTTTGATCCTTGGTCAGATTGACGGTTCCTAAAATAGCCGATCCACCAAGTACGGTAGCCAGCAAACTGCCTGAGACCTGCCAGAATCCGGAGCGTTTGCCGGCAATAAAATAGTCGGTAGGTTCCTTTATTTTCAGCCAGGAATAAATGCCTAAGGCAACAATGAAAATAAAGTATAGGATGAGAATGGTAACTTTCATTTTGAAATTTGTACAAAAATAAGAAAATAGAAGCACCTGCAATGGCTGAACGTTTTTTCTGAAATATTCAACGCATTCCCTTGATGTAGTTTGTGGAATTTTGTATACTTATCCTCGATATGTGAAAAAGCAAATATATGAAAGGTATTTCAAAAGAATGGAAGGGCGCAGTAGCTATTCCGTTTGTTTTATTGTCTTTGAGTTCGTCTGACAGTTATGGATATGAGATCGTTCAAAATGTCAAGCGAATGAGTGATGGCATTGTGGAATGGCAAGAGGCAAGCATCTATCCGGTTTTAAAAAAACTTGAGAAAGAAGGCTTAGTCAAATCCTATTGGAAAGTTGAAGGTAACGAACGGCCCCGGCGCTATTACACGATTCTGGATGAGGGAAAAAAGCGACTGAATGCGCAACTGGAGGAGCTGAAAATCATCAATAAATTGTTCGATATGCTTATGCGGGAGCGGGGAATGGATTGATTGCGTTCAGATGTGTTGATGGCTTTCCAATCATTCCCAGTTACTCTACCTTCACCAACTCAAACGATAGATCTGTTTTGTTGATTCCTTCTACTTGGTAGAGTGCTTTGAAGCTTTCCGTATCAAGTTGTTTTGACTTTTCATTTATGAAGCTTCTTAAATAATCTGGCTTAGTCAGCTGATTGACCACCGATATATTACCGATATCCTGTGTTGACAGAAAAAGCAAAAACCGGTTGCCAGTATAGCCTTTGGTGTTGATGACCAAGGCATAGTCGGTTTCCTTGGTGTTATTGTTGGTTGGTTGATAGATTTCGGCACAAGGATCGTTTGAAAAGATAAGCTGCCTGGAAGCGCTTCCGACTCCAAAGGAGAAATTGATGTCGTTTACAATGTTCTCAAACAGTCCCATGTTTTTATAATTACCGACAAAAATGATATTGTTGTTTTTCAAATCATCTGGTTGCAAATCTGAAGAGAGCTTGACATGAATTTCGGCACCTGTTTGTGCAAAAACCTTGTAAATATGACTTTGACAAAAAGCGGCCATCTTTGACAAGTAGGTGAGGTGTGATTTGGATAAGCTGAACACCAAGTCCGGATTCTTATCTAATAGATGTTCATATTCCACTTCCGAATTGATGCTGAAATCGCGATAAACGCCAGTATTGCCTGTGGGTAACTCTCCTGAGAAAACAAAGTAATCACCCAAAACCAGCAGGGTGGGCTTTTCGTTTTCGGCAAAGGATTGCCAAACAGGCAAGTCTTCCCAGGGATTGTTGTTTTGGGTTCTTTGCTGCACGAACAAGTAGCTGATAGCAATTAAAGCTGCTAGGCTGATTAAAAACGGAACCAGAAAAACATATCTAACGGGTTTACGGTGATCTTTGGGCGAATCAAACCGAACCCGGTATTTGCCTTTTTCAACTACAAAAATGACCGGATCCTTGCTGCCTTCTGCGTCATAATAGTCTTTTAGCTTTTTGCGAACATTGTGAATATAGACACGGATGTTGGAATCCTGTTTCTCATTTTCATCATACTTTTTACCGAAAAGTTCAACGCCAATCGTGAATTCTTTGGGGTTCTTCCCCTCCAGTGATGCTTCTGTCAGGTAGCATAACAAATCACAGCTTATTTTTGACTTCGCGAAATGTCTGCTGCTGGTGATCTTTTTTAAGTGTTTGTTTATTAAGCCTGTATTGATGGTCATGGTTTGTGCTATAGCTTAGTTGTAACTGTTATAAAACCCGTTTTAGGCGAACAAATATACCTGAAATATCTCTATTTTTATATATTCGTTATCGTTCACGACGATTTCTAAGTAATTAAATCAATAATACAGTTATGAAAATTCGAATTACAACGCTTTTTATTTTAATGAGTTCTTTTTTATTTGCCGGACAGGCAGATGGTTGGGAGTATCTTTTTAACGGGAAAGACTTGTCGGGCTGGAAGCAGCTGAATGGAAAAGCTAAATACGAAGTGGTCAATGGAGTTATTGTTGGCACAACCGTTGCCAATACGCCCAACTCGTTCCTAACAACCGAAAAGGACTATAGCGACTTTATTCTGGAGGTGGAGCTGAAGGTAGATGATCGGATGAATTCTGGTATCCAGTTTCGCAGCCAGAGCAAGGCGGATTACAATAATGGACGGGTGCATGGCTACCAGTGCGAAGTGGATCCCTCAAGGCGTGCCTGGAGTGGCGGTATTTACGATGAAGCCCGCCGTGGCTGGCTGTATCCGTGTACGCTGAATCCCGAAGGAGGAAAAGTATTTCGCAATGGCGAGTGGAATTTATACCGAATCGAATGTGTTGGAAACGATATTCGTACTTTTTTAAACGGAAAGCCGGTAGCGCATTTGATTGATGATATGACTCCCAAAGGCTTTATTTCCTTGCAGGTTCATTCCGTTAATGGTGCCGACCAGGTTGGCCGTCAGATTAAATGGAGGAATGTACGCATCAAAACAAAAGATCTAAAACTGACTCCGATGGACGATGTTTTCGTTGTTAACTTGCTTCCGAATCAACTTTCGGAAACAGAGCAGAATCAAGGCATCAAATTGCTGTTCGACGGCGAAACTACCGAAGGATGGAAAAGTGCATCGGCTGATCAATTCCCGGATAAAGGCTGGGTGGTAAAAGATGGTGCTCTGACAATTTTGTCGGAGAATGAAGTTGCTAAGCGACCAGGCGATATTGTTACAAAAGAAAAGTTTAAAGCGTTTGACCTTCAATTCGAATTTAAACTGACCAAGGCCGCGAACAGCGGAATTAAATACCGCACGGGAAATAATGGCCCTAGCATTGGGCTCGAGTATCAGGTTTTGGATGATGCCAATCACCCCGATGCTAAGCAGGGAGCTGCCGGTAACCGGAAAATGGCTTCGCTGTACGATCTGATTCCTTCTGAAACGGAAGGACGTTTTGTTAAGCCGGTTGGTCAGTGGAATCGCGGACGTCTGGTGGTTTATCCTGACAACCGGGTCGAACATTGGCTCAATGGAATTAAAGTGGTAGAATATACCATCGACTCCAATATTTTTCATGCATTGGTAGCTCGCAGTAAATACGCTGATTATAAAGACTTCGGCTTGGTTGAAGAGACTCCTATTCTTTTACAGGATCACCAGGATGAGGTACATTTCAGAAGTCTGAAAATACGAAAACTATAAGCTATGAAATCGATGAATAAACTAACAACCGGACTACTGGCTTCCTTGTTTTTGCTGTTTGCAGTTGGAATCTCGTCATGTCAAACAGAATCGCAGCCAGCGAAAAAGGAAGTGAAGAAAGAAATCAAATTCAAATTAGGCGTTGCTTCCTACTCGCTTCGGAAATTTGATATTGATAAGACACTGGAGTTTACCAAGCAATTGGGAGCTGACTACGTTGCGTTCAAAAGTTTTCATTTAAAACTGGATGCTACAGATGCCGAAATTGCCGAGGCCGTCCAGAAATCTAAAGTAGCCGGACTGGATTTATATGCAGGAGGCGTTATTTATATGAAAACAGAAGCTGAGGTGGATCAGGCCTTTGAGTATGCCAAAAAAGCCGAAATGGACATGATTGTTGGAGTGCCTGCCCATGAGTTGCTTCCTTATGTCGAAAATAAAGTGAAAGAATACGATATCAAATTGGCTATTCATAACCATGGCCCAGGCGATAAACTGTATCCAAGTGCCGAAAGTGCATACATGCTGATTAAAGATATGGATCCACGCATGGGTCTGTGTATCGACATTGGCCACACCAAGCGCATTGGACGTAGTCCGTCGCAAGATGTCAAAGACTTTTTTGACCGGGTATTGGATATTCATATCAAGGACGTTACAAAAGCCGATCATGATGGATCAACCTGCGAAATTGGTCATGGTGTAATTGATTTCAACCAATTTTTAAATGATTTGGTTGACTTGAACTACGATGGCGTAATCGCTTTGGAGTATGAAAAGGATGGTGATAATCCTTTCCGGGGGATGGCTGAATCAATGGGCTATGTCAAGGGTATTTTATCAACGATGCAATAAACCTAATAACGAATAAATCAAAAGAAAATGAGTTCAAACAGAAGAGATTTTTTAAGAAAAGCTGCTGTGGGTGCTGCCGGAATTACGCTGGGTGGATCGGCCATGGGCATGTCGGCCAAGAGTTATTCCCGAATTATAGGAGCCAATGATCGTTTGCAAGTTGCCTATATGGGCTGCGGGCGTCGGGTTGGCGCTTATTACAATGCAGTTAAAGATAAAAACAACAACATTGATCTGGCCTACATCTGTGATGTGATGAAAAGTCAGCGCGAAAGGGTAGCTAAAGATTTAAAAGGCAAGGTCAGTGGTGAAGCCAAGCTGGTTAACGATATTCGCGAAGTGTTTGCCGATAAGAAAGTAGATGCTGTTTTTAATGCGACACCCGATCATTGGCATGCGCCGGGAACCTGGATGGCTATGGAGGCCGGCAAGCATGTCTACATCGAAAAGCCCTGTAGCCACAGCCCACGCGAAGGCGAACTGCTGGTTCATTTTCAGCAAAAATATGGCAAAGTTGTGCAAATGGGGAACCAACAGCGTTCATCCCGCGAGTCAATCGCTATTATTAAAGATATACACGAAGGTGCAATAGGCGATGTGTATCGTGCTGTTGCATTTTACTCGAATCAGCGCGGAGTAGTTCCGGTACCTAAAAAAGCGTCGGTTCCTGAAGGATTGGACTGGAATTTATGGCAGGGGCCAGCACCTCACGAGGATTACCGTCATAATACATGGGATTACAACTGGCACTGGTATGGATGGAACTGGGGAACAGCCGAAACCGGCAACAACGCTACCCACGAACTGGACATTGCTCGCTGGGCTTTGCAGGTCGATTATCCTGAGCATGTGGACGTGCAGGCTGCCAAGCGTCATTTTCTTGATGATGGTTGGGAAATGTATGATACAATGGATGCCAGTTTTCGTTTTCCTGGCAATAAGATGATTGCGTGGGACGGCAAAAGCCGCAATGCATACAGCACATACGGCTCTGGGCGTGGAACAATTATTTATGGTACAGAAGGATCTGTGTATGTGGATCGTGGAGGCTACAAATTGTATGACAGAGCTGGGAAGCTTGTTCGCGATAGCAAGTCGGCAAGTAACGAGGCCGGAACCGCTCTTGGCGGAGGTGGTGATATGACAGATGTGCACGTTATTAACTTTTTCGATAACATCAGGGGAAAATCCAGTTTGCTGAATTCACCTATCGATATGGGAGCGAAAAGTCAGATGCTAACTCATTATGCTAATATCTCTTATCGCATTGGAAAATCATTTGATGTGGATACGCAAAACGGACATATCTACGATCGTGATGCTATGAAATTATGGGATCGTCAATACCAGCCCGGTTGGGAACCAAAATTGTAATTTGAAGAATTAGATTTCGCTAAAAGCTTCCGGTTGTCCGGGGGCTTTTTTTTTGCTCTTTGTTGTGAGTTTAATTTAATATTCATGTCTGGAATCAATGTAAATATTCATTTCCGTAATGGATAAACGAGAGTTTAGTGGTGTTGAAAAAAGAGAATACACTTGGTTTACAGCTTATTATTATGAATAATGAGCTGTAGATATTTCTCAAGATTGCTCGTGATAGGCGTAAGTTATTTACCTTTATTAAGGAATGTCAATTGCGTATTGCTCAGGAGTACAGCCGTTTGGTATTCTTATGTATATCATAATTCTTGTTAATAAATGTAACTATTTAGAACCTTGTTAAATTTGCAAGGTGGTTATGTGGTCTGGTCTTTCCTTAATAAATTTGAGATCGTTTGATTTCACTAACAAAAAAACCATGAAAAACCGCTTGACAATCTTATTATTTAGTGTTTTTATTGGCTTAAGTGCCTTGGCCCAACAGCCCACCCAATGGCGAGGCGAAAACTCTGAAGCCAAATATCCTGCCCCAAACTTGTTGGCATCCTGGCCTGCCGATGGTCCCGAAGTCCTCTGGCATTACGATGCGCTGGGAGATGGCTTTTCCACACCGGCTTTTGCCAACGGTAAAATCTACTGTACTGGCATGGAGGATGACTTTGGATACATCAACATTTTCAATGAACAAGGTACATTTCAAAAGAAAATAAAGTACGGGAAAGAGTTTGACGTGAGCTATCCCGGAGCACGACCAACGCCAACCATTGTGGGTGATCTGGCTTATGTATCTACCGGATATGGCGAGTTGGTTTGCCTGAATTTGAGTACTGAAAAAATTGTATGGAATAAAGAACTGGACGCTGATTTTGGTGCTGAAAATATTCGCTTCGGATTTACGGAGTCGGTGGTAGTCGATGGCGATAAAGTTTATTTCACCCCTGGAGGCAAAGAATACAACGTGGTGGCGCTAAATCGCATGACGGGTGATCTAATTTGGAAAAACAAAGGGAAAGGACAACTTTCAGCTTATTGCACTCCTAAGCTGGTTAAACTGCCTCAGCGTCAATTGTTGGTTACACACACCGGCAATCAGATCATTGCTGTGGATACCGAAAATGGCCAACTTTTATGGAGCTATCCATTTCCCAATCAATATAACATTCACCCCAATACTCCGATTTATGCAGATGGTGCGCTGTTTTGTTTTACCGGTTACGGACAAGGCAGCGTGAAACTGGCTTTAAACGAGGATGGATCTGCTGTGACAAAAGTTTGGAGTACTGAAAAAATGGATAATCAAATGGGCGGTGCAGAAATTGTTGACGGTTATGTTTATGCTTCTGGTCACAAGTCACGTGGCTGGTTTTGTTATGATTATGCTACCGGACAGGAAATGTGGAATTCAACCGAAATGGGCAATGGAGCTATCATCATGGCTGCAGATAAGTTTATTTTATATTCCGATCGGGGAGAACTGGCTTTGGTGAATCCAAGTCCCGAAAAATTGGATATCATTTCAAAAACCAAAGTACAATACGGATCGGCTCAGCATTGGGCACATCCGGTAGTTCACAAGGGCATTTTGTATGTCCGGCATGGAAAATCTTTAATCGCGTATAAAATATCAGCTTAGTTTCCGAAACTCTCGGGAGACTTGCCTAAACCAAATAAAATTTAAAAACCAACATGAAAAAAATACTGATCCTCCAACTGGTGCTGTGCTTAAGTGTGTTTGTCAATGCACAAGTTTATCAGTTTCGTGGCCCCAATCGCGATGGTAAATTTTCCGAAACCGGTTTATTAAAACAGTGGCCAGAAGCCGGACCTGAGCTTTTGTTGGAAATCGAAGGCATTGGTAAAGGCTATTCTTCGGTTATTACAAATGGAGAATACATCTATGCGTCCGGCATGATTGACACGCTGGACTACTTGAGCTGCTTCGACTATGAAGGTAATCAGAAATGGCAGGTCGCTTATGGTGAATCCTGGAAGAAGTCGTTTCCGGACACCCGAAGCACACCAACCATTGAAGACGACCGGATTTATATCATCAGCGGAATTGGCGAATTGGTTTGTCTAAATGCAGAAACCGGAGCCATTAACTGGAAAGTGAATGTGGATCGCGACTATAAGGCGGAATGGCACATCTGGGGCGTTTCCGAATCACCCTTGATAGTAGATAATAAAGTGATTTGCACACCTGGTGGACAGGAAACTTCAGTCGTTGCTTTTGACAAGCTAACTGGCGAAGAAATTTGGAAAACAAAAAGTGTTGGCGGACAGCGGGCTTATGCTTCGGCTACAACTTGCAACTACAACGGGCAGCAATATGTATTGGCAGTTACGGCTACACACCTCATTGCGCTAAACCCGGCAAATGGCGAGGTGAAAATGACCTATCAATATTATGAACATGACAAGTGGTCGGATCAACCCGGACTGATCTGGACAAATGTGCCGCTGTGCAAAGACGATGAAATATTCCTGTCGATGGGGTATGATTATCCTGCCAAAATGCTGAAAGTAAATGGCGATGCTACGGCCTTTGAAGAGGTGTATACCGATACGGTTTTTGATAATCATCACCACGGAATGATTGAGCTGGACGGTTACATTTACGGATCGAACTGGGAAAATAACCGCAAGGGAAACTGGCTCTGTAAAAATTGGGAAACGGGTGAAATTGTTTACGATGAGACATGGAATACCAAAGGAGCACTGATTTACGCTGACGGTCTGTTCTATATCTACGAAGAGCAGCGAGGAAACGTAGCTTTGGTGAAACCCGATCCTGCTGGCTTCGAGGTTATCAGTTCATTCAAAATTGAAAAGGGGGCAGGTCCGCACTGGGCGCACCCATACATTTCTGATGGCAAACTTTTCCTGAGGCATGGCGATGTGTTGATGGTGTATAATATAAAGGCTTAGTGTGAAGAGAATTCTTATAAATTCAGTAGTTGGCTTAGTGGTGCTTATTGGGCTTTTGGCTTTTGGCTTTTGGCTATCGAAAGACCCAACGGATGATTTTCAGGCGAGTTTGCCGGGTGCCGACAATAGGCAAGAAGGAAACTTGGTGCAGGAAATCATTCGAATTGGTGAAAACTTTAATTTGTTTGACCATGAGGCTCCGGAAATGGAGGGGACCTGGCCTCGCTTCCGGGGTAACAATTTTGATAATATTGTTTCAGAAAAACAAAATCTGAAAGATAGCTGGGCTGCAGATGAACCTGAAGTTCTGTGGTCGGTAGAACTGGGCGAAGGGCACGCCGGGCCTGCGATATACAAAGGTGAGGTGTATTTGCTCGATTACGATGAAGAAACACGCGAAGATGCTTTGCGCTGCTTTTTGCTGGTCGATGGGCAGGAAGTCTGGCGTCGGTCGTATGGTGTGCATGTCAAGCGAAATCATGGTATGTCGCGTACGGTTCCAACAGTTACCGAAGATTATGTGGTCTCAATTGGTCCGCGTTGCCATGTGATGTGTGTGGAACGCGAATCAGGCGACTTGGTATGGGGACTGGATATAGTAAAAAACTATGGAACTGAAATTCCGCAGTGGTACACCGCACAGTGCCCGTTGGTGGATGGCGACAAGGTAATTTTAGCACCGGGTGGAAGCACGATCATGATGGCGGTCGATATTCATTCGGGCGAGATTTTGTGGGAACGTCCCAACACCATGCAATGGAAAATGTCACACTCGTCTATTCTTCCAATGAATTTCAACGGACGCAAAATGTATGTGTATAGTGCCGATGGTGGCGTTTGTGGTATTGCTGCGGATGGGGAAAACGAGGGCGAAGTGCTGTGGCAATCCAATGCCTGGAACCATTCAGTGGTGGCCCCTTCGCCGGTTATCTTCGACGATGGACGTGTTTTTCTAACGGCGGGTTACGGGGCCGGTAGCATGATGATTCAACTGGTGCCGGAAGGAGAAGGATTTGCTGTTGAAGTGCTGACAGAGTATAAACCAAAAGAAGGATTGGCTTGCGAACAACAAACACCCATTTTCTGGAAGGGGCTCCTGTTTGGCATTTTGCCTAAGGATGGTGGTGCTAACCGGAACCAGTTGGTTTGCGTACATCCGGATGATGTGCAGACGATGGTTTGGACGTCCGGAAAGGAGGCCCGTTTTGGTTTGGGCCCCTATATCATTGCAGATGATAAAATGTACATTTTGGATGATGATGGCACCTTAACAATGATCAAACCGGATACGAACAGATACATCCAATTGGCACAAAAAAAGATACTGGATGGGCACGATGCCTGGGGGCCATTGGCTATTGCCGACGGGCGCCTATTGATGCGTGATTCAAAAACGATGGTTTGCCTGGATATCAGCAAATAATGGAAAGTTGGAGAATTTGGTAATTGAAACAACGAAGGACACATGAAATACAAAAAGCTGGTTAATTTGATTTTAGTGTTGATGGCAGTAGCCATTGCGGTTATCATTGCCCGCGATTTTGTGGTGAACCGCAGTGGCAAGCACATTGAGAATCCCTATGCCTTTGATGTCAGTGAATACACTGTTGTTGATTCTTCTGAAATTATTTACAAGGAACAAAAAGTATTGCAGCTTAAGGTTAATGAGCCCAAAGGAATTGACCATAAAAATGGTGTTATTTATGTGGTAGCAGACAGCAGCCTAATCCTTCTGAATGAGCAGGGACAACTACTACGCGAAGTACAGTTGGATGCTGTGCCAACAGCCATCGCGGTGGAAGACCAGGTTTGGCTGGCCTTGAAAAATCAGGTCATTTGCCTGGATATGGACGGTCAGGAAATTCAGCGATGGCCGGCTTACGGCGCTCGATCTGTGATTACCTCGCTGGCAGTTTCACCCCAATATGTGTATGTGGCTGACGCCGGAAACCGACTTGTTTACCAATGTTCACCAACAGGTGAACTGATTCAGGAAGTTGGGGCTAAAAATGAGCAAAAAGCAGTACCCGGATTCATCATTCCAAGCCCGTATTTCGATATCGACCTGAATGAAGAAGGCTACCTGTGGGCGGTTGATCCGGGACGGCATAGTCTGGAGAACTTCAATGCTGATGGCTCCATGCGGAGCTCGTGGACCTCTTCATCGGTTCAAACCGAAGGTTTTAGCGGGTGTTGCAATCCGGCACATATGGCCATGATGACTGAAGACCGGTTTGTTACCAGCGAAAAAGGAATCGTACGGGTAAAAGTTTACGATCAGCATGGCGAATATGTAGGTGTGGTGGCTGCTCCCAATCAGTTTGACGAAAATTCACCAGCCCCGGATGTTTGTGTCGATGATTGGGGGCGCGTGATCTTATTGGATTTCAGCCGCAAACAAGTGCGTTTCTTTCAACCTAAAGAAAACAAGGAATGAATCGAAAAGAGTTTATAAATAAGAGTTTACGCCTGGGTGTCTTAACTGGTATTGTTGGCGGATCGCTGTTTTTGGTTAAGCGAAACAAAGTGGACTTTACCTGTTCTGCCGACGGCGTGTGCAAATCTTGCTCTTTATACCGTGGATGTGATTTTGATAAAGCGAAACAAAGCAGAAACGATGAGCGATAGGAAACAAGATAAAAAACCGAATCGGCGCGAGTTCATCCAGAAAGGGATGCGACTGACTTTGGGCGCATCGCTGGCAGGTGTGGCCGGATTTGCTGCCCTTAAAGTTAGCGCCGATGACTACGTTTGGCAGCTCGACCCGTTTAAGTGTGTGTACTGTGGGCGTTGTGCCGACTATTGTGTGGTAACACCCTCGGCAGTGAAATGTGTGCATGCTTACGAGCTGTGTGGTTATTGCGATTTGTGTGGTGGCTACCTCAAGCCTGATGCGAATGCTCGGTCAACTGCGGCAGAGAACCAACTGTGTCCTACGGCGGCCATCAAGCGAAAGTTTGTCGAAGATCCCTATTTTGAATATGAAATTGACGAGGATTTGTGCATTGGGTGTGCCAAGTGTGTGGAAGGTTGTACCTCTTTTGGTAACGGATCGCTGCACTTGCAGGTTCGCCATGATTTGTGTGTAAATTGCAACGAATGCTCCATTGCACGCGTTTGTCCCGCTGATGCCTTTGAGCGCGTGCCGGCAAGTAGTCCCTATAAAATAAAGGGCGATTTCTCGCAAGAAACAGAATCGTCCAACCCTGCCTAAAACATAAAAACCAATGAACCGAATCTCTAAAATACTTTTTACCCTCTCTGCTTTTCTGGTCAGCTTGCCCGTATGGGCGCAACAGCGATTTCCAAAGCCCGAATTTGAAACCGGCTACGTGCAACCGTTTACCTCGCAGGCTGCTCCACGTGCCTTGTTTTTGGAATACCTGGACATTTTTGTTTTAATCTCAACCTTGGTGGTTGTCACCTGGTTTGTGGTGAAAAAGCGTTCGCGGCAAGGGGTGATGTGGACTTCCGTATTTGCCTTGCTTTATTTTGGTTTTTTTCGCGAGGGCTGTATTTGTGCTATCGGAGCTATTCAGAATATTACTTTAGCGCTGTTCGATCCCACCTATGTTTTGCCATTTTCAGCGCTGGCTTTTTTCGTTATTCCGCTGGTGGTAACTCTTTTCTACGGAAGGACTTTTTGCGCCGGAGTTTGTCCCTTGGGTGCTATTCAGGATTTGGTGGCGTTTCGTCCCATTGAAATACCCAAATGGCTGCAAAAAATATTGGGAATGATTCCTTACCTATACCTGGCTTTAGCCGTTTTATATGCGGCTACCAAATCTGAATTTCTGATTTGTCGTTATGATCCGTTTGTAGGCTTGTTCCGCTTCGATGCTGAATTCCAGATGCTCTTGTTGGGCGGTTTGTTTCTACTGGTCGGCATTTTTGTTGCACGACCGTATTGCCGCTTCTTTTGCCCCTACGGTGTGTTGTTGGGCTGGATGTCTGCCTTCTCAACCAAACACATGAAAATTACGCCAAGCAATTGCATTCAATGTAAGCTGTGTGCCAACTCGTGTCCGTTTGGGGCTATTGATGAGCCGGTAGAAGAGCAGGGGAGTCGGCGCTCGAATGTACAACGCTTGATGACTTACTTGTTTTTCATTCCGCTGTGGATTGGTATTGGCGGATTGGCTGGCTCCATGTTGCATGTACCGTTGGGCAAATTCAACAAAACTGTATACTTGTCCGAGCAATTGGTTGCGAACCCTGAACTGAAGCAAGATACAGAACACATTGATGCTCGTGCATTTATGCAATCCGGAAAATCAATGGATCAGTTAGTGATTGAAGCCAAAGAAATTCGGAGTCAGTTTTATTGGGGAGGCTGGATGCTGGGAGGCTTCATGGGACTGGTGGTGGGCCTTACCTTGCTGAAGCTGGCATCGCACAGAACCCGAAACGATTATGAGCCAGATAAAACGAATTGTTTAAGCTGCGGACGATGTATGGATTATTGTCCGGTGAAGAAATAAAATGAAAAAGATGAACCTGACCCTAAAAGATAAAACGAGCCTGGCTACAGGCATTGCCTGGTTTGCCGCCCTGCTTAGTTTGATTGTTAGCGTGATGCTGATTGTAAATTATTTGCAACTTAAATCGGTTAATCCGCTGGAAAGCCCGGCTTTACAATCATTGGTTGAGCGGCTACACGACAATCCGAATGATGAGCTGCTGAAAGAAAACATCCGCTCCCTCGATTTGATGATTCGGAAGGCCTATTTCACCAGCCAGTGGCAAATCCGAACCGGAGCATATTTGTTGATTTTTGGCGTATTGATTTTTGTGCTGGCTATTCGCTACCTGAAATCGCTTCGCCCAGGCTTAGAAGAAATGGAAAGCATTGAAAAGGATGCTTTTCTGGATAAACAACTGGCCCGAAAATGGCTCGTTTATTCCGGAATGACTCTGTTTGTAGTGGCTTTAGGGGCCGGCTTTTTGTCGAATAATGTTTTGGATAGCTATGAGCCGGCTATAGTTGCAGAAAACCAATCAGCATCCGATGTTGAAGTGATTGAAGTGCTGCCTGTTGCTGAAACGACTTTAGAAGTGGCGGTTGACAATACAAGTCAGGAAAAAGTTGAAACCCAAGAGCAGCAAGCTGCCGAGGTGATCAAGGAGTCGGCACCAGTGACTGAGAAAGTAGAAGAACCAAAAGCAGAGCTGGTTAAGGCTCCGGTCAAAGTCAATGCCGCTATTCCGAGTAAGGAGCAATGGCGGGAGAATTATCCGTTTTTTAGAGGACCGCAAGGCGATGGCATCGCCTTCAAAACAAGCACGCCTGAAAAGTTTGATGTTGCTTCGGGAGAAAATGTACTTTGGAAAGTGAAAATCCCTAAGCACGGTTACAATTCGCCGATTGTGTGGAATGATAAACTATTTGTTTCAGGGGCAGACAATAATTCGCGGGAAGTGTATTGCTACCAGGCATCAACAGGTGAGCTTTTGTGGCAAGCCAAAGCTGATCAGATTCCCGGCTCACCAGCCAAAATGCCCAAAGTGACAGAAGACACTGGATTGGCAGCTCCAACCATGGCAACCAATGGGGCGGCGGTTTTTGCCCTTTTTGGTACGGGTGATATACTGGCACTCGATTTCTCCGGAAAGCGTTTGTGGGCCTCAAACCTGGGGGTACCCGATAACCATTACGGACATTCGTCCTCGCTTATTATTTCTAAAGACAAACTAATCATACAATACGATACGAACCGCGGCGCCAGAGTGATGGCTTTAGCGACAGCTGATGGAAGCACCCAATGGGAAACGGAGCGTGATGTGCGCATTTCCTGGGCATCGCCGGTGCTGGCTGATGTGAATGGCAAAGAGCAGGTGATTCTGACAGGCGAACCTTTGGTTGCCGGCTATGATCCGGAAACGGGCAAGGAGCTTTGGAAAATGGATGTTATGATGGGCGAAGTTGGTCCATCGGTCGGCTATGCCAATGGCGTGGTTTATGCTGCGAACGAGTATGCTACACTGGCAGCCATCAAACTGGGGGAAACAGCTGAAGTGCTTTGGGAAGACAGCGAATATTTGCCGGAAGTAGCAAGCCCATTGGCCGTCGATGGCTTTTTGATCATCGCTACCAGTTATGGTGTGGTGGCATGCTACGATGCCAAAGACGGTACTAAATATTGGGAGCAGGAATATGGCGATGGCGTTTATGCGTCGCCGGTTTATGCCGACGGAAAGGTGTATGTGTTGGACATGGGAGGTAACTTACATGTGATTAAACTGGGTAAGGAGTTCCAGTTGGTGGCCCAATCGTCGCTGGGAGAAAAATCGGTTTGTTCACCGGTATTTGCGAATGGTAAAATGTACTTGCGTGGTTTCGACCAGCTGTATTGTATTGGAAAATAGATTGAAATGACAGAAGAAACTCAACATATTAGTCATCAGGTTGACGAAATAGTGCAGCAAAAAGGGAACACGAAAAGAGCGTTGATCCCGATTTTACAGGCCATTCAGGATGAATTTAACTACCTGCCGGAAGAAGCTTTGAAATATGTTTGCGAAACGACACAGATCACCCCAGAAAATATTACGGGTGTGGCCAGCTTTTATTCGCAGTTTCGAATGCAGCCTGCTGGTCAGCATATGATTAAAGTATGTGTCGGAACAGCTTGCCACGTGAAAGGAGCGATGCAAGTGTACGATGCCTTTAGGCGTCATTTCAAACTGAGTGGCAAGGAAGAGACAGATGCCGAAGGAAAATACACTTTGGAAAAAGTATCATGTCTAGGCTGTTGTACCTTGGCTCCGGTCGTTCAGGTGGACGATGTGACTTACGGGCATGTTACGACCGATAAAGTCGCCTCGGTTGTTCATGATTTTGAGAGCCAGGTTGGTAAAGTGGGCAATAAAAGCAAGTTTCGGCATGCCGATGGGCGCGAGTTTCAGGGAGAGATTCGAATTGGACTAGGCTCTTGTTGCGTGGCCAGTGGTAGCGAAGATGTTAAAAAAGAAATTGAGCGGACGATTGAGGGCACTGGCATCAACCTGCAACTGAAAAATGTGGGGTGCGTGGGTATGTGTCACCAGGTTCCGTTGGTTGAAGTGATTGACGAGAACAAGCAAAGTAAGCTCTATGCCAAAGTTAAACCCAATGAAATAGCCGATATTGTCAATACCCATTTTAAATCGAAAAGTATTATTGGGCGAGTTCGAAATAAAGCTTATAACCTAATGGAGAGAATACAAACGGATGAAGTCTGGGGAGGCGTGGATCGTTATGCTATCGATGTGCGTGATGAGATGGTGTCCAGCTTTTTGGATCGCCAGTTGCCGATTGCCACGGAACATCGCGGGGTAATCAATCCGCTGGATATGGATGAATATCATAGTCATGGCGGGTTTGAGGCTCTGAAGAAGGTGCTTCAAATGAACCGGCAGGAGATCATCCAAACAGTAAAAGACAGCGGCTTGCGCGGACGCGGTGGAGCTGGTTTTCTAACCGGTCTGAAATGGGAGTTAGTAGCCAAAGAGCAAGGTGAAAAGAAATACTTGATTTGCAATGGCGATGAAGGAGACCCCGGAGCTTTTATGGATCGTATGTTGCTGGAATCGTACCCTTATCGAGTGATTGAGGGAATGCTGATTGCAGCGTACGCTGTGCAGGCAACGGATGGTTATTTTTATATTCGGGCGGAATACCCGCTGGCGGTAACCCGGATTCGGCAAGCACTGATTAACTGCCGGGAGCGAAATCTGGTGGGAGAAAATATCCTCGGTTCCGGATTTAGTTTTGATATTCAGATTTATGAAGGAGCCGGCGCATTTGTCTGTGGCGAAGAAACCGCATTGATGGCTTCTATCGAAGGAAATCGTGGCTTCCCAACCATTCGTCCGCCGTTTCCCGCACAAAAAGGCTTGTGGGGGCAGCCTACGCTGATCAACAATACGGAAACTTTTGCACAGGTGTCTTACATCATCCGAAAGGGTAAGGATCATTTTAATGAAATTGGAACGGAGAATTCTAAAGGGACGAAAGTATTCTCGCTGACTGGGAAGGTGAATCGTGGCGGATTGATTGAGGTGCCCATGGGGATCACGATCCGACAGATTGTGGAAGAAATTGGCGGAGGTGTGCAAAATGGGAAGAAATTCAAAGCCGTACAGGTAGGAGGTCCTTCGGGTGGTTGTATTCCAGCTTCGCTTTACGATACGCCGATTGACTACCAATCGCTGATTGAAGTGGGAGCCATGATGGGATCGGGTGGACTGGTGGTGCTGGACGAAGACGATTGTATGGTCGATATTGCCTGTTATTTTCTGTCGTTTACTCAGGAAGAATCGTGCGGTAAATGTACCTTTTGTCGTGTGGGAACCAAGCGTATGCTGGATATTTTAAATAGAATCACTTCAGGAAAAGGGAACAACAAAGATTTGGAAGAGCTGAAATATCTGGCTGATTGGACCAAGAAAGGTAGCTTGTGCAACCTTGGAAAATCGGCTCCCAACCCGATTATTACCACCTTGCAGTATTTTCACGAAGAATATGAAGCGCACATCAACGGTCGTTGTCCGGCAGGAAAATGTACGGAAATGATCAGCTATTCGATCAACGATGAATGTATTGGTTGTACCAAGTGTGCGCAAAAATGTCCGGTGGAAGCAATTAAGTTTGAGCCCCACAAAAAGCATTCGGTAAACATGGATCTTTGCATCAAATGCGATGCTTGTCGTCAGGTTTGCCCGGTTGATGCGGTTGATGTGAAATAAATTAACTTCAGTAATAGAAAATATAGAATGAAAAAATTGATGGTATTTGTGATGTTGATTATGTCGGTGACATCTTTTGGAACAACAACAAGCCTGGATAGCTTGAGTTTTTTAGACGCGGATGCGTTTCAATTAATAGGAAAAGGTTTTGAAGATACGCCAAGTCGTTATTCGCGGCTACCTGTAAGCCTGGAAGGAGAAACCCGCCCGCCAGTATGGTCACTGTCACAAAACTGCAGTGGACTGGCTATCCGCTTCCGAACTAATTCATCAGCAATAGCTGCTCGTTGGGAGGTTACTGGTGACGTGTTTATGAACCACTTTACCATGACCGGCATCAAAGGCCTGGATTTGTATTGTTTGAAAGATGGGCACTGGCAGTTTGTTAACTCTGCGCGTCCAACCGGCAAGAAAACAACTGCAATGATCATTCAGAATATGGCTGGAGAGATGAATGAATACATGCTTTACCTGCCACTCTACGATGGATTGAAAAAGCTTGAGATTGGCGTTGAGACAATGGCGGCTATTGAGCAGGCACAGGTAGATTCACCTAAAAAAGGGAAATCGGTTGTTTTTTATGGAACCAGCATTACTCAAGGTGGATGTGCCTCGCGTGCGGGCATGGCGTACCCTAACATCTTGTCGCGCATGATGAATACGGAAATTATTAATTTGGGGTTCAGCGGAAATGGTCAGCTTGATCTGGAAGTGGCTGAAGCGATGGCTACAATCGATGCTTCATGCTTTGTGATTGATTGTTTGCCCAATGTATCGGTAGCGCAGATGAAGGAGAAATATGCCCGGTTCATTGAAATTGTACGGGAGAAAAATCCGGAAACGCCGATCTTGCTTGTCGAAACAATTCTTTTTCCACACAGGTATTTCGACCAGTTGGTATATTCCCTGCTTCAGGATAAAAATGAAACTTTAACCCGAATTTATAAGGAGCAAAAAGCTAAAGGCGATCGGAATATTTATTATCAAAAAGCGGATGATTTGATTGGTGATGATCAGGAAGCCACTGTTGATGGCGTGCACTTGACTGATCTCGGATTTAAGCGCATGGCTGAAAATCTTTATCCGGTAATTCGAAAATTGATCAAGTAGCTCTTTGCTTATTGACTGAATTCAATACAAACCGTATGGTTAAACTAAAAATAAATAATCACCCCCTGGAAGTTCCGGAAGGCACCACGCTTTTGGAAGCGGCTCGTTTGTTGCATATCGATATTCCAACGATGTGCCATCTGGAAGGAACAGGACACTTTACATCCTGCATGGTTTGTCTGGTAAAGGATGTACGCAATGGTCGGTTAATGGCTTCGTGCTCCATGCCAGCCATGGAGGGAATGGAAATTATTACAGACGATGCCGAGTGCCGCGAATCGCGCAAAGCGTCGCTGGAACTGTTGCTGAGTGAGCACGTGGGTGACTGCGAAGCGCCTTGCCAACTGATTTGTCCAGCACATATGAATATTCCGCTGATGAATCGGTTGATTGCAGCAGGCAGCCATGCGAAAGCCATTGAAGTGGTGAAACGCGACATTGCCTTGCCCTCCATTCTCGGGCGAATCTGTCCAGCACCGTGCGAGGCGGGTTGCCGCCGCAAGCAGTTGGATGAGCCGGTTTCCATTTGTCTGCTGAAAGGCTTTGCTGCCGATCAGGAATTGGACAAAGAAGTTGTTCCGATTCAGCAGGAGCCAAAAACGGGCAGGAAAGTAGCGATTATTGGTGCCGGGCCTGCTGGACTGGCTGCTGCTTTATATCTGAATAAAGCAGGGCATCAGGTTGTAATTTCTGAAAAGAAAGAAAAAGCTGGTGGCGATTTGCTTCAAATTGAAGAGGAAATTCTGCCTGCCAAAGTAATGGAGGCTGAATTGACCGCCATTCTGAATTCAGATATTCAAATAAACTACAATTCTGAAGTTGGAAAGCCTGAACTTGAAAAGCTTCAGCAAGCTTATGATGCGGTGGTTTTGGCGGTTGGTGCAAACCCGGAGATGCTTCAGCAATTGGAATTGGAGCAATCCAAAACTGGGATCCAGGTTGATAAAACGACTTACCAAACATCCATGAAAAAGGTATTTGCCATTGGCAATACTTTGCGCCCCTCCAAGCTGGCCGTTCGTTCGGTTGGGCAGGGCAAGGAGCTGGCCTGGGTGCTGAACGAATGGTTTGAAACCAAAGAGCTAAAAGGCTACCCCAGCCGGTTTAATTCTAAATTTGGGAAGCTGAGCAAACCGGAATTTGATGAATACCTGAAAGAATCGGTAGATGAAAAACGCTGGCAAGCCAACAGAGGAAAAGCGATAGGTTTCACGAAGGAAGAAGCAGTTGCTGAAGCCAAACGCTGCCTGCACTGCGACTGCCGAAATCCGGAAAGCTGCAAGCTGCGCGAACTTTCAGATCGTTATGGTGCCGAACAAAAACGTTTTCAATACGATGAACGTTTTGTTGTTCAAAAGGAATTTGCTCCGCAAAATATAGTTTACGAATCCGCTAAGTGTATCAAGTGTGGTATCTGTGTACGTATTACACAGCAATATCAGGAAACCTTTGGCTTTTCATTTATTGGCCGTGGTTTCGATGTCAAAGTAGGTGTGCCATTTTCAGAATCGGTAGAGAAGGCCTTAGAAAAAACGGCTGCCTTGGTAGCCGAAAAATGCCCTACCGGCGCACTGGCAAAAACGAATACTGAAGAACAAATATAAGAAGCCTAACATCCCGAAAAGGTTTTGGGATTTGTATGAAAGGCCGGAAAACTCGAAAAATGAACCACAGCGAATGCAGCGGTTGAAAGATAAAAAACTATGAAGTATAGACTATTTGTTGCCCTATTAATTCTAACGGAGAGTCTGCTTGCACAAAGCGAATGGCCTATATTTAGAGGGAGTCAGCAGTTGACGGCTTCTGTTTCGGCTGACTTGCCGAGCCAACTTCAACTGCTGGCTTCATTTCAAACGGAAGATGATATTAAAGCTTCGCCGGTTGTAAAAGACGGCGTGGCGTATTGCGGATCAACAGATGGATATTTTTATGCCTTCAACCTGAGAGGGGAACTGAAATGGAAGTTTCAAGCCGAGAATGCCATTGAGGCCCCAGCCATTTTACTGGACGGGAAAGTCATTTTTGGCTCGCTTGATGGTTGGCTTTTTTGTTTGAATCAAGCTGACGGCGAGCTGGTGTGGAAATACAAAACCGACAACCAAATCATCGGTTCGGCCAACTGGCACCAAGGAGCGGAACAAACGGTGGTGGCTGTTGGAAGCTACGATTACTTCCTGCATGGAGTTGATTTGAGAGATGGTCGAAACCTTTGGAAATATGAGTCAGACAATTTCATCAACGGGGCACCGGCCTTGTATGGAAACAAGGTTGTATTTGGTGGTTGCGATGGCTTTTTACATTTGGTCAACCTTGAAACAGGGCAAGTCGCAAAAAAGATTGAGTTGTCGACGTATGTTGCTTCATCGCCAGCCATTGTGGGGCATGAAGCCTATGTTGGCGATTATGAAGGACGCTTTTTTGCCATTGATTTAGACAAAGGAAACGTTAGCTGGACTTACGATGATCCGGAAAAGAATTTGCCGTTTATTGCCTCTCCGGCGGTTTCGGGCAACTACATTGTTTTAGGAAATGAAGACCGTCAGTTGTATTGTTTTCAACGAAAAGATGGTAAATTAGTCTGGACAAAGCGTTTATCCAACCGGATCAACTCGTCGTCGGTAATCGTCGGTAGCAAGGTTGTTACTGCCACGATGGACGGCATGCTATTCATGCATGCCTTGAAAACCGGAGAAGAGCTTTGGAGTTACGAAATAGGAAGTCAGATGGTGAGTTCGCCGGCGTTTTATCAAGGAAAAATCATCATCGGTGCCAATGACGGAAGGATTTATATTTTGGGCGAAAAATGATAATCCGCCGATAAAATGAGTGTTACTCTGAATTAGATCCACGACTAATGCCAGAAAAAACAGAATCTGGAACGTGTTTGAAATGACTTCAAAATAAAAGCTATAAATCATGAAAATCGCACATATCATTCCAGGATCAGGGGGCAGTTTTTACTGCGGAAATTGTCTTCGCGACAGCAAATACATGAAAGCCTTGCAGGATTTAGGTCAGGAAGTGGTAAAGGTGCCGCTCTATCTGCCTTTATTTGAAGATGCGCATGATTTAAATGAAGTGCCTGTTTTTTATGGGGCGGTAGACATTTACCTGAAACAGCGCTTTCCGCTTTTCCGGCACCTCCCCACTTTTGTAGATAAAATGCTGAACTCAAAATCCATCTTGCATTTGGCGGCTCAAAATGCCGGATCGACCCGTGCCAAGGGGCTGGAAGAGATGACCGTTTCGATGTTGCTGGGCGAGGACGGTTTGCAGAAAGGGGAGCTGGAGCGCTTGGTGGAATGGTTGCGCGATGAGGCAAAGCCGGACGTGGTTCACTTGTCGAATGCACTGCTGCTGGGATTGGCGCGCCGCATTAAGCAGGAAATGAATATTCCGGTGGTGTGCTCGCTACAAGACGAAGATGTATGGGTAGATGTGATGAGCGATCAGCATCGTGAAGAGGTTTGGCAATTGATGGAAGAACGTGGACGTGAGGTCGATGCTTTTGTGTCTGTCAGCGACTTTTACGCTAAGGAAATGAAAAAACGAATGCACATTCGTCCGGATCAGTTGTTTATCAATCATATTGGGGTGGATTCGGTCGATTATCCCATCAAATCTGTTGAAAACAAGGAGCCGGTAATTGGTTTTATCTCGCGCATGTGCGAAGAAAATGGCTTGGGTATTTTGGTCGATGCCTTTATTCATTTAAAAGAAGATGAAACTTACCACGCAGTGAAACTGAAGATTACCGGTGGGAAAACTAATGACGATGTGAGCTATATCAAACAACAAAAGAAAAAAATAGCAGAAGCTAAACTTGAAAATGAAGTCTTGTGGGTTGAAGAGTTTGAAAATCCTTCGCGACAGAATTTCTTCGACACCGTGGCTTTATTAACTGTTCCGGTATTGAATGGCGAAGCATTTGGTTTATACCAGCTGGAAGCGCTGGCTTCCGGAATCCCGCTTGTTCAGCCCGAACTAGGGGCTTTCCCCGAAGTGGTTGGCTTGTCGGAAGGTGGCTTGATTTATCATCCCAACAGTGCAAAGAAACTCGCCAAGGCTTGGAAAAGCATTATTCTGGATAAAGAGAGATTAACAGCGTTAAGCACCAAAGGCCTGGAAGGTGTCAAGGCCCATTTCGACATCCACAAACAAGCGGAAAAGTTGGTCGAAATTTATCGGAACGTCGCAGCAAAAAAGGAATATCTCGATTGAGTTGTTTTTCTAATCATAACTGACAGCTCGAAACTCATAACTCACAAACTCATGCTTGAAATCAAGTCACTAACTAAAAGTTTTCAATCCGGATCGGGCAAAAAACGTGTCATTTTGGATGAGCTGAGCCTTTCTGTAAATGATGGTGAAAGTGTTGCCATTGTTGGGCCGTCTGGCTCGGGAAAAACCACTTTGCTCAACATGTTAGGCGCACTCGATCGTCCCGATAGTGGTGATGTGTTGCTGGATGGCGAGTCGGTGTTCAGTAAAAATGAACAGCAACTGGCCGAGTTTCGCAACCATTCCATCGGCTTTGTTTTTCAAATGCACCATTTGCTGTCTCAGCTCAGTCTGGTTGAAAATATATTGCTTCCCGTCATCGCGCAGCAAAAGAGGGTGGATGAGCCAAGTCTTCAACGTGCAGACGCGTTGAGTCAAAAACTAGGAATCGGCGAATTGAAGACTCAAAAGCCTGGAGAGCTCTCTGGCGGAGAATGTCAGCGAACGGCCGTTGCCAGGGCATTGATCAACCGACCTAAAATATTATTGGCCGACGAACCTACTGGAGCACTGGATCAGCATTCGTCAGATCAATTGGCTGATCTGCTTTTGGAACTTAACAAAGAAGAAAAGACCAGCCTGATTGTGGTGACGCACTCCATGAATCTGGCTTCAAAAATGGATAAGATTTACCAACTCGAAAACGGAAAACTACAACTGGCTAAGTCATGAATGGATTTCGTTACGCCCTAAAATCATTGCTTCACTATTGGAAATTGAATCTGACGATTGTGCTCGGGGTGGCACTCAGTGTAGCCATTTTGCTGGGAGCTTTCATCATTGGCGATTCTGTATCCTACAGCTTGCAGCAAATTACTTTGCAGCGTCTGGGGCAAACTGATTGGGTGATAACTGGCGGAGAACGGCTCTTTCGAGCAGAAATGGCACAGGATATTTCTTCCGAAGAAATAGAATCCACACCACTGCTATTTGCTAATGGCATGGCCGTGTTGAATGGCGGACAGGCACGCGCAAACCAATTGCAGGTATGGGGAATACCGGCAGGTTTTAATGCGTTTGCCGGAACCAATAGCTTGTATGCTTTGACTAAAAATGAAGCGGTTATAAACGAATCGCTGGCAGAGGTTCTAGGGGCAAAAGTGGGAGAGGAGTTGTTGCTTCGTGTCAATAAGCTAAGTACCTTTCCGGCCAATACGCCTTTTGTTTCAGCAGATGAAAATACAATTTCGTTTCGGGTAAAAGTAAAAGCGATCGCGAGTCAGGCGCAAACCGGCAATTTCAACCTGCAGAATATTCAGTCGGCACCTAAAAATATTTTTCTTTCCCTCGATTTTCTCAATCGGCAAATAGAATTGGACGACAAAGCCAATATCTTGCTGGTGAGTGGCTCTGGATTGAATGAAGCAAGCTTATATGAACGGATTTCAGAAAAATGGAAGCTGGAAGATCTGAACCTTTCGATCCGGGAGAATGCGGAGTTGGATTACACTGAACTGACTTCGGACCGAGTGTTTATAGAACCTTCCGTTGCTGACCGCTTGCTCGAGAACCCGAAAACCTATCCGGTGTTTTCTTATTTCGTCAACCAATTTGAACTTGCCGATCAACTCACGCCATACTCTTTTGTAGCTGGTTTGCCAGCTGAACAGTTGGAATTAGGCGATCAGGAAATCATGATCAATTACTGGTTGGCAGATGATCTAAAAGCAGATGTAGGTGACTCAATCTTGATTTCGTATTTCGAAGTTGGACCATTGCGTCAGCTGGACGAAAAGTCGGCTTGGTTTCGTGTGTCAGAGATTGTTAAAATGGAAGGGCAATGGGCCGATGTTATGCTGATGCCGGATATTCCTGGCTTGTCGGATGCCGGCCATTGCAGCGATTGGGAAACCGGAGTGCCGGTCGATTTATCGGAAATCCGGTCCAAAGATGAAGACTATTGGAACGACTATAAAGGAACACCCAAAGCGTTTGTGAATCTGAAAACGGCACAAAAACTCTGGGCTAACCGGTTTGGTGCTTCAACTGCTGTTCGGATGAGTGGCTTGCATGCTGCCGATTTTACCAAGCGGATTTTAACTGAATTACAACCGCAGGATGTGGGTTTTCAAGTGAAAGATGCAAAAGCATCGGGTTTGCAGGCCGCTAATCAGGGAACTGATTTTGGAGGCCTCTTTATCGGCTTAAGCTTTTTTGTGCTTTTGGCAGCTTTGCTGTTGGCTTATCTCATGTTTAAATTATACCTGAACTTTCGACGGGCAGAAATCGGCACCTTGCATGCGTTGGGTTTTTCGCCTTCTAAAATTCAAAAGCTCTTTTTTGCCGAATCGGTCTTGCTTGTTCTGCTGGGCATTGTGTTTGGATTGCCTATTGGGCTGGCCTACAATAGTCTGATAATGGAGGCCATTCATACCATTTGGCGCGACATTGTGCGAACGTCCATTTTGCATATTCACATCACGCCAATGGCTGTTATTCAAACTATTTTGATTGTTGCGGTCATTAGTCTGGTGACCGTCTGGTTCATACTGAAAAAATATGCGGGTCAGCATATTATTGCCATGCAACAGACACAATCGAAAAAAGCGAAAACGGGCAAAAAGTCTTTGTGGATTGGCATTGGCTTGGTCGCTGGTTCTTTTGTGTTGATGCTTTGGCAAGGAATAGGTGATGAGTTGAACGCCGAAATCTTTTTTACAAGTGGTTTTGGGCTGATGCCAGGTTTAATTTTATTGGTCAACTACTTTTTTGTTTGGAAAGAAAATCGGTCCGCGAATCAACTTTCATTAAAATATTATTCCTTCAAACTGATTTTAGCAGATCGCCGTCGAAATATACTCATTATTAGCTTTCTGTCGGTTGGCGTATTTTTGGTTCTTTCTACCGGATTGAATCGAAAGGATTTGACGCGAAATGCCGATCAGCCGTCATCAGGAACAGGAGGATATGCCTATTTTGCTCAGACGAGTTTCCCGGTTCTTTATGATTTGAATTCGCCGGAAGGTCGTTTTGAATTGGGGCTGGAAGATTCTTCAGCAGCATTTGTCCAACTGCAGGCCTTGGCGGGTGACGATGCCAGTTGCCTAAATCTCAATAGGGTGAAGCGGCCACGCGTTTTGGGCTTCGATGTCACGAAATTCGATCAGCGACAAGCGTTTACTTTTGTGGCAGAATCGGAATATTTGGATGCGGATCATCCTTGGTTGAGTCTGAAAGAACCGCTACCCAACGGACAGATCCCAGCGGTGGCAGATCAAACTGTCATTAAATGGGGCTTAGGGAAATCGGTTGGCGACACGCTGGTGTACCAGAATGAAGCCGGAGAATCCATCGTGTTGAAATTGGTTGGAGGATTGGCGAACTCTGTGTTTCAGGGGAATATTCTCATTGCCGATAGCTTGTTTTACACCAACTTTCCATCCGTGAGTGGTTCAAAAGTGTTTTTAATTGATGCATCAACGAATGAAGAGGAGAGACTGCGCTCGGCTTTTCGAAATTATGGATTGGAAATTACGCCAGCCAAAGAGCGCTTGCTGCTTTTCTATCAAATTGAAAACACCTACCTGAATATCTTTTTGATGTTAGGTGCCTTGGGCTTGTTGATCGGAACCATCGGGCTTGGCATCATCATTTTCCGGAGTATTTATGAAAGTCGCTCGCAGTTGGCTTTACTGGAAGCTACCGGTTTCCGGAAGCAGACCATTCGGGAAATGATCTTGTGGACTAACCTGTTGCTTGTTTTGTTATCGCTTATTTTAGGATTAATTCCGGCCTTGCTCTCGGCTCTGCCGAGCTTGCTTTCGGCGCTCTATTCGGCTCTTGTTGTATGGAGCCTGGCTATCTTCCTAATTGTTCTTGCGAGTGCCTGGCTTTGGGTATTTATTGGTAACCGATTAGCTATGCGAGGCCACTTATACGAAACGCTGAGGAATGATTAAGACATAAAAAATGGGAGCCATTCAAGTTGAAAAGCTCCCATTTTATTTTTCAGAAATTTTATCGACGCATCATCATGTGCATGATTCCACCGCCATTGCTAACTTGAGTGAACCCCATTTGTTGTAGCATGCGTTGCCCGTAACCGGAGCGCGCTCCCGAGGCACAATACAGGGTGATCTCCCGTGATTTGCTGCCTAGTTCGTCGATACGCGCTGACAATTCATCCAGCGGAATGTTGATGGCATCGGGATAAGCGCCGCCTTGAAATTCCTCCGGTGTACGCACATCAACCACCAACGGCTCGTTGGATGTTGATGTAGAGATGGATTCGGGGTTTCGGTTGGCCATCATAGCTGCCAGCCCACCACCATTTTTTACATTATTGTACCCAATTTGCATCAACACGCGTTGGGCGTAGGCCGAACGAGCCCCCGTGGCACAGTAAACCACTATTTCGCGCGAAGCGTTGTTCCCCAGTTCTTCAAAACGATACATCAGCTCGTCCATCGGAATGTTGATGGCATCGGGATAAGCTCCGTCTTTAAACTCTTCCGGGGTTCGGACATCAATCACAACCGGCGAATGATCATTCATTATCGGAGCTGCTTTTTGTTCTTCTGTCTCGATGATTTCTTCTTTCAGCGATTTCGTTTCAACTGGCAGCAGGTTGATGGCTATGGATGTAAAGCCGATGGTTCTGGCCTGTCGCTGTAGTGACGTATGTCCGCCTGACAGGTTCGTTACCTCAGTAAATCTAGCGCCTATTAGTGTTCGCAGTGCCTGGTGTCCCTTCTTGCCGGTTTCATCATAAACCAGAATGCCCCGGTTAGTAGGAATTGTGTCGAGCTTTTGGGTTAGCAATTCCAATGGAATATGGATGGCTCCTTCGATATGACTCTTCTCAAACGCAAAAATATCACGTACATCAATGATGACCGGACTTTTGTCGGCAAGAAATTCATCCAACTCCGAAGCCGAAACAGAAGGGCTGAAGCCTGATTTCCGGTTTTCAGCGGTGTACGCAGCCATGTTGATCGCATCGTTGGCAGTACCGATGGGGGGCGAGTAAGCAAAGTCAATATCGGCCAGGTCGCTGATGCTTAGCTTGGCAGCTGTGGCGGTGGCAATAACATCCAGGCGTTTGTCAGCTCCTTTATAACCCGCTGTTTGCCCACCTAAAACAACCCCTGTATTTCGGTCATAAACCAACAAACTAGTTACGGTTTCCGCTCCCGGGTAATACGACGTGTGATGCTCTTTGTGAACCACCACCGCATCGGCATCAATGCCGGCAGCACGCGCCTGCTTGAGCGATAAGCCTGTTGTTCCGGCTACTGCGTCAAAAACTCGCACCACCGAAGTGCCAATAGCTCCTTTGTAGCTGTGCTGTCCTCCAAGGGCATTTTCAGCAGCAATGCGTCCCTGACGGTTAGCCGGCCCAGCTAGCGGTATGCGTACTTTCTGACCACTTACACGGTGCTCAATTTCCACCATGTCGCCAGCGGCATAAATGTCCGGATCGGAGGTCTGCAATTGTGCGTTAACCAATAAGCCGCCGGCTTCGCCCAGTTGCAGCCTGGCATCTTTTGCCAGTTGCAGGGTAGGCCGCACACCAATAGACAACAAAACCATGTCGGCTTTGAGCGTTTTTCCGTTATTCAGTTTCACCGAATTGGAACGAATCTCTGTTACGCCGGCATTGGTATGAATACCTACGCCGTAAGCCAACAGCTCATTCTCAATAAATCCGGCGGTTTCTGCTTCCATAAGCCCCATCACGTGCGGCATCATTTCCACTACATTTACATTTAGGCCTCGTTTGGCAAGTGCTTCTACCATTTCCAAGCCAATAAATCCTCCGCCAACAACAACAGCGTTCTTCGGATTTTTCTTTTCCAGATGTTCCGAGATTTTATCCATGTCATCAAGTGTCCAAAGGGTAAAAACATGATCCAGATCCGCGCCTGGAAGCGTCGGGTTAATGGGTTTCCCCCCTTGGGCCAGAATCAGCTTGCTATATTCAAAATGCAGTTCCTCTCCGGAAAGGCTGTTGGTGGTTTTTACCCGATGAGCCATCCGGTCGATGGCGATCACTCGGGTGTTAGTATAAACATCTACATCATACTGTTCCTTGAAGCTTTCGGGACTCTGTAAAATCAGTTTCGAGCGGCTTTTGATATCACCGCCAATGTAGTAAGGCAAGCCGCAGTTGGCAAACGAAATGTCTGGTCCTGCTTCAAGCATAATGATTTGAGCTGTTGGAGATATTCGTCGTGCTTTAGCTGCAGCCGTTGCGCCGGCCGCAACTCCTCCTATAATTACAATTTTTTCCATTTCCTATTGGGTAATTAATATTTTCACTAAGGGTAAATGACTGCTGGTTAGCTAGCCTTTGCCATCTGTTTTACTAAAAAATCTTTGCTTTTAAGGCCGACAAAACGATTGATTTCTTTGCCATTCTCGAAAAGAATCAGGGTAGGGATGCTTCGAACCTTAAATTTTTGAGCCAAAGCCTGGTACTGTTCAATATCTACCTTCCCCACGTACGAATTGCCATTTAACTCGCCTGACACCTCATTTAGAATGGGGGCTATCATGCGGCAGGGGCCACACCAGCTGGCCCAAAAGTCAACCAGTACCAGTTTATCTTTTGTTTTTTGCTGAAAGTTCTTGTCGGTCAGCGTTACGATGTTTTGATGATCTTCAACCATGGGCGTATTTTTCATCTTAGCCCGAGCTATTTTTGCCAGAATAAAAAAAGCGATAAAGACGAGTACAAGAATGACGAGAATTATTTTGAGCATTTTTTCTGTTTTAAAATGATGAAGGCAAAAGTATTTTGAATCCTGCGATCCCGAAAGGATTTCGTTCAATGGCTTTCCAACTTTCGAATTGAAATGCGTCAACTTTTTTATTGATTTATTCCTAACTTCACAGATTCAAAACAATGACCGATTCATGAAGACGATTTCAGCTACGGATGATGATTTTATTTGCGATATCAATGCACCTTGTTTTCAGGTACTTGAGCCCAATGAGGTCGAGTTGGTGCGTTCGAGCAAAACGCAGGTTCATTTTCGAAAAGGCGATAACCTGACTAAACAGGGTGCCTTTGCTTCCTATGTGTTATTTGTGGCCGATGGACTGGCCCGGCAATACCTGGAGGGAGATCACAACAAAGTGTATAACCTAAAAATCATTCAGAAAGGCGAATTTGTTGGCCTTTCTTCCGCTTTTGTGAAAAATACGTTTGATTATTCCACGGTTGCTTTAACCGATTGCATGGCCTTTTTGGTTGAAAAGGAGGCCATCGCGAAAGTTGTTCGTCAGAACGGGCTTTTCGCTTCCAGTTTTATTCAACGGTTTTGTGAGCAAGCATCGGGTATGTATGCGACCATTCAGAATATTCTTTACAAACAAATGAACGGCCGATTAGCCGAAGCTTTGTTGTATCTGAATGGCTTTAAAGCGCTGAATCCTGAAATCTTTCAGTTGCTTTCGCGAAAAGATCTGGCAGACTTTGCCGGCATTTCGATGGAAAGCACCGTTAAATTGCTGAAGAGCTTTCAAAAGGACGGGTTGATTGATTTAAAAGATAAGGATATTATCCTGTTGAAAAGTGAATCCCTTGAAGAGCTTAGTTTCCGCGGATAAGTTGCTGATTTCCACTAGGGACTAACAACAACAATGGGAACCACTCGGTATGAATAGCTCCCATTCACTACTTGACGATCGAAATCATCGTTCATGTCAGGCTACTGTTATTTTGACCGGCTGATCCTTGAATCGAGGATTCTGGTTTTCAGCCCCTGGCCTTTCGGCGATGCCTGTTACAGCATGCTTTCCGGCTGTCCGTTCAACAAAGCCGAAGCTTGTTTTTCCGGACGAAGTTTTTGATGGCTCCTGAGGAATTTTGGTCTTACGATCATCCTTCGCTCATTTGGTAATGGTTTCGGAACCGGAGTTCCACCATCGCCTGCTTTCTTTAGGGAACGAATTCCTTTCAGAAAACAGCCTTCAATCATAAAACGACTTGGAAATGCTGAAGCAATCGTTTTTCGTCTTAATCAAGCATGTAAAGAACTGGTCTTTGGTTGCTAAAACTTCGGCTCTTTTGATGCGCAAACCCGAGGACTTGGATGATTTGACGCTGACTCAGCTAAGAGCTTTTGTCGCCTCCACATCTCCGGAGCAGTCTTTTATCGCTCACCTGATACTATCAAATGTACAGTTAAAGTCAACTATAAGTCAATAATATTGAGCGATTTAAATCAACCATGTATTAACCGAAGATATTAACAATTGTTGGTAAGTCCCAGACTGTCTGACAGATGCGACTTGCAAGGTGTTTTATTGCTGAATATCAGTGAGGTTATTAACAGTTTTTACGCGGTATTTCTTTGGCCTTCACCTAAGTATGATCCGAATTCTGTGTTTTTAGATTGGTTAATTCGGAGCGAAAACGGCTTTATTGTCCATTTTTAATAATAATCAATAAACTGCAACGCTATATAAATACCCAGTTGGCAAAGCTGAGAAATCTTTACTTTCTTTATGTTTCAACGAGATCATGGGCCGGACGTGCGATGAATTTGGTTGGTGTTGAAAAGAGCCAATGGACGATGATCAGCAAACAAAGAGAATACGATGAAAGGAATTAAGGCTGTTATTTTTGATATGGACGGGGTGTTGGTCGATAGCGAGGCCCATCATGTACGCATTGAACGGCAACTGTTCGATCGGTTCGAGCTTGCCATTAGCCCCGAGGAACACGTTAACTATATGGGCACGGCAATGGATGTGATGTGGGCTACAATCATCAGGAATAAAGGATTGAAGTTGTCGCTTGATAAAATTGTGGAGGCTACTTATGCCGAAAGCCGCGACTATTTTTCGCAGCTAAAGGAAATACCGCCATTTCCCGGACTCCTTTCCGTACTGGTGAAATTACAGGAAAAGCAGGTGCCCGTGGCTGTCGCTTCGTCCTCCAGTGCTGCCGTGATTGAGGTTATTATGGAGAAAAGCGGCTTGAAAAGATATTTTAAGCAAGTGGTGAGTAGCGAGCTGGTTGGGAAGAGCAAGCCGGCACCCGATGTTTTTCTGCACGCAGCCAGTTTGCTTCGGGTTGATCCTGACGCCTGTCTGGTTATTGAAGATTCGACTAACGGGATAAAAGCAGCTAAGGCAGCCAATATGAGCTGCATTGCTTATCGAAGTGAGTCTTCGAACGGACAGGATCAAAGCCTGGCTGATCTTCAAATTGATGACTACTGCAGACTGGCGGCTATGGTGGAAGACATGGTTGGCTGACCGGCCTTGAAAGAAGCTTGAAGGGAAAATGGGAATAATTTAATGGGAATCATGTGGATGACGGCATTCCTGATTCTTACCATGTATTACCAAGTGGTCGTTATGGAATTGATTCCTCGGTTTGAGTTTCTTCATCTTCTTAAGAGGAGGCAGAGGAAGCAAAAGGAGCCAGCTTCAAAAGACCGGCTCCCTCTGGCATTTAGAGTAGTTTGAATCGCAAACCAAAATAGGTTTTTCGGCCAAATATTGGCCCCCATACCAGTGAGCTGTCAAAGTACGGACTAAACGGTTGATCGCTTGCCAGAATCGGATTGGACTGTTTGTAGCCCCCCAGGTTTTCCATGCCAACATAAATCTCTAACCGCTCATTCCATGTTTTGCTTATTTGAGCATTCATCAGGAAAAAATCCGGCGAATAGCTAGCCAATCGATAGTTCTCAGGATTGGATCCGGTGTAGGGAATCCGCTTTTCCCCTTGCCAATTCAGCGTGTAGTCCAGCTTCCAGTGCTTACGGGTTTCATAGCCAAAATTCAGAAAAGCCCGGTGTGTGGCCTGCAAGGGTTTCTGAAGCAACTGATCACCATAAGTGGTTTTCACATCGTACCAACGGTAAGCCAGCCGTGCATCCAGCCGCGTGAGCACTTCATAGTCCAGTTGTGCCTGAAAACTACTGGAGTAGGAATCGCCATTCAGCTCGTAAAACAAGGCTTGCTGCGGACTTTGTTCCAGGTCAAGAATAACTTGATTGCTAAAGTCAGTCCGGTAAAAGTCAAAGCTGACGCTGCCTTCGCGGTAATCCAGCAGAAACTTTTGGGTGAGATTAAGCCCCAGGTTCCAGGCTACCTCCGGGCCAAAACCATAAGGATTTCCATTGTTTTGCCCCTGAAAAACCAACTGGCGCGAGCTGGCTAAAATCCCGGTGTTTTCAGCCAGGATGCTTGCGGTGCGTTGCCCGCGCCCTGCGGCCAACCGAATAACCGTTTGCTCAAACGGAGCATAGCGTATGTGCAGGCGAGGGGTGACAAAAGCCCCGAACAAGTTGTGGTAATCGGCCCGAAGTCCGGCCACCACCGTAATTTGCTCCGAGGGGAGGTAGCTGTATTCAAAATAAGCTCCGGGCACCGCTTCTTCGCGATTGAAGGTGGTATCATTCAGCTGCTCATCAAAGTGATCGTACTGAAAGGAAAGGCCGGTTTTAAACTCATGCCTGGTGTTTCCCAGGATGCTTTGATACACGAAGTTGGCATAGCCCGACTGCTGTCTGGCATCATAGCTGTTTAAGCCAAAGTAGCTGTCTTGCTTGTGCGTGCTTCCGGCCAGCTGCAAACCCACTGATCGCCAGGGATAGTCCTCAAAAACCTTTCCCAGTTTTGTCCAGCCTTCCAGGCGCCGGATTTTCAGGTCCATGCCCCAGGCGTTGGTGGTCAGGGCATCTTCCGGACGAAATTCCATCTGACCGCCCTGGTTGTTCATCGTGGTTCCTTTCACCCCGGCCTGAAACCGCAATCCGTCATCACCAGCGTATTTCCATCGGTTCAAAAGGGTATAGGTGTCCCCAATGGGCATATCCAAAAAACCATCGTGGTTATGATCCAGCTTGCTGGAGTTGTCTTTGCCATGCAAGAGCAAGGCCGTTGACCATTTCTCGTTTTTAAACCGGTGTGCCAGGTTCAGGTTGGCTTCTAGCCGGCTTTCGGTGTTGGCAAACAAGTTTAGGTACAGACGTTCTGCTTCCTCCGGCTTGCGCAATTCTACGTTAATTTGTCCGGCAATGCTTTCATAACCATTCACCACCGAGCCGGTTCCCTTGTTCAGCTGAATGCTTTCAATCCAGGTTCCCGGAATGAACTGCAAGCCATACAAGGATGATAAACCCCGCATATCGGGGATGTTCTCGCGGGTCATTTGCACGTAAGGGCCTGCCAGGCCCAACATTTGAATTTGGCGGGTGCCGGTTATCGCATCGGTAAACGAAACATCAATGCTTGGGCTGGTTTCAAAGCTCTCGCTGAGGTTGCAGCAAGCTGCTTTCAGCAATTCTTTTTCGCCAACCTGTTCTACTTTAAGGGAGCTGAGCATGGAAACCGTGGTGGTCTTTTGGCGTTTCACCACATCCACGCCGGCCAGCTCCACCGAGGCGCTCAGAACGACAAGCGGTTCTTCTCCCGGCACGATGGTCAGGGTATCGTTTTGGTAACCCACATAGCTAAACACCAGTTGGTCGGTTTGCCGGCTGCGTTCGAGCTGAAAACGTCCGTGTTCATTCGAACTGGTGCCCAGGGTGGTTCCGGCCCAATATACATTAACACCAACAAGCGGCTCTTTTTCTCCGTCTTCACTGTTTTCCACTACCTGTCCGCTTACCTGGTTGGGAGCCGCTTGTGCCCATCCCCAGTAAGGAGCCCAGAGTAGCAGAAAAATTAACCATTTTTGCTGCTTCATATCCTTCTCTGTTAGTGAATCTGTTGTCCTTCGCGATATTTGCAGCACTCATGCAGCTTTTGGTAAGCTTCGTCCGTTGCCTTTACCTTCGGGGTGTCGTGTCCCGCTTTGGCAATGGCTTTGTGAATGCTTAACTCATCAGTTTTATCCGGACGATAAATGATTTTTATTTTTTGCTTTTTCTTGTCCCACTGGGCTAGCTTTACCCCTTTGATTAAGGCGGCTTCTTCAATGCGGGTTTCGCACATTTGACATACGCCGGACACCTTAAACTCCAGGGTGGTTACTTTTTTTTTGGCTGTTTCGTTAGCGGATAAGGTCAGGGTAAAAAGAACAGCGACAAGGAATAATGATGTTTTTATAATCTGTTTCATTTGTTTGAAATTGAACCAAAGCATACCCCATAAGTTTCTCAGATGCCTGGGTGTCTTCAACAGGAGGTGTTGTAAGTTTAAAAGCCAGTGCTTTACTGCCTGGTAACTTCAAACGCTTATCTGAAGATGCACCAAACGAATGGATTTCCTATGCCAAGGTTGTTTGTAATACGATTAATTGAATCGGCTGTCGGTCCTTCCGGACGACAGTGCGCTTAATGGTTCAATTTCGAATTACCCGTAGTAAATGAGTGAGCAAAAGAGCAGCCAGGCTGGTTGCTCCAAAGGGGGAGTGGGCTTGAGTGGACGACTATGGAAGCTGGCTGGTGTTGCCAGCAATGCCTGATCTGTCTGCTCCACAGGCAACAGGTCGATTACCAGAGACTCTACCTCGAGGCGCGGGCTGGTAACAAGCCTGGGCTCATGGTCGAGCTTAAAAAACCGGGCCTCGTTTTGGCAACACGATTGGTCGGGGCTGGTATCGCCACAACAGCACGAATCGTTCACGGCATATAAATCAACTGATTCCAGTTCTCCCTGGCAATAATGCACATTGACTGCCAACCCAATGGTTAGCGTCAAATAGAAGATGGAGAATACGATGGATACCAGTTTTTTCATGCAACCGCTTTTTGTCTCTAATAACAGAAACCTGCTTTTTATGTTCGCCAAATATATAAAAAACGATTATCCGGACAAGCTTAAAAGTAAGGCGAGTACCAACGGGCCTAAAAAAGAAGCTGTCTCCAAAGGCCCTTTAGCCTATAAAACCGTCATGGCAAAAGCAAAGAAGCAATCTGTTATTCAAAAGATTGCTTCTTTGCTTCTTCGCAAGGACGAAGAAGGCTACTTTTTAGACCCTCACTGATACAGAATGGGTTACTGCTGGATGGATTTTTCCGCTTCCATTTCTTCATCTTCTTCAATGGCTTCCTTCGATCCGTAGATCACGTAATCGTTGTAATAAGCCTCGTTCTTTTCTTCCCAAATCTTTTTGCCAACCTCGCAAATCTCGGCAATCTGCACGTAAATGGCATTGGCTTTCTCTTCGCGCTCAAACGTCTTGGCTTCCCGGGTCGAAATCATTTTCTTTTGCTCATCAATGGCATCGTCTAGCTGCTGGGTGGTCGTATCCAGAGTATTAAGCATGTCTTCGGTAATGTTTGGCCGGGCCAATTTATTCAGCATCTGGCGGCAAGTGGTACTCACATGGTTGGCAAAAATAATCAGATCTTGCTCCTTCATGGTCTGGATTTCGCCAAAGCGCAGCGCCCGGTACTCCACCGACTGCTCGCCCAAAGCCAGTTTGGCCCGGAAACGGAGGTTAATGAGCTGGTCGGTCAGGCTTTACTGGGTTTTCTTTTTGGCCTCGGTTTTCAGCATTTGCTGCCCCAGCCAGTAGTCGTCGGATGGTAACTGGCGAAAGACGTCTACATTTGATTTTAGGTCGGTACGGTAGCTATCCTCGTAGCCCAGTGCGGCAAATTCGGCGGCATCGCGTTGCAGCAAGCTGTCAATGCGGTCGGCACGTTGTGTCAGTGTGCCAAAGCTAAAATCAAATTTGGTGGTCATAGTTGTACGTTTTAAGTGTTTAATCAGGCTGATAATTATGATACGAATTACGGTTCTTCACTTAAAAATAAAAGGCATGATGCAGACCCTTAGTCTGTTATCGAACATATGTTATGGCGGTGTAGCTGTATTGATAGCCTGTCATTTAGGGATTGTAGAAAGCGATTTTGATGGTGTAGAAACCCAATTGAAGGGGGGAGACCCCCAAAATGACCTGTGAAACATCTTTTTTACTCTTTTTGAGTCAAAAACCTCCTTTTCAGACAACTTTAGTTGGTAAATGAGGCTACCAGAGAGGTAAATGAGTCTACCAGAGAAGTAAATGTGTTTACCAGAGGGGTAGATGACCCAACCGAAGAAGTTGACATGCCAACCAACAAAGTTGATGAGCTTACCAAGGGGTTTTGATACTCGAAATGAAGAGAGTGTTCAATTAACTGTGTCATGTAAACAAAAATGAATGTTTTAAAATTTACATGATATGGGAAAAGAAAAGTTTGATTACGAGAAG
>NZ_JBQYLH010000009.1:0-49813 GCF_052677165.1 Sunxiuqinia sp. sy24
ATTACACCAACCTTGGTGACCACACCGGATGACATTCCTTGTACTGGCGAGATGGTTTGGGTATTCAACTACGAAGATTGTGAAGGTAACAACCATGACTGGAGCTACACTTATACGATTGATATTCCGGATTTCGTGGCTAACATGCCTGCAGCCGGAAGTTCAACCGTAGATTGTCTGGCCGATGCACAGGTTCAGCCTACACCACCTGCCGTTAATGATTACTGCGGTAACCCGATTACACCAACCTTGGTGACCACACCGGATGACATTCCTTGTACTGGCGAGATGGTTTGGGTATTCAACTACGAAGACTGTGAAGGTAACAACCATGACTGGAGTTACATTTATACGATTAATATTCCGGACTTCGCGGCGAATATGCCAGCGGACGGAAGTTCAACCGTAGATTGCCTGGCCGATGCACAAGTTCAGCCTACACCACCTGCAGTGAATGATTACTGCGGTAACCCGATTACACCAACCTTGGTGACCACACCGGATGCTATTGCTTGTACTGGCGATATGGTCTGGGTATTTAACTATGAAGATTGTGCCGGTAATAATCACGATTGGAGCTATACTTATACCATTGATATTCCGGACTTCGTGGCAAACATGCCGGCTGACGGAAGTTCAACCGTAAACTGTCTGGCTGATGCTCAGGTTCAGCCTACACCACCTGCCGTTAATGATTACTGCGGTAACCCGATTACACCAACCTTGGTGACCACACCGGATGACATTCCTTGTACTGGCGAGATGGTTTGGGTATTCAACTACGAAGACTGTGAAGGCAACAACCATGACTGGAGCTATACTTATACCATTGACATTCCGGACTTCATGGCAAATATACCTGCTCCTGGCGCTTCAACGGTGGAATGCATTGGAGATGCAACAGAACCGGTTCCTCCGGTAGTATCTGATGCTTGCAATGGAGAAACGACAGTGGAATTAGTCGATGTCACAGATGCACCCGATCCAATTACCAACAATGGAACAAGGACTTACACGTTCCGCTATGTGGATTGTGCGAATAATGAGGCGATGTGGACGTATGTGTATACCATTGATGATACTCAAAATCCAACAATCACCTGTCCTGCCACCGTTTCAGTGCCTGCTGATCCGGGTGTCTGCTATGCTTTGGCAGAGAACGTAGATTTGGGCACACCAACAACCGATGATAATTGTGCTGTGGCTTCAGTAACGAATGATGCTCCTGCCCAATTCCCGGCAGGAGACACGCCAGTGACTTGGACCGTGACGGATGTTGCGGGCAACACGGCAACTTGTGTGCAAATAGTAACTGTTTATGATGCAGAAGACCCAGCCGTAAACTGTCCTGTAAGCGAAGATCAGGTAGTAGAAGCCAATGAGAGCTGTGCATATCTGCATAGTGGAACGGGATGGGATGCCACGGCCACGGATAATTGTGGCGTGAGTAGTTTGACCTATGTCTTGACAGGAGCAACAACCGACTCAGGCGATACTACCCTTGATGGGGTTGAGTTTAACCTGGGAGAAACAACGATTACCTGGACTGCGGTTAATGGAACCGGAAATGAAGTAAGCTGTAGCTTTAATGTTATCGTTAATGATGTGAGTGCGCCAACCTTTACCTGCAACGACCTGATGGTAACATTGGATGAAAATGATTACTATGCTATTACGCCTGAGGACTTAGCATTACTGGCTAAAGATATTCAGGGAGAATGTGATGAAGATGTATCAGATTTTACCATTTCGGTGGATACTCAGGAGTTCACCTGTGAAACAATGGGTGCACAAACCGTAACGGTTACCGTCACCGATGCGTCTGGTAATTTTTCGAGCTGTGAAACAACAATCACGGTTGAAGATCCGGTAGATCCAACCATTACGTGTGCAGGCGATGTGGAAGCTTCGGTGCAGTCAGATGAGAGCTGCTTCGGTTTTGTGACCGTTCCTGCTCCAGCCACTGCAGACAATTGTGGAATTGCGTCTCTTACCAATGACTATAATGATTCGGATGATGCCAGCGGCGATTATCCGGTTGGAGAAACAGTCGTTACTTGGACGGTTACCGATAACGATGGCAATACAGCAACCTGCGAGCAGCGCGTCGTGTTGATCAGTGGACCACTTGCGCTGGACGATCAGGCCAGTTTGGAAGAAAATGAAGATGTAACGATTTATGTGCTGGACAATGATCTGGATTGTGATGATAATCTTGATAACACCAGTCTGACGATAACATCACAACCTGCAGAGGGAACAGCAACGGTCAATGTAGATGGCTCTATCACCTATAAGCCGAACATTACCTATTATGGAGCCGATCAGCTGACCTACCAGATTTGTGATGTCGATGGACAGTGCGACGAGGCGGTGGTCAGTATTACGATCACACCAAGTGAAGAGCTGTTGATTCCGAATGGATTTTCACCCAATGGCGATGGAATTAATGATTATTTCCGCGTCCGCGGAATTCACAAATATCCCAATGCGCAAATCGAAATTTATAATCGTTGGGGAGCTAAAGTTTATAAACGCGACCGCTACGGAGATATTGGAATGTACGGAAATCCCGGAGCATGGTGGGATGGAAGACCTAATGTGAAGGGAACTTCGAATTCAGAGATTCTTCCGGAAGGAACCTATTTTATTATTCTGATTCTGGATGGCTCGAATGTGCACAAAGGAACGCTATACATTAACCGGTAAAATGAACTGAGATGAAGATGATTAAGAAAATGTCAAAATACGGGATAAGCTTACTGTTGTTAATATCTTCAGTTACGGCTTCATTTGGACAACAAGATCCAATGTATAGTCAATACATGTTCAACATTCAGGCATTCAATCCGGCTTATGCCGGAACCTGGGAGAGCATTGGAATTATGGCCTTGGGACGTCATCAGTGGGTTGGTTTCGAAGGAGCCCCCACAACTTATACCTTGACGGTGCAGGCTCCTTTACGCGGAAAAAATGTGGGCTTAGGGCTATCGGTTATTAACGATGAGATTGGAATTGAGAAGCGCTTAGCCATTTTTACCGACTATTCTTATCGGTTGAAGTTGACGGATAAGGTGTCTCTGCGATTGGGATTAAAAGCAGGTTTCACCAGTTATGAAAATAACCTGGATGCTTATCGCTTATATGTCCCCGAAGGAGGAAGCGACCCGGCTTTTCAGGGGGTTATTGATAAGAAGTTCATGCCCAACTTTGGTGTAGGCGCTTTTATGTATTCCGATAAGTTTTACGCTGGCCTATCTATTCCCAAAGTTTTGCAGAATGATTTCGAAAATGGAGTGGAGAACTACGAAACGAGCTATGAATTGCGACACATGACCTTAATTGGAGGTTACGTGTTTGAGTTTAGCGATGCGGTGAAGTTTAAGCCTTCGTTTAACGCACGTTACCTGAAAGGATCTCCTCTTGTGACCGATATTAATGCTAGTTTCTTGTTTGCTGATCGCTTTTGGATTGGGGCCATGTACCGGACAGCCGAAACCTTTGGCTTCAATACTCAATTCATTGTCAACGAAAAGCTGAGGCTGGGCTATGCCATTGATTTTAATACCTCGAATATTAGCTCTTATAACGATGGAATTCATGAGGTGATGATTTCCTATGAGTTGAATTTTGTCAAGTCTCGTTATACTTCACCCCGTTACTTCTAATGATAGAAAAACTTATTGATATGAAAGCAAAACACATACTTGTCGTAATATTCCTCTTAATTACCTTTAGCGGGTGGGCGCAAAAGAGTCTTTTTGATGCGGTGAACATGACGATTGATACTTTAGCAATCAACACCCCATACAGTGATTTCGGCCCTGCTATTATTGAAGATGAATTGGTTTTTTTATCGTTTAGCGAGAAAGATGGGAAAAAGTCGGATAAACCAAATAAGGTTTTTTACGATCTGTACTCAACCAAGCTAAATGCCTTTGGCGAAGCGATGGGTGACAGAACGCGGATGAACACGGTGGTGTCGAAATATCACGAGGGACCGTTGACCTATTGTAAAAATACCGGAGAGTTGTTTTTAACCCAGTCGAACTGGGAGAATCCGCAGGAAGAGAATATGGTATTCATCAAAAAGAATATCCGCTTGGGAATTGTGATTTATGAAAAGTCGGGTTCGCGCTGGAGTGTCAAAGAAAAGCTTCCTTTCAACAGTAGCGAATATTCGGTGGCGCATCCAACCATAAGCGTAACAGGCGATACCTTGATTTTTGTGAGTGATATGCCTGGCGGAAGCGGAGAAACTGATTTGTATTACACCGTGCGAACAGCTGACGGCTGGGCTGATCCGATTAATCTTGGTCCAAAAGTTAATAGTAGTGGAAAGGAGATGTTTCCTTTTCTGAATACCGATGGCAGCCTTGTTTTTTCCTCGGATGGGCTTGGGGGAGCTGGCAAGTTGGATTTATTCTACATCGAATTTCCGATCCGTGCATCGAGCCAGCGCTCTACTTTTGCCGGAGAAGTTAATTCTCCGGAAGACGATTTTGGAATGGTGGTTCACCCCAATCAGCAAGGCGGTTATTTCGCATCAAACCGCAGTGGTGGCCAAGGCAGCGATGATGTTTATTTCTTAAGATTCGAAGATTATGTATTTGACGTAATTGCCATGTCTAGTAAAACCAAGGAAATTCTTCCCGGAACGCATGTCAATATAATTGATGAAGAAGGGCGAGTAGCTGCAAGCGGATCAACCAATGATGAAGGACGACTGGAAGTGCAGCTGGAAGGCAATACAAAATACACCCTGGTAGCAACCAATGAAGAGTATATGGAAAAAATACTCGATCTGGATATGGCCGATAAGACGGGGTTTGTGGACGGAAATCTGGAAGTTTATTTAGATCCTGAATTCGTCTTTAAAGGTCAGGTGGTGGATATTATGGGCAATGTCCCTATCCCGGATGCCTTGCTGATGGTTTCGGACGGTACCAAGCTTGACTCCATTCTAACGGACGATAAGGGAACATTTACCTATAATCTTGAATCGGATAAAAAATACCGGGTGGATGTTTCAGCCTATAACTATTTTGGAACGGAAATCGAATTCAATACGATGGGGATGGATATGGGCGTATTCGATTACTTGATACAACTCTATTCACTTGATGCCGGATCGCGTATCGCTTTGAAAAATATTTACTACGACTTTGGCGAATGGAGTTTACGTCCGGAAGCCAAACGTGAACTGGATCGATTGGCTAAAGTCCTTGAAGAATATCCCGACATTCAGATCATACTGGAATCACATACCGATTCCAGAGGAACGGATGAATTCAACATGGATCTTTCAAACAAACGATCGGAAACTGCAGCTGATTATATAATTTCGAAAGGAATTAGTGCACGACGCTTGGAGTGGGTTGGATTCGGCGAAACCCAGTTGGTGAATGAATGCGATGGCAGCATTCCATGTACTGAAGAGCAGCACTATGAAAATAGACGGACTGTGGTTGAAATACGAAAATCAAAAGTTACCCGAAGGGCTAAGGGCAATATTTTCTACTTCTAATAATAGTCATGCTAAAAAAGTCGGGCTGGAAACTCTCTTCCAGCCCGACTTTTTTAGCATCTGACTTCCAATTTTATTTCTTGATTAAGCCATCTGATACGTAATCGATGGATGATAGGGGTATAGCTTGATTTAGCGTTAAACAACATTCATGAATTCAGAGGGCTTATAATGCCTCGCTGCAGTTTCTGGAAAGACCAACTATTGAATTCCACTGCTTTGCTTTTGTAGGCGAAATGGCCTGTTATTCTTAATCTTTTTGGAGCCATTTGAAGAAAGAAAGAGACATGCAAAGTCTCTGAATTGGTTTTTGACGGGGAATTATATCATGCCGCGTTGGGCCTCGCATCGACATTCGATCCTGCCTGTTTGCTCTTCTATATTTGGGTTTAAACATTCTCTAATCTTTTGCGTTTTTTTAATAGAACCATTTGGAAACTAAAAGTTTGTAAATTGTTTTGTAATTTGAACAATCTAAATTTCAATAAAATCTCAAAAAGCTATGGAAGGACAATCAGGTAATGTTAGTAAGTGCCCTGTTACAGGAGCCAGAGGAAAGCACCGTGTTGGAACTGGTGGAACCACGAACCAGGATTGGTGGCCAAATCAGCTAAAAATGAATATATTGAGACAACATTCGTCTTTGTCAAACCCAATGGGTGACGATTTTAATTATGCTGAGGAATTTAAAAGCCTCGATTTAAAAGCGATAAAGAAAGATCTTCACCGGCTGATGACTGATTCACAGGATTGGTGGCCAGCTGACTTTGGGCATTATGGCCCGTTTTTTATTCGCATGGCCTGGCACAGTGCCGGAACCTACCGCACAGGCGATGGCCGCGGGGGCGCCGGAGGAGGGCAGCAACGTTTTGCTCCGCTGAACAGCTGGCCCGACAATGTTAATCTCGATAAAGCCCGACGATTGCTCTGGCCAATAAAACAAAAATATGGAAAGAAGATTTCCTGGGCTGACCTGATGATTCTTGCCGGGAATGTTGCTCTGGAATCGATGGGATTTAAAACCTTTGGATTTGCAGGTGGTCGTGAAGATGTTTGGGAGCCCGAAGAGGACGTTTATTGGGGTGACGAAACCAAGTGGCTGGAAGGTGACAAACGCTACTCAGGTGATCGTGATCTTGACAATCCACTGGCAGCTGTTCAGATGGGACTTATTTATGTCAATCCCGAAGGACCCGATGGGAACCCTGATCCGATTGCTGCGGCCAAAGATATTCGTGAAACCTTTGCGCGCATGGCTATGAATGACGAAGAAACCGTAGCACTTATTGCAGGAGGTCATACCTTTGGTAAATGCCATGGCGCTGGAGATGTGGTTCATGTTGGACCAGAGCCCGAAGCAGCCGATATGGAAGAGCAAGGCTTGGGATGGAAAAGCTCGTTTGGAAAAGGCAAAGGAGGCGATACCATCAGTAGTGGTTTGGAAGTTACATGGACACAAACACCATCCAAGTGGAGTTATTACTTTTTTGACAACTTGTTTAATTTCGAATGGGAGCTAACGAAAAGTCCGGCTGGAGCTCATCAGTGGAGAGCCAAAAATGCAGGAGAAGTGATCCCCGATGCTCATGATCCTTCAAAAAAGCATATTCCAACCATGCTGACGACAGACCTTTCGTTGCGTTTTGATCCAGAATATGAGAAGATATCCAGACGTTTCTATGAAAACCCGCTTGAGTTTGCTGATGCGTTTGCTCGCGCCTGGTATAAGCTAACTCACCGCGATATGGGACCACGATCACGATATTTGGGATCCGAAGTGCCTGCTGAAGAGTTACTTTGGCAAGATCCAATACCTGTTTTAGACCACCAATTGATTGACGAGGACGATATTGAGACTTTAAAAGCTAAAGTTTTAGACTCCGGCTTATCCGTATCTGAGGTGGTCTCGACAGCCTGGGCATCAGCCTCTACGTTCCGTGGATCCGATAAGCGCGGCGGAGCCAATGGCGCTCGTATTCGTTTGGCTCCTCAAAAAGATTGGGCGGTAAACAATCCTGCTCAACTCAAAAAAGTTCTTCAAACTTTGGAAAGCATTCAGAACGAATTTAACAGCAGCCAGACAGGCGGGAAAAAGGTTTCGCTAGCCGACTTGATTGTTTTGGCAGGCTGTGCCGGTGTTGAAAAAGCAGCTAAGGCTGCTGGTAGTAAAATTAAAGTTCCTTTGAAACCCGGACGCATGGATGCTTCTCAGGAACAGACCGATGTTGAATCATTTGCCGTATTGGAACCTGCTGCAGATGGATTCCGCAACTATTTAAAAACAAAATATGCCATTCGAACCGAAGAATTATTGGTCGATAAAGCGCAACTGCTCAATTTAACAGCACCTGAAATGACGGTTTTAGTTGGGGGAATGCGTGTTTTAAATACCAATTTCGACCAGTCGAAACATGGGGTGTTTACATCTCGTCCGGAAGTATTGACCAATGATTTCTTTGTTAACCTGCTCGATATGGGAATTGTCTGGATGCCTAAGGATGAGTCAAAGGAAGCCTTCGATGGACGCGATCGTGCTTCTGGAAAAATTAAATGGACCGGGACACGAGCTGACCTTGTTTTTGGATCGAACTCAGAGCTTAGAGCCCTTGCTGAAGTGTATGGTAGTGCCGATGCGCAGACCGCTTTTGTGAAGGATTTTGTTGCTGCCTGGGACAAAGTGATGAATCTTGATCGTTTTGATCTGGCTTGAATTCATGGCCTGAAAAATAGGAGGCCATAGGATAAAAAAAGAGCGGTGGTCAATTGCTGATCACCGCTTTATATTTTGTTCTGCCGAAAAAACAGGAAGCATAAGCTTAGTTGCTCACCATCTAGGAGATGATTCCCATCTTTCGCATTAAAAAGTTGGCATTCATGGTGGAGGTAACGCCATCGGTCAGTTTATAGTCGAATAGCAATTCCTCCTCAGTCAACTGAATTTCGAAGCATTTATTGGTAATTTGCTTCGGATATTTCTCAGCCAAATCAGTCAGTTTTAAATCGTGCGTTGCGACCAGCCCCACTGTGTGAAGCGAAATTAACTGCTCAATCAGCTTAATGGAACCGGATAATTTATCTTCGGAGTTAGTCCCTTTCAGCATTTCATCGATAATAACAAACACGGCGTGTCCGGCTTTTATGTCGTCTAAAATCATTTTCAGACGTTGTAGTTCGGCAAAAAAGTACGACTCATCGTTTTGCAGGTTATCGGTGGTGCGCATGTTGGTGAAAAGGCCAATGGGCTTCATGCTGAACCAGCTGGCATTTACGCGGCAGCCATTCATGGCTAAAATCATGTTGACCCCGATGGTTCGCAGGAATGTACTTTTCCCGGCCATATTGGCGCCGGTAATAATCGCGATTTGTCCCGTTCCATTCATCCGAAAATCATTCCCAATATTTCTTGCTTCTTTTATTAACGGGTGTTTTAGCTCATTGGCTGTTAGATGAAATTCGCCATCTTCAAATTTAGGTAAAGTCCATTCCGGATGGTTATGGTTGAGGTTGGCCAGACTCGACAAGGCATCGAACTCAGCCAGAATATGAAACCAATGCTGAATGCTTCCCTTATGGCTCATTTGCCATTGGAACAGTTTGAAGGAGCAACGCAAATCCCATAATAAAAGACCATTCAATACAGATGCAATCAGGAGATTATTGCGATAATCAAATTCGGCCATTCGTTTTTGAAGCTCTTCTATTGCTTCGCTGGCCTTCTGGTTCCCGGTCAGCAATTGATCTTTCAACTCGTTTAAAAGCGGATCCTGAAATTCCTTCTCTTCAATAAGAAGCAGTAGTTCTTTGTAGTTCGACAAGCGTTTGGCTTGGCTGCCAAACAAGGCGTAAAAAGCCTGAATGGTATTTTTGTAAGCGTAAAGAACGCCGCCATTAAGCAAAAGAGAAGCCACAAAAAGTGCCCAAGGAACATTTAAAAGCTGGCACAATAAGAAACTAAGGAACGTGAGCAAAGGTAGCAGAAGCAGTAGTTTTTGGAGTCGGCCCGGCTTTCTTATCTCAAGCTGTTCGGTAATTTTTTGCAGGAAGTTGGAATCCTGTTTATCCTTGGTATGTCCTTTGGCGGCAAAAAACTGGCGCCAGCGGGTATAATTGCCCAATTCAAGCAGTGCTGTCTGCCTTTCCTGAAGCCGTGTTAGATTGGTTTCGGGTTCGCTTAATTTATTGGCCAGTTTCCTTTTTCCCAGTTGGGTAACTGTGCGGTTAATAAACTGAAAGAGCGAGCCTGAGCCAAAAAGATCCAAATCGTAGGAATAATGATGATGGGGATCGGTGAATTCACTGCCAGTCTCAAAGTTGCTGTAGTTTTCCTCCAGGGCCGCTAATTCGTGCTGGTTAATTTTGATCAGATTGGCGAACAGAACCTTTTCTTTTTCCTTTTTCAGAAAAACTTTGATCCAGTAAAAGAACAACGCTATGCTGATCAGTGCGACCGACCAAGCCAGCCAGGATGATACTTTGGGCAAATAGATGAGCGCCAAAACCGCAACAACAAAGGCTGCTAAGCGAAATAGCGCCAATTGTCTGATTTGCTTTTTGATGGTGCCCAAACGTTTTTGGTCGTGGGCGAGAAATTTGGTGTATTCCTGGAAAAGCGCTTGATTCATTTTAGATAAATTGGGCGTGCATTAGTTGGTTAATAACCAGTAGTACGGTTGAAGAAAAGATCACGAACACCAGAAAAATAACCAACGTTTCCTTGTTGCTCAGTTCCGTTTCCTTTAGTTTGGGCATCTTCAATGGTAAAAACCGATTTTCAATGGCCATGAGCAGTTTATAAATAAAATGCCCGATGGCCAAGCCAACGACCATGCCGGTTAAAATATCGAACGGATAATGGACACCCAAATAAATACGGGTATAACTTACCAGTGCGGCCCATAAAAAGATGAACAACTGGTAGCGGATATTTTTGAACAGCTTGGCGGTAAACATCGCTACTGCAAAGGTGTTGGTGGCATGCGATGAAAAAAAACCATACAAACCACCTTTTCGGTATACATTGTGCACCAAATGTTGGATGTCCGGATCGTGTGTTGGCCGAAACCGCTTGACACTTTCTTTGATAAAAACTGAAAACTGATCACTGATGACAATAACCAGTGCCAGCAAAATCAGAATGACCACTGCTTTCATCCGGTACTTGCGGATAATGAAAAACAGAAGGGTAAAGTAAAATAGTCCCCAGGTTGCGGTTTGGGTGAACAAAGTCATAACTACATCCCAGAATGGGGTGTGCAGACTATTAAAAAAGAAAAATAGCGATTGATCGAGTTGGTTTATGGATTCAATAAAAGCAATCATGAATGATTTAAAATTTGCCAGATTTTATCTTTTAGTTGCAAAATGCCTTGGTTGGTAACCGAGGAAATGAAGCTGTGCGGAATATCACTGAGTTCGGCGCTTATCTCCTGCTGTAATTCTTCATCCAGAAAATCAGACTTGCTGATCACCAAGTATCGTTCTTTATCCAACAATTCGGGGTTGTATTTTTCAAGTTCATTGAGCAGAATGTTGTATTCTTTTCGGTGATCTTTACTGTCGGAAGGAACCATGAATAAAAGCATCGAATTGCGTTCGATGTGGCGGAGAAAGCGTAGACCCAATCCTTTGCCTTCATGCGCTCCTTCAATAATTCCGGGGATGTCGGCCATTACAAACGACTGGTTGTCGCGGTACGAAACAATGCCTAAATTAGGAACTAAAGTTGTAAACGGATAATCGGCAATTTTAGGTTTGGCAGCTGAAACGACTGATAATAAGGTTGACTTGCCAGCACTAGGAAAACCTACCAAGCCAACATCAGCCAAGATCTTTAGTTCCAGTATTTTCCAGCCTTCTTGTCCTTCTTCACCCGGTTGCGCGTAACGCGGCGTTTGGTTGGTCGACGTTTTAAAATGAGTATTTCCTAGTCCGCCACGGCCACCTTTGGCCAGGTATTGTGTTTCACCATCTTTGGTAATTTCAAACAGAAATTCACGGGTCTCACCGTCTTTGGCAACAGTTCCCAAGGGTACTTCAATAATAATATCCTCTCCATCGGCACCGAAACTACCGTGCCCACTGCCTGAGCCTCCATGATCGGCATATACATGTCTCTTATACCGAAGGTGTAGCAGGGTCCACATTTGCGCATTGCCTCTCACAATCACATGCCCGCCGCGTCCTCCATCGCCTCCATCGGGGCCACCTTTCGGTACAAATTTCTCTCGTCGCAGGTGCGTTGAACCTGGACCGCCGTTCCCGGAGCGGCAAAATATCTTTACGTAATCAACAAAGTTTTTTTCAGACATGGTATGATCTTGTTAATGTGCAAAATAAACAAAAAAAGACGAATGTGTTGTATACATTCGTCTTATAAATATGGTGTATGAATGGTTAGAGTGAACCAACAGCCTCTTTCAAGCGTGCTGCAATTTCCTCTACAGTTCCCATTCCATTGATCCCAACATGTTTGTCTTGGGCATCATAGTATTCTTTGATCGGTGCTGTTTTCTGGTTGTAAACCGAAATGCGATTTTCAATAATTGAAACATCCTGATCATCTGAACGTCCGGAAGTTTTTCCGCGGAAGAGAAGACGATTAATCAGTTCTTGTTTTTCAACTTCCAGGCTAAGCATGCCATTGATAGGTGTCTTGTTTTCTTCCAGCATGGTGTCCAGGGCTTTAGCCTGATCAACTGTGCGAGGAAAACCATCAAAGATAAAGCCAGTAGCATCCGGATTGGCATCGATCTTATTCTTAATCATACCGATAACAACATGATCAGGAACGAGTTCGCCTTTGTCCATAAATTGCTTTGCTGCAAGTCCTTGTGTGGTTTTTGTCTCAATTTCGTGACGTAATAAGTCTCCGGTTGACAGGTGGATCAATCCAAAATTTTGAATAAGAAATTCAGCCTGCGTCCCTTTTCCGGCTCCCGGAGGCCCAAATAGAATCAGATTTAACATGTTAATTTGTATATTTTTGGGTTTCTAGTGTATGTTGTTGTTATTCCACAACTTTAAAAATGTCAATCAAGTTGCGTCCTCGTCCGTCATAGTCCAGTCCATAACCCACAATAAAGTCATTGGGGATTTCAATGCCGACATAATCCAATTTGACTTTCCTAACGAGGGCGTCAGGTTTGAGCAGCATACTAGCTACCTGAATCTCGGCAGGATTCATTCTTTGCAGCTGCTTAACGGTATTATCAATGGTAATTCCTGAATCGACAATGTCTTCTAAGATAATGACAGTTCTTCCTTCCAAACTTTCATTCAATCCAATAAGTTCTTTCACCTCTCCGGTTGTTTGGGTGCCTGAGTAAGAAGCTAGTTTTACAAATGAAATTTCTGCGTCGAGTAGCGAAATACGTTTGAAAATTTCGGCTGCAAACATGAATGACCCATTTAAAATGCAGAGAAACAGGGGGTTTTTCCCCACTAAGGTTTCGTTCATTTTGTCGGCCATGTCCTCAATCACTGACCGAATTTTCTCATAGGGGATGAACAATTCAAATTCTTTATCTAAGATCTTTATGTTACTCATTTGACTGTTTTTTTCGTTAAAGGGAAGATGAGTTTCAAATCTGTTTATTTTCAATTATTTTAGCTCTGAAATTAAAAAGTACAAAGAAACAAAAATTAATTGAAAAGATGGAAGCGAAAGTTAGTATCATCATGGGAAGTACTTCGGACCTGGGAGTCATGGAAAAAGCAGCTAAAATTTTGGATGAATTCGAAATTCCTTTTGAGATAAATGCTTTATCAGCACACCGAACTCCGGAAGAAGTAGAGCGTTTTACAAAGGGCGCTAAAGATCGTGGAATACAGGTTATTATTGCAGGAGCTGGAATGGCAGCCCACTTGCCGGGTGTGATTGCCGCGATGACTCCGCTACCGGTGATTGGCGTTCCAATTAAAGCAAGCCTGGATGGGATGGATGCCTTATTGGCCATTGTCCAAATGCCTCCCGGAATTCCAGTGGCTACAGTGGCTATTAATGGTGCTCAAAATGCCGGTATTTTGGCGATCCAGATGATGGCTTTGGGTGATGCCAGCCTGATGGAGCGTTTTGTTGCGTATAAAAACGATTTGAAGGAGAAAATTGTGAAGGCCAACCAGGAATTATCGGGGGTCAAATACAAATTCAAAACGAATTAGCATTTTCATTAAGTTATTTTTTTGTAACTTAACCATGCTTGTGGCTTAAGGGTGTACTATTTACACCCTTTTGTTATGATTAGAACTTTTGGTTTTGTTATACTTTGCTTGTTATTTGGCACCGGAAATGCTCAGGAGCTTTTTCATGTGCCTGCCCGATTTCGTGCTCTTGGTGATGCCAGTGTTAGCCTGCGATCACCTCTTGCGGTATTCTCGAATCCTGCCGGTTTTGCAAGGGAGAAGCAGATGTCTTTGGGCCTTCAATATGAAAATCGCTTCTTGCTGAATGACTTGAGCACACGTTCCGCTTTTCTAATTCTTCCCCTTCGACAAACGAACTTCGGTTTTTCTTTTTCTCAATTCGGGCAGACCGATTACCGCGAAAATAAGCTTTCTCTTGGGGTGGCAAAGCGCCTTTCTTCGAGGTTTGTAGCAGCTGTTCAGTTTCATTACTTCAGTTTGAATTTGCCCGAAAACAGCGAACATGCGACAACGGTATTTATTGATCTGGGAGCTCAATATCAGTTGACCGATGATTTTTGGCTCGGTGCTCAGATTTTTAACCCGCACGAATTGTCAGTTCAGTCGTTACAGCTCGAGTTTGACTATCCCATGGTGCTGCGGCTGGGGGCTAATATGACGTTTGACGACTTACTCGTGGTTGCTGTCGAACTTAAAAAACGTGAAGGGCAGGCGCTTGCCGTGAGCTCAGGAATGGAATTTCTGATCAAAAAGGAGCTTCAGTTGCGGCTGGGCCTGGATACGCAATGGTCGGTCTTTTCGATGGGAGTGGGTTATGCACTTAGCCGGGTTCAGACCGATCTGACGTTTAGCTATCACCAGTATTTAGGGTATTCGCCATCATTATCAATTTATTACCAGTTGCCATGAAAAGAATCCTGTTCCTTCTGTTAGGTGTTTGGTTGTCATCGGTGTTGGTGGCTCAACCGTCGGATTTTGATCTTTATGCGGAACTGGAAGGCTTGGTTGAGAGTGTGTTAGCGGAGAATGAAAATGCAGATGTTGAGCAGCTAATGGCGGAGTTGCAACAGATGAAGGAAAACCCATTTAATATCAATCAGGCCGGGCGAGAAGATTTTCAGCGACTGTACTTTTTGTCGGCCATGCAAATCGACCAGCTGCTTCGGTACCGTGAGCAATATGGACAGATTTTCACTCCCTTTGAATTGAACACGATTGAGGGATTTGATCCCAAGCTGATTCAGGTTTTGCAGGCTTTTGTAGTTTTTGGTGATACGGAGATTGAATCGCCAAGCTTTTGGGCAAGGCAAGAACTTATGATTCGTGCAATTCGTTTGGTGGAGGAGCAGAAAGGGTTTAAGGAACCAGCAAAGTATGAAGGTTCTCCTGAGAAGTTATATTTACGTTACCGATTTTCATCAGCCAATATTCGTGCAGGATTGACTTCGGAAAAGGATGCCGGTGAATCCTTTTTTCGTGGCTCCAATCCCAAAGGATTTGATTATTACAGTGGCTTTGTGAATGTTGGTCTGGGGCAAGAGAAGCATCAACTGTATTTGGGCGATTACTTGGTTCGATTTGGACAAGGACTGACGGCCTGGCAAGGGTTTTCGCTTTCGAAATCGGCTGAAGTTAGTCGGGTAGGCAAGTTTAATCAGGGCATTCGAGCTTACTCCTCTACCGACGAGAATAACTATTTACGCGGACTGGCTACCAGCTTTTCGATGCAAAATTGGACGTGGCATACCTTTGTATCCTATAAAAATTTTGATGCCAATCGGGACAGTATTGATGGAGAAGCTGTTTTTACATCCTTTCAATCTTCAGGTTTGCATCGTACCGAGAGCGAGATTGAAGATAAAAATTCAGTTAGTGGACTGACCACGGGAGTAAACTTGAATTACGCGGGCAAGCATTTTTCAGTTGGACTATCTGGTATTCACTTTCGCTATGAATTGCCTTTGGCGCGAAAGGAGGCCGCCTATAATTTGTTTTTGTTTGAAGGGAAGCAGCTCAGTAATTTAGGATTGAATTACCAATGGGGGATGAATAGGTACTTCTTTTTTGGGGAGGCTGGCTGCTCGTCTGGCGGAGGACTGGCAACCATCCATGGGGTGCAAGCTAACCCAGCAGATGCGGTAGAATATTCGATGATTTACCGGAATATCAGTAAAAAATATCAAGCGCCTTTGGCTGGTGCTTTTACCGAAGGGAGTCAGGTTAATGATGAGCAGGGCCTCTATTTGGGGGTTGTCGTTCGGCCGGCAGCCAAGCTTAGTTTGCGGATGTATGCCGACTTTTTTGAACATCGATGGGTGAAATATACCACCGTAGCTCCGGCACGAGGGAGAGAATATCTTGTTCAGGGAAGCTATCAACTTTCAAATAAATGGGAGGTCTATAGCCGTTATTTCAATGAACGCAAGCCGGTTAAGGTTTCAGGTGCTTATACCAAGATGAATTTGGATCAAACGCGGCAGAAGCTACGTGTACACGTGAGTGGTGCGCTTAGTGAACGCTTCTTTCTGAAAAGCCGGATAGAATGGGTTTGGTACGAGCATGATGAAACGGCTGATGGCTGGCTGGTCTATCAGGATTTTGGCTATAAGAGTGTTCAGAATAAAACAAACTGGTGGTTGAGACTGGCTTATTTTAAGACTGATAACTACGATTCGCGGGTCTATGCTTATGAAAATGATTTGCTTTATCAGTTCTCTGTTCCGGCTTTTTATGGTGAAGGCATCCGCTTTTATCTCAATGGAAAAGTTAAAATATGTGAAAATGTCGAAGGTTGGATCAAGGCTTCAAGGAGCTGGTTTCTTGGAGTCAACAGCATTGGTAGTGGATACAGTCAGATTGATGGAAATCAGCGCACAGAGGTTAAATTTCAGTTAAGATTCAAGTTTTGAGTTGCATTTTATATCTTTGCCGCCAAACCAAAGGATTGGAGCGAAAATGAGCTACGATGATATAAGACCTTATGATGACCATGAAGTCAATCACTACATTAATGTAGTGTTGAATGACGAGATTTTTCAGCAAGTACTTCAGTTTATCTTTAATGATGAAAAGGAGAGGGCAGCTGCCAAGCAAATGCTCTCCAAAATCCAGACCGTTGAGGAATTGCAGAAGTCTTTTATGTATCCTCTCATTCGAAACTGGATCATTGATAAAACAACAAGTGGAATTAGTTGGAGTGGTTTGGATAAATTGGATAAATCCAAAAGTTACTTGTTCATTTCAAATCATCGGGATATTATTCTTGATTCGGCCATTTTGAATTACATTATTGTCGAGGCTGGAATGAATACCACTGAGATTGCCATTGGCAACAACCTGTTGATTTATGATTGGATTGTGCATGCGGTAAAACTGAATCGAGCCTTCGTGGTTCGTCGTAACCTGCCGGCTCGGGAGTTGTTAACGGCTTCTAAAAAACTATCACAGTATATTCGCGATGCCTTGACCAAACGCAATCGTTCGGTATGGATTGCTCAACGAGAAGGTAGAACAAAAGATGGCAACGACCAGACCCAGCAAGCCTTGCTTAAAATGCTAAACTTAAGTAATAAGAACGGTTTTGTTGATGGGTTTAAAGAGCTTCAAATTGTACCCCTTTCGCTTTCATACGAGCGGGAACCCTGCGGAATTTCCAAGGTGGAAGAGATTTACAAACGTGAAAGCGAAGGTTTTGAGAAAACACAGAGTGATGACTTAAAAAGTATGGCTTTTGGGCTGACCCGACCGAAAGGGCGAGTGCATTTCTCATTTGGAAAACCCATTGAAGCGCCACTGGAGGAGTTCGCCAAAGCCGAAAATGTGAATGAGTCAGTTCAGCAATTGGCAGCCTATATTGACAACCGAATTTACGATAACTATAAGCTTTGGCCGAATAACTATTTAGCTGCGGATTTGTTGTCGGGGAAAAATGAACATGCCGATAAGATAGAAGATGCGACTCGTGAAAAATTCAGTGAACTGTTGGACGATCTGGTATTAACCATTGGTAATGGTGATCCCAAGCGTCAGCAGGAATTGTTTATTCAAATGTACGCAAATCCCCTGTTGAACGCCCGGAAATAAACAAATAGGGCTTGAGCTGGTTGCTTTCTGAATGACTAAATGGACTATTGTCTGTGGCTTGATCTCAGAATGGATGGACTAAGATTTGACTGTTCGTTTATTGGTATGGTTTCCAATTGAAATGTTAAAGCCCCTTTCTTTTACAACTCTGGCATTCATTTTGATGATTGTTCTTAGGGTTTAAAAGAAAGGGTTTTTAGTATGAAACGATTAGTTTTACTGTTCCTGACACTTTTCCTGGTGCTAGGACAATTATTTGCACAGAATAGTAAAAGTGCCGAAAAGACAATTCGGCAATTGATCGAAAGTAAACAGTTTAAGTTTACCGCCAGATCAGTGACTCCGATGAGTGGGGCTACCATTAACCTGACATCTTCTTATGACTTGGTTGTTGATAGTTCCGAGGTGGAAGCTTGGCTTCCTTTTTATGGTCGGGCTTATCAATCCGACTATGGGAGTACGGAAGGAGGAATTAAGTTTAAAGAGCAAGCCAAGGCCTTTGATTTGAAAGTGAATGAAAAAAAGGAAATGGTTGAGGTGCGCATCGAGGTGGACACGACAAAGGATACCTACAAAATCTACATTCATGCTGGCGAAAGCGGATATGCCAGTATGAGTATTTCTTCAAACAGACGGCAATCAGTTAGCTATTATGGAATAATTGAACCATTGGGAGAATAAAAAAGGCAGGTGAAAACCTGCCTTTTTTATGAAATATATTCTTTATGCTTGCACTAGTCGTTTTCAACAGCTACTTGCTTCGCTTCGCCCGGTAAAATAAGGTTAAGCAGGATGCCTACAACGGCAGCTAATCCAATACCTGCAAGGGAGAAATTACCCCAGGAAATTACTGCTCCACCAATTCCAACAGTTAATACGATTGAAACGACAACCTGATTTCTGATTTGTCCCAGATCAACTTTGGCATCAATCAGGGTTTTAATGCCTACAGACGCAATCAGGCCGAACAGCAGCAGCATAATGCCGCCTAGAACAGCTTGTGGAATGGTTTTTAAAATACCACTAATCTTACCGATCAACGAGAATACAATGGCCGTAACAGCTGAAACTCTTAAAATAAAAGGGTTGGTAACTTTGGTTAAGGCAATTGCTCCGGTTACTTCAGAGTAGGTGGTGTTGGGCACACCTCCCAGCATTCCGGCGAGTCCTGTTGCAATACCATCCCCCAGTAAGGTGCGGTGCAAGCCTGGTTTCTCAATAAAGTTTTTCTGGGCAACACCGCCAATGGCATACATGTCGCCAACATGCTCAATGATTGGAGCCACAGCAACAGGAATCATATATAAAATGGCACCCCAGCTAAATTCAGGAGTTACGAATGTTGGTAGTCCAATCCATGCAGCTTCTTTGATTGGTGTGAAGTCAATTACGCCAAATAACAGGCCCGAGGCATAACCAACAACAATACCGATGAAGATGGGAATGAGCTTGATCAACCCTTTGGTGAAGACTACAACGATGACAGCCGTTGCTAAGCTGATTGTGGCAATGGCCCAGTGTGTTTTTGCCATGTCAACGCCAGCACTGGCTAGCGATAATCCAATAATCATGATGACCGGGCCAACAACAGTGGCAGGGAATAGGCGTTCAATAAGTTTGATGCCTCGCCATTTGACAATGGCCGACACGATGGTATACACCACGCCAACAGCAATGATTCCGGATAAGGTTCCTGGCAGGCCATACAGTCTGGTGGCTTCAATAATAGGCGCGATAAAGGCGAAGCTACTACCGAGAAAAACGGGTACCATCCCTTTGGTGATGATATGGAAAATTAAGGTTCCGATACCTGCAGTGAACAGAGCAACAGATGGATCGATACCTACCAAGAGCGGAACGAGTACTGTTGCCCCAAATGCAACAAACAAAAACTGTACGCCCAAAACCATATTACTACCCGTAAATTGGCTCTGGTTCTCTTTCTTTTTCAGGTTCATAGTCTACTTGAAATTATGGTATTTGAATTAATATAATTTTGCTGAGATGTCGCGAATGTACAATTGGATGTTTGTTTTGCCTCTGAATTCATTTTCGGCTATGGAGTAGCAAATGTCAAAAGGCATACCTTGGCTGATGGCCTCGTAATGGTCGGCTTGGCTAAAGGCAATAGCTGGAAATACAGAGGAGTAACCAGTCGGTTCTACCAAGTCCAGCTTTAAGTGTTCTTGTTGGCGCCCAACACAGCGGCTGGTGCCACTGTCCAGCACATTTTCGGTTACAAAAACCGGAGTCATGTTGTGAGGACCAAAGGGCGCAAATTGCTTCAGCACGCGATAAAACTTAGGCGTGATTTCTGAAAGCTGAAGTTTTGCATCCACTTCAATCATTTCGGTTTGTTGCAATTTGGTGATTGAGCGGGCTACAATTTCTTCAAATCGACGGGTGAAAGCTGGAATATTATCAATCTTCATGGTTAATCCGGCAGCATACATGTGTCCACCATACGACTCAAGCAAATCGCTACAGGAACCAATGGCTTCGTACAGGTCGAAGTCTTTCACCGAGCGGGCTGATCCGGTTGCCATGCCATTGCTTTCTGTTAAAATGACGGTGGGGCGGTAGTGGTGTTCTGTTAGTCGACTGGCAACAATGCCAACGACGCCTTTGTGCCAGTCGCGGTTGTAAAGGACGGTTGATTTTCGTTCTTCCTGATTCGGGTCGTGGGCAATCATGTCCAGGGCTTCCTGGGTGATGTCACGATCCAGTGTTTTGCGGATTTCGTTGTACGAATTGATTTCATTCCCCAGATCAATAGCTTCCTCTTCGTCCGTTACGACCATGATGGCAACGGACTTTTTCCCGTGCTCAATGCGTCCTGATGCATTCAGACGCGGTCCGATCTTAAATACAATATCACTGACTGAAATGTCCTGACCTACCAAGCCTGAAAGTTGGATGATGGTTCTTAGTCCGAGGCTGGGGTTGTTGTTTAGTTTTCGAAGTCCGTAAAAGGCAAGGACCCTGTTTTCTCCGGTAACGGGCACAATATCAGAGGCAATGCTGACCACCACCATGTCGAGCAAGTCGTAAAGTTCGACGATGGGGACATCGTTCTTTTGAGTATAAGCCTGAAGTAGTTTGAATCCGACGCCACATCCTGACAGTTCTTTGTAAGGATAGGGGCAGTCCGGACGTTTCGGGTCGAGTACGGCTACGGCATCCGGAATGATTTCATCGGGGTTATGGTGATCACAAATGATAAAATCAATGCCTCGTTCTTTGGCATTTTTAATTTTCTCAACGGCTTTGATTCCGCAATCAAGCACAATAACCAGTGTTATTTTCTGTTCCGAAGCATAATCAATGCTTTGGAGCGAAATTCCGTAACCTTCAGAGTAACGATCCGGGATATAGTAATCCAGATCTTTGATCCGGTTGCGCAAAAACTGATACATTAAAGCAACTGACGTGGTTCCATCCACATCGTAGTCACCATAAATCATAACTTTTTCTTCATTGCGAATAGCTTGCTCCAACCGGTCAACGGCTTTGTCCATATCTTTCATCAGAAAGGGATCATGAAGGTCGGATAAGCGGGGGCGGAAAAAGGATTTGGCTTCGTCGTAAGAAGTAATGCCTCGATGTGCCAAGAGGTTTCCAATCACCATGTTCACGTTGAGGGCAGCAGATAAATGTTTGATAACATTGACATCACCTTGTGTTTTAATGTTCCAGATTTTATCCATTCTGATTGCTTCTGCCTCGTTTTGTGTGCACGATTTTAATTGGTCAAAGATAAGCAATGCGCTTTGATCTGGAAAGAAAAAGAAACTCATTGGTTCATATTCTGTTAATAGAGGGCCGTGTTTTGAATCTAAATTTCAACCATTCAAACCATTAGACTTATTAGAAAATTATCAACATTGTAGTGAAATTCCAATCTGTTGATTATGTTCCTTTTAGTTTGAAAACGACTTTGGAAGGGATTCAACTTTTCTTTGTTATCTTTGCACAAAATTTTTAACGAAATCTTTCATAATAGAATCGTATCCATGAGTATAGCAGAGCTTAGCGAACAGGAAGTGATCCGTAGAAATTCACTGGCAAAATTACGTGAGTTGGGAATAGAGCCCTATCCGGCTGAAGAGTATCCTGTAAATGCCAAGGCAACAGAGATAAAAACCAACTTCGACCCGGAAAAGGGGAACTATCAGGAAGTTGTGCTAGCTGGTCGTATTATGAGTCGGCGGATTATGGGAAAAGCTTCATTTGCCGAGCTGCAAGATGATACCGGACGAATTCAGATGTACATTAACCGGGACGAAATATGTCCTGCCGAAGATAAAACCCTCTACAACGAGGTCTTTAAAAAACTGTTGGACATTGGCGATATTATTGGGGTGAAGGGCTTTGCTTTTACAACCCAGGTGGGCGAAAAATCCATTCATGTAAAAGAATTTACGGTGCTTGGAAAATCATTGCGCCCACTTCCAATTGTAAAGGAAAAGGATGGTAAAACATATGATGCCTTCACGGATCCGGAACAGCGTTATCGCCAGCGGTATGTCGATTTGGTTGTGAATCCGCAGGTGAAAGATACCTTTATCAAGCGGACCAAGATCATCAATACGATGCGCGAGATGTTCAACGAAAGAGGTTACCTGGAGGTGGAAACTCCCATCTTGCAAGCTATTCCCGGAGGAGCTGCTGCCCGCCCGTTTATTACACACCACAATAGCCTGAACATTCCACTTTATTTGCGGATTGCCAATGAACTTTACCTAAAACGATTGATCGTTGGTGGTTTCGATGGCGTTTACGAGTTCGCGAAGGATTTCCGGAATGAGGGGATGGATCGCACACATAACCCTGAATTTACGGCCATGGAAATTTATGTGGCTTATAAGGACTACAAATGGATGATGAACTTTACCGAAGAGATGGTGGAACGTGTAGCTTTGGCTTTGCACGGAAAGACAGAACTTCAGGTAGGCGATAAACTTATTGAGTTTAAGCGGCCTTACCCAAGGGTGACGATGCGTGATGCCATTTTGGAACATACCGGTCATGATATTGCGGGCAAGAACGAAGAAGAACTGCGTGAAATTTGCAAAGCGCTTGATATAGAGACTGACCCAAGTATGGGAAAAGGAAAACTGATTGATGAGTTGTTTGGCGAGAAGTGCGAACACAACTACATTCAACCGACCTTCATTACCGACTACCCGATTGAAATGTCTCCGCTGACGAAAAAGCACCGCGACAATCCAGAACTGACCGAACGCTTTGAGTTGATGGTAAACGGGAAAGAGCTGGCCAATGCCTACTCCGAGTTGAATGATCCGATTGATCAGCGCGAACGTTTTGAAGATCAGATGACACTGTCGGAAAAAGGTGATGATGAGGCCATGTTTATTGACCAGGACTTCCTGCGCTCACTCGAATATGGGATGCCGCCAACATCGGGAATGGGGATCGGTATTGACCGACTGACCATGTTCATGACCAATAATGCGTCTATTCAGGATGTTCTTTTCTTTCCGCAAATGAAACCGGAGAAAAAATCAGAAGCCGACACGGATGAGAAGTTTATGGAAATGGGGATTGCAGCCGAATGGGTAGGAGTAATCCGAAAAATGGGCTTTCAAAAAACCGAGGCTTTAAAAGAAGTTAAAGCCGGCAAGTTTTTCAACGATCTTTGTGGTTTCAATAAAAAGAATAAACTTGGGCTGACAAATCCATCGATGGACGATGTGAAGCAATGGCTCTCGTAGCTCAAGTCGTTTGATTATGAATTCAGAACCAAAAATAGCGGTACTGGGAAGCGGAAGCTGGGCAACAGCTTTGGCAAAAATCCTTATGAATAATGTGGAGGGAATTAATTGGTATTTCCGCAGTGCGGATAATATTGAGCAGTTCAAACGTTTCGGACACAATCCAAATTATTTGCGCGGGGTGGAGTTTGATACCAGTCGAATTTCCTTTTTTGATGATATCAATGAAATTGTTGAGGCCTCAGATATTCTGATCCTCACCATTCCTTCTGCTTTTCTGCACCAGGCACTGTCTCAACTGACGGTGGATATTAAGCATAAATTTGTCGTTTCGGCCATAAAAGGAATTGTGCCAGAGTTTAACCAGATTGTAGGTCACTACTTGCACGAAACCTATAAAGTCCCCTATGAGCGGGTGGGAGTGATTACCGGTCCGTGCCATGCTGAAGAAGTGGCACTGGAACGCCTGTCTTACCTGACCATTGCTTGTCCCGATGTGAAACGGGCTTGCGAGTTTGGCGATAAGCTTAATTGCGAGTATATCCGAACACATGTGTCGGACGATATATTTGGTACCGAATATGCAGCGGTTCTGAAAAACATTATCGCTATTGCTTCGGGTATCGTACATGGCTTACGCTATGGCGATAACTTTCAGGCCGTACTGGTTGCCAATGCCATTCAGGAAATCAAGCGTTTTGTGGATAAAGTTCATCCCATTAACCGCGACATCAAAAGCTCGGCCTATCTGGGAGACTTGTTGGTAACTACTTACTCGCAGTTTTCGCGTAACCGTACGTTTGGCGCGATGATTGGGAAAGGCTATACGACCCGCACCGCGCAAATTGAAATGCACATGGTGGCAGAAGGGTATTATGCCACAAAATCGATCCATGAGATTAATGAAGCCTATAAAGTAAAGATGCCAATCTGTAATGCCGTTTATAACATTTTATACGGCAATGTGCCCCCTGCTATTGAAATTCGACAATTGACCGATAAATTACGATAATCGAAAAAAAGAGGTACTCCGCCAGGAATACCTCTTTTTAATTATTTTGAGAAATATGCTATCGCATTTTCTTATAGGCATTGATCAATCCGTTGGTGGATGCATCATGGCTGATAATCATTTCCTCATTCGTTAACTCAGGAAGAATGTTATTGGCCAGTTGCTTGCCCAATTCCACGCCCCACTGGTCGAAACTGTATATATTCCAGATGATTCCCTGCACAAATATCTTGTGTTCATACATGGCTACCAGCGCACCCAGCGTGTGCGGCGTCAGTTTTTTTAACAGAATGGAGTTGGTTGGGATGTTGCCCTGGAAGATTTTAAAGTTCTTCAAAGCCTGGATTTCATCCTCTGATTTTCCGGCCGCTTTCAATTCTGCAACAACCTGTTCTTCTGATTTTCCCACCATCATGGCTTCGGTTTGGGCGAAGAAGTTGGCCAGCAACTTGGGATGATGATCTCCGATTTGGTTCTGACTAATGGCCGGTGCCAGGAAGTCGCAGGGAATTAACTTGGTTCCCTGGTGGATCAACTGGTAAAAGGCATGCTGACCATTGGTGCCGGGTTCACCCCAGATAATTGGGCCGGTTTGGTAATTCACGGTTTCGCCATTTCGATCGACATATTTTCCGTTGCTTTCCATGTTGCCTTGCTGAAAATAAGCCGAAAAGCGGTGCATGTATTGATCGTAGGGCAGGATGGCTTCTGTTTCGGCACCGTAGAAATTGTTGTACCAAATGCCGATAAGCGCCAGGATAACCGGCATGTTCTGATCAAATTCTGTCGTTTTAAAATGATTATCCATCGCATGAGCACCTTCCAGAAACTCTACATAGTTGTTGAAGCCAATCGCACAAGCTACCGATAACCCAATGGCCGACCAAACTGAATAACGGCCACCAACCCAGTCCCAAAAGCGGAACATGTTTTTCGTATCAATACCGAAAGCAGCAACCGCTTCAGCATTGGTTGATAAGGCCACAAAATGATTCTTTACGAATGATTCATCTTTTGCCGCCTTTAGGAACCAGCTTTTTGCACTGTTGGCATTGGTCATGGTTTCCTGTGTGGTAAAAGTTTTCGAGGCCACAATAAATAAAGTCGTCTCCGGGTTCACCAACTTCAATGTTTCCGCAATGTGTGTTCCATCTACATTCGATACAAAATGCAGGTTAATATGTTCCTTTTTGTAGGGCTTCAGCGCTTCAACCACCATCAGGGGGCCCAGGTCAGAACCTCCAATGCCGATATTGACGATGTCAGTAATGGGGCTGCCGGTGTAGCCTTTCCAGTCGCCTGAAATGATACGCTCCGAAAACTGCTTCATTTGCTCCAGCACCTCATTGATTTCTGGCATCACATCTTTGCCATCAACCATAATGGGCGTATTGCTTCGGTTGCGCAAAGCGACATGAAGCACGGCACGATCTTCCGTTACATTGATTTTTTGACCCGAAAATTCACTGGCAATGGCTTCTTTCAAGCCACATTCTTTAGCCAATTCCAATAACAGCGAAAAAGCTTTGTCATCCAGCCGGTTTTTTGAGTAGTCCAAAAGGATATCTTCAAATTTCAAACTATATTTTTCGAAACGGGAAGCGTCATTGGTAAACAGGTCTTTAATTTGCGTGTTTTTAAACGAAGCATAGTGTGCTTCCAGCGCTTTCCAGGCTTTGGTGGTTGTAGGATTTATTTTTGGTAGCATATTTCGTAGATTTTTGTAAAAAATAAAATGAGTCGTCAGTTATGAATGGCTGCAAAGATAAAAAAATGCATTGAAGATATCGGCCTGCTACCTGGCGATTGTGTTGTGAGGAAGGAACTTCTGATTCTTGGTGAAAATAGTCCCGGCTACTGTACGAATTCTTTTATGCGTTGCATCCCAGTTGGCAGACAAACTTCGCTGCGAAATCGTACAGCGATGAGGCTATTGCCAAACTGAAAGAATCGAAAGATTTGCTTGATTTGGGCTTAATGGAGGAAGCAGATTATGAGAAAGTAAAAGCTGAGTTAGCACCTGTGATTATGGGACAGTAGTCAGCTCATGACGCTTGATGCAAAGTTGAGAAGATAGCTCTTAATTGTTACATGTTGAATAACCGGGAAGCGAGGGGTTAGCTTATCAAAGCTAGACCCTCTTCTCTTTTTAACAATCTGACTTTCTTGAGTATGAAGTTGCCTTTTATTTGCTCATCAAACATTCAGGCATTGCTGCTTGTTCTTTTGGAGACATGCTGTTTGAGTATAAACTCAGCGTGCTGATCCCAAAAATGAAAGATTATGCCTTATTTAATTATGCTATTGCTCTTGACTATGACGAATCCCTTGGTGCTTTTTGACTTTTCGAAAACCAGTGAATTAAGTGACTGGACTGTTGTTAACGATGACGTAATGGGTGGTCGATCGACTAGCTCCATAACGCTCGATCCGGAAGGAAATGGCGTGTTTGAAGGTACCGTTTCGCTTGAAAACAACGGTGGCTTTTCTTCGGTTCGCTACCGCACGGGCAGCACGAATATTGCAGGGCTTAAGAAGGTCGGGATTCGACTAAAGGGCGATGGCAAACGCTACCAGTTTCGGGTTAAAGCAAAGGCAAGTGATTATTTCTCTTATGTTGGTTATTTTCAAACTTCAGGTGAATGGCAGCTTGTCGAAATATCTCTACAGAATCTGTACCCCGCTTTCCGGGGACGACGATTAAGCGAGCCCAACTTTTCGGGAGATTCTATTGAGGAAATTGCCATTCTAATCGGGAATAATAAAAACGAAGCCTTCAAGCTTGAATTGGATCAAATTATTGTGAAGTAAACGGATTAATCGTCTGCTCATGCTGCGTCTTCCAATTCATGTATAATTTTCTTTAGCGCTTGAATCAAGTGCGGTCCCTTTCTTATCTTTACCGTATGAAATCAGACCGGTTTAAGGGATATCTGTTCGCGGCAGTAGCCACGATTGCCTTTTCCAATATTTATATTTTCAGCAAGGCAGCACTCAACGAAGTGCATCTCGCCCAATTTGGGGTGTACTGGTTTTTTATTGCATCGCTGCTGAATATCGGCTGGCTGCTTAAGTCAGGAGGTCACCGGGCTATTCTTCAATTGTCGGCTCGCCAATGGCGGATCTTAGCTTTGCTGGGCATCCTGGAGATTTTGACGACCACCAGCTTCTTTCTATCAATCCAGATTATTCCCGATCCGGCTGTAACTTCTTTTATTGGAAACTTGTTTCCGGTGATCCTGACCGGCATGGGTATCGTGTTTTTGCGCGAGCGCTTTACCTGGATGGAATCGTTTGGTGCCGTGTTGGCACTCATTGGGGCGTTTATCATCAGCTATCAGGGTGGCACGACTTTATCCAGTCTGTTTATTCCCGGCACCGGTGTTGTTCTGATCAACGCATTTTTTGCGGCCACCGCTTCCTTAGTTGTTAAAATGAATGTTAAAACCATGAGTCCCGAATTGCTGAATACCAATCGGGCAGTATGCTTATTTATTTTCTCCTTATCCATGTTTTTCGTTTATGGGCAGTCACTGGTGATTCCGCTAAGTGCCTTAGCCAATATTGCTATTGGAGCCACCCTGGGGCCTTTCGTGGCCGTGCTTTTTATTTACTACTCTTTTCGTTACATCGAAGTATCAAAATCGTCTATCGTTCAAAGTCTGAAAGGTGTTTTTGTGTTACTTGGGAGTTACCTGTATTTTCAAACCTTACCTTTAATTCATCAATTGATTGGCGGTGCTATCACCGTGCTGGGGGTGATGATTATCTCGGCCAGCCGTGCCGGATTCTTACAACGAAAGCAATAGGTTCAGTGTTCTTGATTTTGTAATTCGTCGAGTCGTCCGAAGCTTGTTTAGGATCCGCTGCCCGGCTTGCATGTCGATTAGGATGTTGCAGGTTTTAATGGTAATCTTTCGTTGCAAATGGTGGGACTTTGACTTGACCCGTGATCTTTTTCGACAGAATTGTCTTCGGTTTAACTCCATATCTTCTGGGTTGCTTCTGCGTATCTTCTGTGTATCTTCTGTATTCAAATACGCAGAAGATACACAGAAGAATCAGAGAAAAGACACTTAAGCTATAGACTTGGTATGGAGCGATAAATTTCTTGGGTCGCTATGCCCCGGTGCTTACCGGCAGGGTGAATGGGGTAACATGTAGATCCGTTGCTGCCGTGGATTTGCCATTCGTACCAATAGCTACCGATGGTGACTCTGTGCTTGTAAACAGCTTGCATACGACTTCCTTTTATCGTTTGATTTTTCGAAGTTGAGCCCGAACTATTGGGCGCTTCATTCGTAAAAAACCGAAGTTGCCATTCACGGAATAAATCATGAAGCCGAATGGCAACCTGTACAGCGTACCAGCGATGGAGCTGTGCTTTGAACGAATCGGTTAGCCAATAACAATCAATATGAAGAAAATTGCTTTTTTAATTTTTGCAGGCGTCATTAGCCATTCGGTACTCAGTCAGGAATTTCTTACAGCGGAAGAATCTGATCCTCAGAAAATGGGCTGGATGCAGGGCTTTCCTCCGCCAGCAAATCGTATTTTGTCAGCAGCTGATGGTCGTTTTTTTAGGTTTCCAGCTTTACGTTATAGTGCTTGCCACATGCGTCAATTTTTGCCAACAGTAACCGTCCCATCCGCAGAGAATAAGCCTTATTCCTTTCCTGTTGAACTGGATAACAAGATTGATGAAGTGAGCTTTACACCTGTGGGCAGTGAACATGAAATGACGTTTAAGGAATCACTGGCTAAAAATTACACCGATGGAATAATTATAGTGCATCAAGGAAAGATTGTCTATGAAAAATATTTTGGAGCGTTGACCGCTAGTGGGGTGCATGCCGCCATGTCGGTAAGTAAAACCTTTACCGGTACCTTGGGGGGCTTGTTAGTGGCCGAAGGCGTATTGGACGAGAACAAGCTCGCCTCCGACTATGTTCCCGAACTAAAGTCCTCGGCGTTTGGCGATGCAACCATCCGTCAGATCCTGGATATGACCACAGCCTTGCAGTATAGTGAAGATTATGCGGACCCTAATGCTGAGGTGTGGACTTTTACAGCAGCAGGGAACCCACTTCCTAAACCTAAAGACTATAGTGGCCCGATGAATTATTTCGAGTTTTTGCAAACGGTGGCGAAAAATGGAGCGCATGGGCAAGTATTCGCTTATAAAACGGTAAACACCGACGCTTTGGGCTGGATCATCTCGAGGGTAACAGGGAAAAGCATTCCGGATTTACTTTCCGAGCGAATATGGAAACCGCTGGGGACTCAGTTTGATGGTTACTATCAGGTTGATGGGGCCGGCATTGCCTTTGCCGGTGGCGGTTTTAACTGCAATTTGCGCGATATCGCCATGTTTGGTGAAATGATAAGGAACAATGGATTTTTTAATGAGCAGCAAATCCTTCCTCTTCAGCTAATAGAAGACATTCGGAATGGAGGCAGTCAGGAAGCCTTTCAAAAGTCAACCCATAGTCAGCTCAAGGATTGGAGTTACCGCAATATGTGGTGGATAACGCATAATGAGCATGGAGCATTTACAGCCAGAGGCGTTCATGGCCAAACGGTTTATGTTGACCCGAAGGCGGAGATGGTTCTTGTTCGGTTCGCCTCGCACCCCGTTGCCGGCAATGCAGCTAATGACCCCTATTCACTTCCGGCATATCATCGGGTTGCAACATACTTGATGCGTAAATAGGACTTCGATAGTTAAGATATGCCTTTATTTAATAAGACTTAGTCGTTTATCTGGGTACTTATGCGCTCGTGTTTCTCCTGGCGGAAAGCCTCAATGGTTTCTTTGGAAATAAACTGTGTGCCACCTTGGGTGGAGGCCACCAGCGCACCGGTTGCATTTCCAAACTGCAGCGCTTCTTCCAGCGAATGACCATTTATGAGGCGGTGGATAAAACCAGCCGAGCAGGCATCGCCCGAGCCAACGGTGTCGGCCAGTTGGATGCGGTAACCCGGGTCGTAATGGTATTCACCCGTGTTGGATAGTACGAAGGCCCCTTTTTCGCCCAGTGTAGCCAGCACCGTTTTCAATTCGAAGTTTTCAATCAGCTCGCCAGCCAGCCCTTTCAGGCTGTTTGCTTGTAGCTTTAGCAGTTCCTTCAGTGCCCATAATTCCTCGTCGTTTATTTTTAGAATGTGGGTTAGCTTCAGGCTTTCTGCAATGATTTCTGTTGTGTAACAGTCTTTGCGCAGGTTGATATCATAAAAACGAAGAGCATCGGTGGCGGCGCGCAGAAACTGTCGGAGTGTCTCCCTCGATTTTTTGGTACGCTGAACCAGCGTGCCAAAACAAACACAGTCGGCATGACGAGCCATGGCCAAAGCCGAGAATGTGGGGTCGATGTAATCGTAAGCCACGTCTGGATGAATCGTATAATCAGGAATACCTTGCTCATTTAATTGAACCTGTACCGTTCCGGTAGGAGAAAAAGGATCAATCTGAATATTTTGCTCTGACAAATCGAGTTCTCGAACGCATTCGAGTGCTTCTTCGCCCAAAGCATCATCTCCAATGCGGGTGATGAGTTGTCCAAGGTCTCCAAAGGAATTGATACGAAAAATGAAGTTGGCAGGAGCTCCTCCCAACACTCTGCCTTCCGGCAGCAAATCCCATAGCAGTTCGCCCACAGCAGCAATAAGTTTCGTCATATTATCAGAATTAATTAAATCGTTTCTCGTGGTTTGTCGCGAGGTTTACTTGTTTATGTCCCTGTATTTCAAGGGGTAGATCAGTAGGATAATTAGCAGAGGGGTGGATGTGAAAATCAGATCCTGGTTTACGCAAGCAAAAGTATAAAGAATTATCGAGAACTCGTGTCGATAAAACTTGATGTACAGCAGGTGTCTGTGCTAAAATTTAGGTAATTTCGACCATGAACTATTTGGCTCACTTGTATCTTTCCGGAGAAGATGAAGCTGTTTTGGTAGGGAACTTCATTGGCGATCATGTTAAGGGAAGGCAGTATCAGCAGTATCCTGTTGGAGTACAAACGGGGGTTTTGCTGCATCGGCAAATTGACTGGTTTACCGACCGGCACGCGTTGGTCAAGGATTGTGCCAGCCGATTCAAAACCAATTATGGTCGCTACGCCGGAATTGTGACTGATGTTATTTTTGATCATTTCCTGGCAATTGGCTGGCAGAATTATTCGATCTATCCTTTGCGTCATTATTCGAAAAATGTCCATGCCATATTATTGTCCCACTTTTCCATACTCCCCATGCGGGTGAAATTGTTTTTGCCTTTTCTGATTCAGCACAAACGGCTCGAATCGTATGCCGGATTGGAGGGAATTTGGCAATCTCTTGCCATTATGGGCCGACGAACCAGCTTACCCGAAGAAGCCGACTTTGCCTTGGAAGTGTTGACGCAGGATTATGAATTGATCAAGCAAGAGTTTGAAGTATTCTTTGCTGAGCTGGTCGATTTTGTGGAAGCTAACTTCGAAGTGGAAATAAAAAAGCCCGCAATGAACGGGCTTTAATCTTAAACTATTTGTAATTTGAGGTTGGCATTCTCAAAGAAAAATTCTTCTTGCCCAAAGGCGGGCTCCAGGTCATCGAGCCAGATCGCTTTCGGATTATACTTCGCAAAGAAAGGTCGTCCTACCCAATCGGGGTTTCTTCCTTGCAGGAAGTTCAAAACAAACACTTTTTCGCCATGAATTTTCTGAGTCCCCAGAATTTGAATTTTTCCCGGGGCGCACGACATGGATGGGCCGCGCACGGTGCGGCACACTCCACTCACCTTTTGAATGGCTTTTTGATAAATTTTCCAGGCTTCTTCCAGGCTAACGGCAAAGTAATCCTGAGCTCCGGTATTCCGGGCAATGAACATGTAATAAGGAATGATTCCCAAGTTGACTTGTTCGCGCCACATGGTTGACCAGATGGCGGAGTCGTTATTTATGTTCTTTAGCAGAGGCGATTGCGAACGAATTTGAACGCCGGCAGCCTGCAGATTCTTGATGGCTTCTTTAGCCGCCTGAGTTTCCATGGCCTTGGGGTGATTGAAATGTGCCATCAAGGAGATTGAAATACCTCGGTCAGCCACTTTGCGGAAAAGTTTCATCAAATCTTCGGCATCGTCATCGGTTGTAAAGCGGTAAGGCCAGTAGCTTAACGCTTTGGTTCCAATACGGATGGTGCGGATGTTTTTCAGATTGGCATCGAGAATGGCATTAAAGTAATGTTCAAAAAATTTGGTTTTCATCACTGCCGGGTCGCCTCCGGTGAACAGAACATCAGTAATTTCAGGATGTGCTGTCAGGTATTCAATCATTAAGTTAGCCTCTTTCATGGCAAACTTGAAACTGTTGAGTGCAAACTGTGGCCACCGGAAACAAAACGTACAATAGGCATGGCAGGTTTGTCCCTGGCTGGGGAAAAACAACATGGTTTCGCGGTACTTGTGCTGAATGCCATTTAACCGAACGCCATTGAGTTCGGGTACGTTGGTTTCCTGCCCTGCCGGATTTGGATTCAGCTGCAGACGAATTTCATCAACAGCTTTTTTGATTGTTGCTTTGTCTGTAGTACTTTTCAGCAGGTTGGCAATTTTTTGAAAATGTTCCTCGGAGAGCATTCCTTTCTGTGGAAAGTTGAGGATGAAGAACGGATCCTTTGCAAAGTTGTTCCAGTCAATTAATTCATCAATGATGTAATTACTTACTTTGAAAGGTAAAACGGTTCCAATAACTTCAATGGTAAATTGTTCCTCTTCGCTTAACATCGCAATTTGAGGAATTTGTCTGAAGTTACTGAGAGTGTAAGAACGATAATTCATGCATTTTAGTTTTTAACAAGTTAATACCACCAGGAGTAATAACTAATATCATGTGAAAACTGGGGCGCCTTTGCAACCACCTAAAACATGATATATTACATACTTTTAAGTCCCTTTTTTGTAGCTTTGCGAAGATAATAAAAATAGGCGAAATTAGAAATGAGCTTCGAGGGCTGCGTAAGGGCTTAGTGACTCAGTTTCTCGGCGCGGCTGGCATCCAAACGCAAGAAAATAAAGAGTAAAATGGTAAACGACCAGAGTGATGATCCACCATAGCTAAAAAAGGGTAGCGGAATGCCAATTACAGGCGCCAAGCCAATGGTCATTCCAACGTTGATGACCAGGTGGAAGAAAAGAATACAAGCCACGCTGTAGCCATACACCCGGCTAAAGGTTGATCGCTGGCGTTCGGCCAGGTATAGGAGTCGAAGCAATAGAAATAGGAACAGCATAATGACAGTGGTGGTTCCTATAAATCCCCATTCTTCGCCCACGGTGCAAAAAATGAAGTCGGTGCTTTGCTCGGGCACAAAGTCAAACTTGGTTTGAGTGCCCTTCAGAAATCCTTTGCCGGAAAAACCGCCGGATCCAATCGCAATTTTCGACTGGTTCACATTCCAGCCGACACCGGTTGGATCTGAACTGATGCCGAGCAACTCATTGATTCGGCTTTGCTGGTGGGGCTGCAATACATTATTGACGACATAATCCACCGAAAAGGTCATCAATACCAGCCCGATGTACAAGGCTAAAACAATCAGTAGGTTGTATAGTCCTTTTCGCAACGTATAGATGGCAAAGATGATGGCCGACAAGATGGAGGCGAAAAGTAAAAGATGAACTTGCTGTTCGCCGAGCTTGAAAATAGGTCCGGCTAAAAGAAAAACAGCTGAAAGACTGGCGTAAATGCCTAATGCCTTGAGTGATTCAGACAGTTTTTGCCGCATGAAATAATGAAAGAGTAGCGCGCCAATACTTAAGGTAAAGATGGTGTGTAGGGGTGACAGAACTAATGTTAGAATAAAGATTAAGGCAGAGATGAAAGCCAGGAATAACACAGATCCAGACAAGCCTTCGCGGAATAGAACCAAAATAAAGACGCTGATTACCAGGGCTGAGCCGGTATCGTTTTGCATGAAGATGAGCAATACCGGAAGCAGTAAAATAGCACCGATAGTCAACAGGGATTGGAAGCGGTGCATTTTAAAGTTATAGGAACTCAAGTACTTGGACAGTGCGAGCGCGGTCGTGAATTTGACAAACTCCGCCGGCTGAATGGCTATTCCTCCAAGCTGAAACCAAGATGTTGCTCCTTTTACCTTGGTTCCGAAAAGAAGCACGGCAATCAGTAGCAGGATGGTGATGGCATAAAAAGCATAGGCGAAAAAGACGTAGAACTTGCTGTCGATAATGATGAGCGTAAAACCGATAACCAGCGCAGCACCAATCCATATCAGCTGTTTTCCGTAGCGTTGGGTCATGTCCAGAATGCTGCTGTGCTCTTCATTGTACACGGCTGCGTAAATGTTAATCCACCCCATGAAAACAAGGATGAGGTAGAGGATAATACTAAACCAGTCGAGGTTGGCCCATATGTTATTTCTTCTTGCCACGCTATTTATTTTGGTTGATTGGGATTTAATAAGTTGGCATTGCGCATACGTTCTTCGATGGCTAATCTTCGGGGCGCGATACTATTATTCAAATATTTTTCAATAATTAAACTGGCAATAGGCGCTGCATAGCGTGAGCCCCACACCCCGTTTTCAACATACACCGAAATGGCAATCTTCGGATTTTCTTTGGGCGCGAAAGCAATGAATACGGAGTGGTCTGAACCGTGCGGGTTTTGCACGGTTCCGGTCTTTCCGCAAATAACCGTGCTATCGAGTTTAGACGTGTAACGGACGTTGCTTTCTTCTACTACAGCCTGCATGCCTTCTATCACAACATCAAAATGTTCAGCAGCAATGCTGGTGTTGTGGCGCTCAAACTCGATGGGTTCTGGTTCATCCTTGGTGCTCCATACCGATTTAACCAGGTGCGGTGTAATGTAGTACCCTCGGTTGGCAATGGTTACAGCCAGGTTGGCCAGCTGAAATGGAGTGATAGACAATTCCCCTTGCCCAATTGCCAATGATCGGACGGTCAGGGCGTTCCAGTGCCGTTCGCCATAGTAAAAATTGTAGTAAGAGTCTTTCGGTATATTTCCGGAAAGTTCATTCCCCAGTTCTGTTCCCAGTCGTTGGCCAAGCCCGAAGGTCAGTAGGTGGTTTCTCCACGTGTTATAGCCTTCATCGGCTCGAGGGTATTTCCGGATAATAGAACTGAAGGTATTCCAGAAAAAAGGGTTGCACGACTCGCGGATGGCATCGCGAAGGCTAATCGGTGAATAATGATCGTGTGTACAGCGTATGGGGCGCGATCCACGTCCACTGCAGCTAAAGGCGCTATGTGTGGTTATGGCTTGCTCTTCGAGGCCAATCAAGGCATTTATGAGTTTAAAAGTCGATCCTGGTGGGTAAGCAGCCCGGATGGCCCGGTTAAAAATGGGCTCAAGCGTATCTTGTTGAAGCTTTTTGAAGTTCGCACCCCGTGAACGTCCTACCAGCAGCGATGGGTCGTAGGTTGGTGCACTTAAAAAAGCCAGAACCTCACCCGTTGCCGGCTCGATAGCTACTACGCTGCCTTTCTTATTTTGCATCAGGTATTCGGCGTAAGCCTGCAGATCGGCATCGAGCGTTGTGGAAAGGTTTTTCCCGAGCACAGCTACCGTGTCGCTGCGTCCTTCCCGGTAGCTGCCTTTGATGCGGTTGTGAACATCGACCAGCTGAAAATTGACGCCTTTTTGTCCGCGCAGTGCTTCTTCGTAGGCTTTCTCCAAACCGATAACGCCAATGTAGTCTCCCTGGGTATAGTAGGGATCGTTTTCTATTTTTGAACGATCAACCTCGCCGACATATCCAAGTACGTGAGCCGCTGTTTTTTGTGGGTATTCGCGCAGGGTACGTGCCTGAACAAAAAAGCCGGGGAAACGAAAAATCTTCTCTTGCAGCACGGCATAGTTTTCAGGCGAAAGCTGTTTGATGATTACCGACGGTTTGTAGGTGGAATATTTTTTGGCTTTTTGCAGACTTTCTACTAGTTCGGCCTTGTCAATATCTAAGATCCGGCAGAAACTGGTGGTGTCGAAAGCCGATACTTCTCTTGGGGTAACTAAGAGGTCATACGATGCTTTGTTGTAAACCAACAATTCGCCATTGCGGTCATAAATTAAACCACGCGCCGGGTAGGTGATGACCCTGCGGAGTACATTCCGTGTTGCGTACTGCTTATAATTATTTTCCAGCACCTGAAGCCGAAATAGCCGAACGGTGAATATTAAAGCAACTAGGATGAAAATGGCTCCCAATAAATATTTTCGTTTTGAGAAATTGTCCACTACCTTACTCCTTAAAAACCAGAAATTGGCTGATGATGATCAATATAATTGAAAACACGGCGCTAAACAAACTCCTTGTCAGCGTGTGAATAAATCCATTAAAAGTAAACACTTCAATAAAAAACAAAAAGAGATGATGGGTCAATACAAGGATTAGGGTATAGCGCAAGAACCAGCCAAATCCCATGGTCGTTAAGCGGGGTGGGGTGTTGGCTTCAATGGTATCGCGTGATGAGATCAGGCTGATGGTAGAAGGACGCAGAAATGCCATAAAGGTCGTTGCCGAAGCGTGAATCCCCGGGGTGTTACTGAAAATATCAATGGACAGGCCTAAAAAGAAGCCAAGAAAGAGTAACAGGTAGCGAGGGGTTTCAAACGGTAGAAGCAAAATAAAAAGAACATACAAATACGGGTTCACGTAACCACTGAACTGAATGTTGTTGAGAAGTAGTGTTTGCAACAGCACCAATACCAGAAGTATGATGACATATTTTAGTAGATCTCTAATCATTGGTGTTTTTATCCTCCAGGTTTATTTGTTCCTCTAAGAAATTATTTTTCACCAGATCAACATGCGTAATTGTTTTGAAATTGGTGGATAAGCGAATTTGTATTTTGTAAAAATTGGCTCCACTGTCATGATTGAAGTTTTCAATTACCCCAAGCATTATCCCTTCTGGGAAGATGGACGAATAGCCACTGGTAATAATCGTGTCGCCAACAGTCAACTCAACATGAAAGGGAATTTCATTTAATTGAGCATATTGGTGATCGAGACCAGCCCAGGATAAGGAACCGAAATAATTGTTTTTTTTGATTTTGGCCGATACGCGCCACCGTTTGTTCAGAATAGTTGGGCCCGAGCTGTAATGATCCGAAACATTGGTCACCATGCCCACCACGCCCTGGACACCTATAATCCCCATGTCGGGTTCAATTCCATCGAGCCGGCCCTTGTTAATGGTAATGTAGTTGTATTGTTTGTTGACCGACTTATTAATGATACGGGCCGGAATAAACTGGTAAGTAGTATCCGGGTTGATGGTGGTGTCTCGTTGGCTTAAATTATCAATTTCCAGTAGCTTTTGCAGCTTGGTTTGCAGCTCCGCATTTTCAGCAGCCAGCTCATCGTTTATTTTCCGTAGATGAAAATAATTGGTTAAGTTGCTGGATGCTTCAAAAATGGAGGCTGAAACCCGGTTGCTGGAATTGAGAAATTTGACTCGCTGAAAATTATTGTAGTTGACAATCAAAATGAGAGACACCACTTCGAGAGCCAAAAACAAGAATATGAAATAATGTCGAGCAAGAAACTGGAGCAAACTTCTCATGAAGTAGACTTATTTTGCTCTTTCCTACTCAGTATTACCTGATGAGGAAGGAGAATTTATCAACATTTTTTAGTGCGATTCCGGTGCCTCGGGCAACTGCTCTTAACGGATCTTCGGCTACGTGAAACGGAATATTAAGTTTTTCGGTTAAGCGTTTATCCAGACCACGTAGTAAGGCACCTCCACCGGCCAGGTAAATTCCCTTGGTAACAATGTCGGAGTATAATTCCGGCGGTGTTTGCTCCAAGGCACTTAAAATGGCAGTTTCAATTTTTGAAATGGATTTCTCCAGACAGTGCGAGATTTCCTGATACGAAACCGGTACTTCAATGGGCAACGCCGTCATCTGGTTTGGACCTTGAATGATAAAATCATTGGGTGGTTCCTCTAGTTGAGATAAGGCTGAACCAACATGAATCTTAATTTCCTCGGCAGTTCGTTCTCCGATTTTGATGTTGTGTTGGTGGCGCATGTATTCCATAATATCAGCTGTGAGGTCGTCACCGGCAATCCGGATGGATTTGTTGGTCACGATTCCTCCCAGTGAAATCACGGCAATTTCGGTTGTCCCTCCACCGATGTCCACAATCATGCTTCCTTCCGGGGCTTCCACGTCCAGTCCAATACCAATGGCTGCCGCCATCGGTTCGTAAATCATGTACACTTCGCGTCCTCCCGCATGTTCCGAAGAGTCACGAACCGCACGAATCTCCACTTCAGTAGAGCCCGAAGGAATACACACCACCATTTTTAAAGCAGGAGAGAAGAATTTAGACTTGGGATTGATCATTTTAATCATTCCCCTGATCATTTGCTCAGCGGCGTTAAAATCGGCAATCACTCCGTCACGCAAAGGCCTGATCGTTTTCAGGTTGGCGTGTGTTTTTCCTTGCATCTGGCGTGCTTTTTCACCAATGGCAACGAGTTTTTCTGTTTTGAGGTCGATCGTTACTATCGACGGTTCGTCCACCACTATTTTATCATTTTGAATGATAATGGTATTCGCCGTTCCAAGGTCAATCGCTATTTCTTGGGTTAAAAATGAAAACAATCCCATAGTATAATTCTCCTTACTGTATCAATATTCCGCTTTAGCAGTTGATGTGATTAATGTTTAAAATGCCGTCTTCCGGTGAATAACATGGCCATGCCAAATTCATCACAGGCTTCAATCACTTCATCATCGCGGATGCTGCCTCCGGGTTCTACAAGGTATTTAACCCCATACTCGTTGGCGGCCTCGATACTATCCCGGAACGGGAAAAAGGCATCAGAGATTAGTACAGACTCTTCAATTTTGATTCCTTCTTTCAGGTTGAAGCGAGGAATGGTTAATTGACGAAGACTGTCCAGACGGTTGGGTTGCCCCATGCCGGCACCTGTAAGCCAGAACGAGCCATCCGTATTTTCAGTGACCAGAGCAATGGCATTGCTCTTTAAATGTTTACATGCTGTTATTCCAAACTTGGCCAGATTTATTTTATTGTCATCAAATTGAATTTTTGTGACATTTTTGAATTCGGTATCCATCCCTTCATCTTCATCCTGAACCAGCATGCCTCCGCTGATTGAGCGGTATAGCTTTTCACCGGTTGATTCCGCTTTAACAGGAGTAACCAGCAAACGAAGGTTTTTCTTCTTGCTGAAGATCTCAAGTGCTTCGGGGGTGAATTCAGGGGCGATGATGATTTCTACAAACTTTTTCCCAAACCAGCTAGCCACTTCCGCTGTTACCGTATCGGTAAAGCAAATGATGGATCCAAAGGCACTGATCGGATCACCGGCCCATGCCAGATCCAGCGATTGCAGAACGTTGTCGGTTACAGCCAGCCCGCAAGGGTTTAGGTGTTTAATAACCGAAACAGCTACTTTGTTTTCCAAGTGTGTTACTGCATGGTACGCATCGCTGGCCGATTTCCAGGCTGCGTCAGCGTCGAGCAGGTTGTTGTATGACAGCGCTTTCCCTTGCAATACGTCAGCATTGGCTAAGGTTGTTTTATTGTCGGTGTTGTCAAACTTGTAAAAGGTGGCCGATTGGTGTGGGTTTTCGCCATAACGCAACACATGTCCGTCATTCAGACTTACCCGGTTGGTTTCCGTAATCCCTTCGTTGAAATAATTGAAGATGGCTGAGTCGTAATGCGAAGAAGTGGCAAAGGCTTTGCGAGCAAATGCTTTGCGGTCTTCAAACGAGCTTTCGCCATTTTTCTCATCTAGCAATTGGATGAATTCTTCGTATTGATTGCGTGATGAAACGATGATTACATCGTTAAAGTTTTTAGCTGCAGCACGAATTAATGCAATACCGCCAATATCTATTTTTTCAATGATGTCTTGTTCCGAAGCGCCAGAAGCAACTGTTTCTTCAAAAGGGTACAAATCAACAATGACTAAATCAATTTCAGGAATCTCATACTCCGTCAGTTGTTTCTGATCTCCTTCGTGATCTCGTCGATTCAAAATGCCACCAAAAACTTTGGGGTGAAGTGTTTTTACCCGACCTCCAAGGATGGATGGGTAACTGGTTAGGTCTTCAACAGGGGTTACTTGGGTTCCTAAACCTTCAATAAATGATTGGGTTCCACCTGTTGAGAAAATTTGTACGCCTAACTTGTCAAGTTTTTCTACGATAGCATCCAGCTTGTCTTTATGATAAACCGAAATGAGTGCCGATTTAATCTTTTTTAAATCCTTCATTTAGAGTCTTTTGAAATTGATGGACAAAGATAATAAAAACGACTGGTTTTCCTTTCTCAAAAGGAAGCGAATTCCGCAATTTATTATCGAAAAGATACCAACAGCTTTTGTTGGTTTCGTTCCTTTTTTTGAACCTTGAAAGCCTTGATTTGGGTGGAATAGTTTTATCTTTATTGATCTAAACGAAAAGGATGCTTTTACTGCGACTCATTATTGAAAGCTTTAATTTTGCCGGCGATTCCTTGCGGGCCAATAAATTGCGCACATTCTTGTCTTTGTTAGGCATTACCATTGGTATTTTTGCCATCATCTCGGTTTTTACGGTGATTGACTCCCTGGAAAACTATATTCGGAAGAGTTTGAATGCCTTGGGCGACAACATGGTCTATGTGCAGAAATGGCCCTGGACACCTCCGGAGGGAGAAGCAGAATATCCGTGGTGGAAATACCTGAACCGCCCGGTGCCTGAAATGGGTGAAGCTGATGAGTTGATGCGGCGGTCGCAGTTTAGCGAAAATGCGGTCTTTTTATTTGGCTTCAATACCACTGTTCAATATGGAAACAGTACGTCTGAAAATACGGAAGTGCTGGCTACTACACATGATTTGATTGACACCTGGAGTCTCGATGTGGACCAGGGGCGCTATTTTACGGAGTCGGAAAGCCATTCGGGAGCTCCTATGGCTTTGCTTGGAAGTGAATTGGTCGATCGCTTGTTTGGGGGTATTAATCCTGTGGGGAAGGAATTTAAAGCAATGGGACATCGTTTTCTTGTTATTGGAACCTATAAAAAGAAGGGAGCGGATATGTTCGGGACCAGTATGGATAAGCGAATTCATATCCCGGTGAATTATGCCGCGAACATGGTCGATTTTAAAAATCGAGACCGGGGGCAAACCATAAATGTGAAATCGAAATCCGGGGTGGGGCGTGAAGAGTTTGTGGCCGAACTGGAAGGAATTATGAGGACCTTGCGCCGCTTGAGCCCTATGGAGGAAAACGATTTTGCTATTAATGAAGTGAGTGCTATAAGTAATCGCTTTGACGCTTTTTTTGTTGTCTTTAACTTGGCGGGCTGGGTAATCGGCGGATTTAGTATTGTTGTTGGAGGCTTCGGAATCGCCAATATCATGTTTGTGTCGGTTAAGGAGCGCACCCGGGTCATCGGCATTCAGAAGGCTTTGGGAGCCAAAAAATACTTTATATTACTTCAGTTTATTTTTGAATCGGTTATTCTCTCGATAATGGGCGGACTGGTCGGCTTGTTTCTGATCTTTCTGGGAACGGGCATTTTTAGTTACGTGTCGGATATGACTATCGCCATGAATACCGAAAATGTACTGTTGGGAGTGATGATTTCCGGAGTGATTGGTGTTTTGTCCGGCTTTTTGCCGGCCTTATCGGCAGCCCGGCTCGATCCGGTGGAGGCGATCAATACGGTGTGAGAGGGGTAAGGTTCCAAGTTCCAAGTTTCAGTTGCCCGGCCATAGGAATGGAGATGAATGCTCAAAAGTTAAGATGAACTTCAGTCTTTAAAAGACTAGCCGCTGATTTTTCCGAATGCCTAATGTGTCACCTTAAAGTTTCGTACTTCCCAGATGAATAAGGGCATCGCCCTGATAAACGATGGGGGCGTGGTTGAGTCCTAACACGTGACCACTGGCCGGCATGCGTACTTTGTATTCAAATTTGCCATAAGGATCGGAAATACTTCCAATAATTTCTCCTTTTTCAACTTTCGCTCCATCTTTGATGTGAAATCGGAAAAGTCCGCCATGACGCGCGCGGACCCAAGTGGATTGTTCGATAATGATGGACTCCGGCATTTCCATTTCAGCCAGCTCTTCGGAGAAATCTCGCATCTCAAGGTGGTGCATGATACGCTTAACTCCCCGGGTGCCGCGCATGGTAATACGCTTGTGAAAGTCGAGCGATTTCCCTCCTTCAAATAACAATACCTGTTTGCCTGCCCGGGTGGCTGCCTGCCGGAACGATTTTTCGCGGTCGGGAGCAAAGACGATGAAGCGAGGGTTGAATACCTTAGCCAGTTCTAACAGTTCAGGGTTTCCTCGGCTAATACGGATTTGTGAGCTGTTGAATCGGTTGGCTCCCCCCGTGTGAAAATCGATACAGTAATCAACATGAGGCATAATGTTATTCATGAGATGAAAGGCAAAGATGCTGGCCAGTGACCCGTTTTTTGAGCCGGGAAAAACGCGGTTGAGGTCTTTGCCATCCGGAAATTCACGCGTTTGGCTCAGAAATCCAAAGACATTTAATACCGGAATGCAAATCACGGTTCCCCGCTGCGGTTTGTTGAGCTTCCGGGAGATGATGTCCCGAATGATTTCGACTCCGTTGACTTCGTTGCCATGAATGCCCGCATTGAGTAAAAGTACCGGCCCGTCTTCCCGGCCGCGCTCTACAATTACGGGAACTTCAACTTTTGCTCGCGTGTGCAGGCGGGCAATGTCCAGGTTTAGAATGGTCTGCTTCCCGGGGAGAATAGAGGTTCCCAGGATGCTCATCGGTTGGTGCTTTCTCATGATGCAAAGCGTTTAAACGTTGCGTTCAACATAGCGAATGATGTTCCTCGCAATATCTGTTCCGGTGGCTGATTCAATTCCTTCCAGTCCCGGCGATGAGTTGACTTCAAGGATCAGTGGTCCGTGATTTGATTGCAAGATATCGACACCAGCTACGCCTAGACCCATAACCCGGGCGGCTTTTAGTGCTGCATTTTCTTCGTCTTCTGTCAGTTCAATTATTTCGGCTGTGCCTCCCCGGTGCAGGTTGGAGCGGAATTCGCCTTTTTTGCCCTGGCGTTTCATGGCGCCAACAACAACCCCATCAACAACAAAGGCCCGAACGTCTGATCCTTTGGATTCCTTGATGTATTCCTGAACAATTACACGTGCTTTTAATCCGTTAAACGCTTCGAGAACCGATTCTGCAGCATTGTCTGTTTCGGCCAGCACAACGCCCAGTCCCTGTGTTCCTTCAAGAACCTTGATAACGACCGGAGTTCCACCAACATTCTTGATGATGTCTTTCACATTACGTGAGTAGTTGGTGAAAACGGTTTTGGGTAGTCCGAGTCCGGCGCGGCTTAATATTTGCAGGCTTCGCAGTTTGTCGCGCGAACGGACTAAGGCCTGCGATTCGATGGCGGTAAATACTTTCATCATTTCGAACTGGCGAACTACGGCTGTGCCGAAGAAGGTAACTGAGGCGCCAATGCGGGGAATGACCGCGTCAACATCTTCCAGTTTCTGACCTTTGTAATATACCGCGGGCTTTTTCTTTTCGATTACCAGGTCGCACTTGGAGTGGTCGACGGTGAGCATTTCATGTCCACGTTGCTGGCCGGCTTCGATTAAGCGTGTTGTAGAGTAAAGATTTGGATTTCGTGATAAAACAACAATTTTCATCCGTTCTGTTTTAATATTAAGTTACAATGTATGGAACTTTCGATGAAATGTAAACCTGCCGGTTTGTTTTTTGGTGTTGGGCAAATTTGAATTTCCGTTTGATTCCTACCTTCTTTTTAAAAGGTTATGGTTTTTATTTTTCCTCTCAAGGATAAATTTCGTAGTGAGCTGTCGACAATAAATCGTTTTGAAAGAAACTTGCGCCCCAGTAGCACCGGGAATTTCATGGCTCCTCGCTCTGTTAGCGTAAGCTCGATGGGAAACACCTGGTTGAACAACTTCATTTCTGTTGAAATGCTGAATCGTTCTTCGAGCAGTCCATTTGAACTCTTTACTTTCTTTAGCGAGAAGCTGTCAAAAATAAACTCTTTGTCATGGTATTTATCGTGTTGAGGGTCGAGGAAATGACATTTTAGTTTTTCTTTTCCGTCAACATAGATAAGCTCTATGTTGTGGCAATGAAAGCTGGATGTATAGGCTCCTGTGTCCGATTTTACTTCAACCCCTTCTAATTTTAAGAGGGGGAAGTCAGCGACATCTTCACGTCCTATGAGTATTCTTGAAAGCGTCATTGCTTAAATAATGTTGAAAAACATTTTGGCAACCATCATATATAACATGAGTCCGAGGATATCGTTCATCGTGGTAATAAAAGGTCCTGTGGCTAGTGCCGGGTCTATTTTTAGTTTGTTAAGTGCCAGGGGGATGGTTGTTCCAAAGAGCGAGGCAAAAACAATAACCATGAATAGCGAAATACTTACGGCCCAGGTTAATTTCAGGCTTTCGCCAAAGAAAAAATTGTAACAAAAGATCAGGGTCGAGAATACCAACGCGGTAATCATTCCCACAGCCAGTTCTTTCAATAGTTTTTTTCCAAAGGAATCGAAATCGCGCGCACCGCTTGCAATGGTTTGCACCACAATGGAGGACGATTGAACCCCGACATTTCCGGCCATCGCCGCAATCAGCGGAATAAAGAAGGCAATCCCCTGAATTTGGGCGAGTGCCGTTTCATTGGCTCCCAACACCCGGGCTCCCATAATACCTCCCAGAAGTCCGATCAGCAACCACGGAAGTCGTGCGCGTGTCAGGTTCCAAACCCGGTCACCCGATTCCACATCGCCGGTAATACCCGAAACCATCTGGTAATCTTTCTCGGCCTCTTCCCTAATCACGTCTACTACGTCGTCAATGGTAATGCGTCCTTTTAACCGACCAATGTGGTCAACGACCGGAATGGCTACCAGGTCGAAACGTTCCATCGCTTGTGCTACCTCTTCTTGTGAGGCATCTGTTTTTACGTAATGGATTTCGTCTTCAACCAGGTTTTTAATTTTGGAGTTGGTAGGGTTTAAAATCAGCCTTTTCAGCGATAAGATTCCTTTCAGAAAATCGCCATCGTCTACCACATACACGTAATATATTTCATCAATATCTTCTGCTTGTCTCGATATTTCCTTGAGCGAAGTTTGAACGGTCCAATTCTCGTTAACTTTAATGAGCTCTTTGGCCATCAGTCCACCCGCCGATTCTTCGTCGTACTCCAGCAGGTCGGCAATGTCGCCAGCCTGCTCTTTATCCTTCATTTCCTGAAGAACAGCTTCCTTCATGTCATCTTCCAGGTCGCGAACCACGTCTGCGGCATCATCCGAATCCATGTATTCAATGAATTGGTGAGCGATTAATTCCGGGGGAAGGATTCGTAGGAATTTTCGGCGTTCATTTTCGGGGATCTCCACCATGACATCCGATGCTTTTTCGGGGTCGAGCAGTAGGTAGAGGTATTTGGCCTCGTCCATGGTCAGCTCGTCCATCAGGTCGGCAATATCCGTGGCGTGGAAGCCTTCCAGTTTTTCTGAAATAGCTTCTTTTGATTCACTTTCGATAAGAATTTTCAGCTCATCGATATATTCTCTGTTGAGTTCAAATTGCATGCAGCTGTTTTTAGGGCTGATTTTCGATCAGCCGGGTTAAACGTTCAAAGTCATTAACAGATAACTGCTCGGGACGTTTAGAAAACAGCGGATCATGTTTTAATTCGTCATCTCTGATAAATGCTTTGACGGAGTTGCGGAGGGTCTTGCGTCGCTGGTTGAAGCCAGCTTTCACCAGCTGGAAGAATAATTTTTCATTGCAGTCCAGCTTTTGGGTGGCATTGCGGCGCAGGCGGATGACTCCGGATTTGACTTTTGGGGGAGGGTTAAAGACATTTTCGTGGACGGTAAACAGGTATTCGATGTCGTAAAAAGCCTGAAGGAACACACTCAGGATACCATAGGCTTTACTGCCCGGTCCGGTTGCCAACCGTTCGGCCACTTCTTTTTGGATCATGCCCACCACTTCGGGTATTTGATCGCGATATTCTAAAACCTTGAAAAATATTTGTGATGAAATGTTGTAGGGGAAATTGCCAATAATGGCAAAGGGGTCACTGAAGTGTTCGTTCAGGTTCATCTTCAAAAAATCTTTGGAAAGAATCCGGTCTTCCAGTTCCGGATAATGTTCTTGAAGGTAGGCAACCGATTCCCGGTCAATTTCAACAACGGTTGTTTGATACGATTCTTTTTGTAATAAAAATTGGGTGAGAACGCCCATACCCGGGCCAATCTCCAATACCTGGTTAAGCTTCTCAGCTTGCAGGCTATCAACTATTTTGTGGGCAATATTCTTGTCGGTTAAGAAATGTTGTCCCAGATTTTTTTTTGCTCTGACGTTGGCCATTGTACTTGTTCTCGTGTTTTGTGGATGTTAGATATGTTGTTAAAAAGCGAGGTGAATTAAAACAAATATCTATTTTTGTCTGCGAAACTTGCCTTTTTCAAGGCGTGCAAATGTAATAAAGTACTTAATAAAAATATGAAGTGTCGCTAAAATCGATCTTAAAATTAGCGTAATTTCAGTAATTAACAAGTTTGCTTTGAATTCAAAAATCACAAAAAGCCTTAAATTTCTTGCCTTTCTAGCAGTAGGAGCTCTTTTATTTTGGCTGGTATATAAAGATCAGGATGTTGAACGATTGAAATCTATCCTAAAAAATGATGTCAATTATTGGTGGGTTCTGCTGTCTCTGGTCTTGGGGCTGTTAAGCCATGTTAGCCGGACCATACGCTGGAACCTGATGATTGAGCCTCTAGGCAAAACGCCACGTACCTTAAACACCTTTCTGGCGGTGATGGTTGGTTATTTAATGAATCTTGTTCTTCCGCGGATGGGCGAGATTTCGCGTTGTGGGGTGTTGTCCCGCTACGAGAATATGTCGTTTACTCAGCTGATCGGCACCGTGGTGGTCGAGCGGATTATCGATGTCATTATGCTGCTGTTGTTAACACTCACCATCATCATCGGGCAGTTTGGACAGGTGATTCAGTTTTTGGATAACAATCCTGAAGTAAAGGCACAATTGTCAAATATTGCATTTTCGCCCTGGGCGGTTTTGATTATTGCAGCTATTGTGACATCGCTTGTGTTTTTTCGCCGGCGGCTGTTGCACACGAAAGCCTTAGGAAAGGTCAGAGTTATTCTCAGTAATTTTTCGGAGGGCTTACGCTCGTTTAAAGGCATGAAAAACAAATGGGCCTTTCTGGTACATTCGGTTTTTATCTGGGTGATGTATTACTTGATGTTGTATGTGATTTTCTTTTCATTCGACTTTACTTCGCACTTGTCGGCTATTGCCGGACTGACCACTTTTGTTCTGGGAAGCTATGGTATGGTGGCTCCGGTTCAGGGAGGCATTGGCGCCTGGCATTTTATGGTTATGCAAGTCCTGATGGTTTATGGCATTGACAAGGCTGACGGCATGGTTTTCGCCCTGCTGGCCCACACATCCATGATGGGCATGATGATTATTCTCGGATTGATTTCCTTGCTAATTCTGCCTTTTATCAACCGGCGGGAAGCTATCGCATAATAAGGTTATCCTCTTGTTGGGGTGTTAATCGACGGATTAGTTTGGTTTGAAGGTTGCCAGCTTCGTACTTCTTTTTAATTTTGGGGATTAGCATTGCTTACATTAAAAAAGCACTGGTGCGTTTGTGGTTAAAATTATTCGTCTCCAAAATTTAGGTGAAGCTTATATTTCATGAATACAGAGTTATTTATAGCACGTCGGTTATTTTCATCCAAAGATAAGACCCAAAGAATGTCGCGGCGCATTGTTCGGCTGGCCGTGGCAGGTATTAGCCTGGGGATGATGGTTATGGTTTTGGCCGTCGGTATTGTAACTGGGTTTCAGCGCGAAATTGAAGATAAAGTGAATGGCTTTGCCGCGCACCTTCAGGTGGTTAACTACGACAGTAACTTATCTTATCAGACCGAATCGATCAAGCAAGCCCAGCCTTTTTTGGATGAGCTAAAAGCCATGCCCGAGGTGAAGCATGTGCAGCAGTTTATCACCAAGCCTGGCATGATTCGTACTGAGGACGCTATTCAGGGTATGGTGCTGAAAGGCATTGGCTCCGATTTTGACTGGAACTTTTTCGACCATAACCGGGTGGCGGGCAAGCGTCTGGTGCTGGATTCGCTGCGAACCAATCAAGTATGGATTTCGGAGCAAATTTCGAATTTGCTGAAGCTGCAACTGGGCGATTCATTTCGCATGTATTTCCTGAATGAAAAAGAGCGCACACCCCGTATCCGCCAGTTTGAGGTTGGTGGAATTTACCGGACAGGGCTTGAAGAGTTCGATGAGATGTTTATGCTGATCGACATCCGACATCTCCAAAGTCTGAATTCGTGGGATGAGGATGAAATTAGTGGTTACGAAATTTTTGTCAACGACCTGGACGAAGTGGATGAGCTGGAGTATGAGGTGCGCAACCTGGTTTTAGCCAACCTGGCCGATGACGACTCGCTGCTGCGCGTGATTAACATCAAACGCAAGTTTCCCCATATTTTCGACTGGCTCAACTTGCTCGACATGAATGTGTGGATCATTTTGGTGCTGATGGTACTGGTGGCCGGCTTTAACATGGTTTCGGGCCTGCTGGTGATTATTTTGGAACGTACCCAGATGATTGGGATTTTGAAATCGCTGGGAGCAGCCAATGTCAATGTCCGGAAAATATTTCTGTACTTTTCGGCTTTCCTGATTGGCGAAGGGTTGCTGTGGGGCAATGTGCTGGGCTTGATCCTCGCGCTTTTGCAGCATTATTTTGAAATCATCCACCTCGACCCAACGTCTTATTATGTCGATACCGTGCCGGTGAATATTTCCATTCTGCATTTGCTCTTGCTGAATATTGGCGCGCTGGGAATTACCATTTTCATGTTGCTGGGCCCTTCCTACTTTGTCAGCCGCATTGCACCCGAAAAAACCATCCGCTTCGATTAGGGGGGAATTGGTTGTCGGTTGTCAGTTGCTTTTTTGCTCTGTGTCGCTCTGTGAATTACTCCTGGTTACTCAGTGGTTGAAAATTTTGTCAGTGATGGTCATAAAGATTGATTTTCGGATATTCAGATGCTCAGATTTTCAGATTGTGCGTGAGTTCGCGCCTTCGTGCCCTCGTGCGTTCTGTCTGTTTTCTCGATTCTCTTAACCCATCCGTCACGGTTCCCGGGACATCTTCCCTTCGAGAAGAGTAGGGAATCCAACCACTA
>NZ_JBQYLH010000009.1:49911-172570 GCF_052677165.1 Sunxiuqinia sp. sy24
TAGCGTAAGGAGCGTTTTATTAAACCTTAGTAGCGCCATTCAATTTTTCACCCAACAAACCTTATTACCTTATTCGAAGAGAATAGGAGTTATTATCAAACAGGAATTAAGCCGCAATCGGATTAAAAATAGATTCTCAGATATTCAGATGCTCAGATTTTCAGATTGTGCGTGCGTTTGTGCGTTCTTGATTTCGTGCCTACTGCCTTCTGCCTGTTTCCCTGATTCTCTTAACCCATCCGTCCCGGTTCCCGGGACACCTTCCTTCGAGAAGAGAAGGAAATCCAACCACTAGCGTAAGGAGCGTTTTATTAAACCTTAGTAGCGCCATTCAATTTTTCACCCAACAAACCTTATTACCTTATTCGAAAAGAGCAGGAGTTATTATCAAACACGAATTAAGCCGCAATCGGATTAAGAATTGATTCTCAGATATTCATGTCGTCAGTTGTTTGGATTATGCGTGCGTTCATGACTTCGTGCCTTCGTTGATCTGTCCTTTTGGCTTAATCCAAAAGAACCAAAAGATCAAGGCCGACGATGCTTTTGAACGAAAACGACGGATCAGTCACTCCCCGAAAACCAACTCCTCCCGTTGGTCGTCAAACAGGGTTTTCTTAGCTAGTCCCGGCGCGGCTTCCTTTCCTTGTTTTCTGTTTCAAAACCCTCGTAGGCCGTCCTTTTCACCTGGCGGTGAAGTGGAGGAAGTCGTCAAGCTTGTTTTTTGTGTAAAGTGTTCTCCTTTCAATCGAAGTCAGCCATTAATCCCTAACGTTGCCTCTGCTTTTCGTGTGCTTTTTCGTGTTAGTAGAGTCAAAAACTGCTCTTTCTCTCAACTTTAATTGGTAAATGTGTTTACCAGAGCGGTGAATGACCTTACCAGACAGGTAAATGTGTCTACCAGAGAGGTAAATGAGGCTACCATACAGGTAAACGTGTCTACCAGAGAGGTAAATGTGTTTACCAGAGAAGTAAATGACCTTACCAGAGGGGTTGACATGCCTGCCAATGAGGTTTTTGACCAAACCAAGCCATTTTGGGCCCTTTTTATAAAAAATAGGGCGAAAATGTTCAAAAAACGGTGTCAGTTGTACCTTTTTTTGCTGGAAATGGTCCAAAAATTGGTGTCAGCTTGAAGCCAAGCTGTCCTTTTGGCTTAATCCAAAAGAACCAAAAGATCAAGGCGGACGATGCTTTTGAACGAAAACGACGGCTCAGTCACTCCCCGAAAACCAACTCCTCCCGTTGGTCGTCAAACAGGGTTTTCTTAGCTAGTCCCGGCGCGAATTCCTTTCCTTGTTTTCTGTTTCAAAACCCTCGTAGGCCGTCCTTTTCACCTGGCGGTGAAGTTGGGGAGTTAGGTTTTGCTAGCTTCGGTCTTCGTTTGTTCGTACGTCCGTGTGTTTATCGGTTTGTGATGTTTGCCTTGCTATTGAGATAAGCAACACAGTTTAATGAACGCAACCCTTTTTACCCTGAAAGTACTCTTTTCGGAGGGCAAAGTACCTCTTCCTGAAACCAAAGGACCCTTTTTTATTACAAATGTACCTCTTTCTGGTGCCGAAGTACCCCTTTCTGTCGTAAGTGGACCTCTTTTTATGACAAAACGCCCTCTTTATTTTTTAACGGACCTGTTCCTGATGTTAAAGGAGGTGTTTTTCTGACATTTTGAGAGTTTCTCGAAGCGGTTGGGGGAGTTTTCCCAAAACAGTGTCAAGGGTAGGGGGGAGTGCGTGTTTTTTGTTTAGAACGAAAATAAAATACGCTTACCGACTCATACATTTTGTAAAGTTTTGTAACTTGATCAGCCAAACCTAATAAAGAAAAAACCAATGACAGTACTAACCAACGGACACCCTCCGCACACAATCCGCGTTTTAACCAGCAAAAACACATCCAACTAAAGCGAATATATCCACAAGACTGTGGATATACAAGTGTTAGGTGCAAGCTTAAAAAAAACGACAATGAGATACTTAGTTTTATTAGTAATAGTATTAATGACCTCGTGTGGAATAGGCGTTAAGAATAATTCAGAAACTGAACATATTTGTTGTGCTAATGTCGAGAAATATATTGGGTTTAGTTATGAATTTGCAGAAAAACAAATCTTAAAGGTTTTACCGAAAGACACAATTTTTGAAGCAGATGTTGTTCTAAATATTTCAAAGGAGAAATTTCCAAATTATTTTCCTTTAGACTCTGTGCTATGTTATTGTTTAGCAATATGCAAACAAGAAAAAATATCTTACGCGAGATTTTATAGAGATTATAAAGGCTACGAAATTGCTCAAGAATATAAAATTGGGAATTTTTCACAGGACAGCATACTTTCTAAATATTATGGAAATATAGATTGGATAACAAAGCATATGATTGCTTCATTTAAAATTGAAGTACTCGATGATAATTGGTTCAATAAAATCAGTTCTGACTTCTTGGCAACTCCAAATCCTCGCAGAATTTTAACCAAAAGTAATTCGGAGAATGCAGAAAGATTAATATTAAAAAAAGACCCATAAACTATGAATTTTGACTTGGCTGATAAATTAATAGAACTACTGAAAGTTAAAAAACTTGACGAGGCAATTGAGTTTTCTGAAAATGAATTAAAGAAAATTCCAATGTTTGTGCCTGCTCACGACTATGAATTAATTTACAGAGTTAACAAACACAAAAAAAAAGCCAGCACCTAACACGCGCTCATATAACATAGGCGGGTAGCGGGTTAGCGAAGGTTTAGTGCTTTTAATGAGCAACGGCAAGGTAGCTTTTTTAGAATAGTTATAGTTAAATGTAATCCTAAAATAGCTACCTTTCCTTTTTATAAAATTTAAAACATAAATCAACAAAGGCGCCTACGTTACATAGCGCCATCCGTTGTGTGCAATAATAAAAAGCGTGACTTACACAATTTTCAGCAATGAAAGAAATTGAGGATTATTACAAATTTCAAGAAGAAGAAAGACTGAAGGAATTAAGTAAAAATGAATCTCTAATAAATGATTTTATTACTTATTCTAAGAAAATGAATATTGAACTTGGAAAAGATGATTTTGACTATATTCAAACAATTGGAATTATTGTAAGACACCCGAATATCGTAGCCAAATTAAATTGCCAACTGACACCTGATAAAGAGGACTTGTTGAAAACGAGTGCGATTGAAAAGGATTTCAAAAAAGAACCTTTTGCGTCAGGTTATTATTTCTCAGACAAATTCGTAATTATGGCTCATCCTCACTTTAGAAGAGGATATCATGAAAGAAACAGCTATTCTCCAAGATTCGTTGATGTTTTTTGGAACTTTCATTCTGGTAAGATTGAAAAGTATATAGCGATTGACCCAGATGTTGTTAGGGTTAATGTTGACAACCTAATGTATATTGAACGTGATACGTGGTATGGAGCAAAATTTCAAAAATTAATTTCTGAAATTGAGGATGGTGTTGTTAAGTTAAGACCTCCACTTGATTTGGATTCATTAGATATTGAATTCTTTTTTGGAGCTACATATGCACTTGATATTCTATGGACTTCAAAAAATAGTGTCAAAACATTTCAATTAGAGGAATTCAAGACTGAAAAACAAACGATTTGTATTAATGGAGTTGATTATTTTCCAGTAAGATATGTTCATGCTGAATACGACATAAAGAAGAAAGTATTTAGACACTTTGATGGGGCAATCCATTATTATAATTGTGAAGAATACCACAATCGACGTGACTCTGATTTTAATTACAATTTTAAGAATGGCAAACACATAAAAACTAAGTCGCAAAAATTATTTAAAATTAATGGAGACCTATGTGTTGAAGATTGGGTTGAACTTACTAGTCAATTTCTATCTGGAAATCCTTTAATATATGAATATTTCGAAGGAAAGCTTCCTGATCGAATAAATGAATTAATTGAAAAAAGAAGAAATTAAAGCACACAACAAGCCATCATAAAGTAGCCCTAGCCTTGGCGGAATTTGGGAGTTTAGCTCCCGCGCGAGCTGAGGCAAAAACAAGAAAGCGAATATACCACACGCACATCGGGCCACTTCATATGGCCGAACCGTTGGCAACAAGCTAAAAAGACATAGAACGAAATGAAAATATTTATATCACACTCGTCCCAAAATGCAGATTATGGAAACTATTTAGTTGACTTACTAATCTCAATTGGTGTTAATAGTGGAGAAATAATTTTTACAAGCAATGACGCATATGGTATTCCAACTGGGAATAATATATTTCAATGGTTAAAGGAGAGAATTGTTGAAAAACCTTATGTAATCTACTTGCTTTCTCCGAGCTATTATAAAAGTGTTGCTTGTCTAAATGAAATGGGTGCGGCTTGGGTCGTCGAAAATGACCACGCTATGATATTTACACCAAATTTTAATTTACAAAGTCCAGAGTTTCTAAATGGAGCTATTGACCCTAGAGAAATTGGATTTTTCATAAATAATGAAAGCAGAATAATTTCGTTTATTGATTCGCTAAGAGAGTTTTTTAATGTGACTCAAAATAATGCTCTAATAAATCAAAAAGTAAAACATTTTTTGACTTCAATTGCAAATTTGAATGACCAACTTAATAATGAAATTCACCCTGTTCCAGTATCTTTAATTGAGCAGAAAGATACAGAGCAACCGAATAAAATTGTAGAAGAAACGCCGAAAAGAATAATAAAAAAGAATTCGTATAATTCACGTTTCTTCAAAGACCTTGAAAAAGGAAAATTAAAGGAAGAGGAAATTATTCTAGCTAAATATATAATTGACAGAAACCGATTTAAATTACTTGCTGGATGGCAACTATCAGAGGAAATTGAAAAAATAAAAGTTTGGGAAGATGTTAATGAATTAAATGACAAGCTTTCTAGCAATTATGAAAGCATTCTAACAAGACTTGAAGTAAAGAATCTTATTGAAGTATCCGCATTAACAAGTCATGGAAATCCAAAGGAATTTGAATTAATAAGTGAATTTTCGAATGAACTAATTGATTCAGAGGAAATGGTTACTGAATTATTTGAAAAAATAGCGACTGATAATAGAAAGGAAGAATTACCATTTTAATAAAAGCCAGTTGCCAACAATGTATAAAAATAATAGCCGAAATAGTAGTAAAATAAAGGGTTGTAGCCCGCTTCAATTTTCTTGTAACTTGACAGGAAAGTGCCGCGCAATCGACTACTATTCTTATACTCACCGTTAACCACCAATAAGCAATGCGTACACTAACAACGAAATATTTTACAGACAGAAAGGATTGGCGGAAATGGCTGGAAGCCCATTTTGAGACGGAAGACGCTGTTTGGTTGGAATACCCCTTAAAGAAGACGGGCCGAAAACGAATTCTGTACAATGACGCGGTGGAAGAAGCCTTGTGCTTTGGGTGGATTGACAGTACGGTTAAATCGCTGAACGAAGAGACCACGATTCAACGGTTTTGTAAGCGACGAAAGAACTCGTCGATTTCGCAACCCAACATGGAGCGCTTAAAATGGCTGTTTGAAAACCGGTTGATTCACGACTCCATTCGACATGAGGTATTAAAAGTAATTCAACAGGAATTCGTGTTTCCCGAAGACATTCTCGCTCAGTTAAAAGCCGAGCCGCTGGTGTGGGAAAATTATCAAAACTTTTCGGAACCCTATAAGCGAATTCGAGTGGCGTATATCAATAGTGCGCGGAAAAGGCCCGAAGAGTTTGAAAAGCGCCTGAACAATTTTATCGCCAAAACAAAAGACAATAAGCGGATTAAAGGCTTTGGCGGAATTGAGAAATACTATTGAAAAATAAATGATTTGCTTTTTTTTGAAACGCGTTAAAATTTAAAACCATGGATTACACTTGGATTGGTATCTTTGTCGTTTATATTGTGCTGACTCATTTAATTGCAAAATACATTGGCGCCAAGCGAAAAATAGGCTATGGAAAATCCGTTTTTTGGTCATTGGTACTCACGCCAATCGTAGGGCTGCCAATAGCCTTGATGAGCAAGCCCATTGATGCACCATAAACGGTACGAAATAAGCTGATGGGCGGCAGGCCTCCTGTTTTAACCCGTCAAGCCTTTCGGTCGCAGACAAGTGTCCGATCGTTTGATGAGCATCGTGCTGCAACTAAAAATTTAGCGCAACAAGTCGACATTACTTATGCCCAATCAGAGTTACATTTATTCGTTTAAATACGACATTCATAACAGTGAATTATGCAAGTTGGAATGTCGGCAGCTTTTCAACCGGGAAGAACAGAATAATTGGCTGTTTTCGAGTGTTGAAGTTGATCCGTCCATCAGCCCATTCATAAAAAGCCGGCTGGAGATTATTTCCTCGTCCGACGACTATTCCGTCTTGTTAAAAAACATCGAGAACGAAAATATTCAATGCGATGGGTTTAAGGCGGAGTACCTGATTCTGAATGGTGATTCAACTCAATATGCCGAGCGGCTTGAAAAGTTGCGGGATGTTGGCTTACGGATTGTAGGGGACCCCGATTACGTGACACCCTCGGTCATTTACGCGATCGCCCATTGTGAAAACACCTGGTACTTCGGGGTATTGGTTAAACACAATTCGGACTGGTTTAAACACAAGAATAAGCCGTGTTCGTTTAGCAGTGCGATCAATATGGACATTGCTAAAACGCTGGTTAGTATTGCTTCGAAGGGCGATCGGAGCAATCGCTTGTTGGATGCTTGCTGTGGCGTTGGTACGGTCATGTTGGAAGCCTGTATTTCCGGTTTCGAGATCGAAGGATGTGACATCAACTGGAAAGCGTGCAGAAACACCCGGGAAAATCTGGCACATTATAATTATAAAGCAAATGTATATCGCTCAGACATTAAGGATCTGGATAATCGGTACGACACGGCAATCGTTGACCTCCCCTACAATTTATACTCCTTCTCGAATGACGAAATCACCCTGAATATACTTGAATCAGCCGCGAAATTAACCGCTCGGGTAGTGATTGTATCTACTTCAGATATTAAAGCTTTAATAAGCGAATTGGGACTGAAAGTTTCAGATTGCTGCTCGGTTGGGAAAAAAGGAAAAAAGTTTGCAAGAAACATATGGGTTTGTGAAAAAAATAGTGCGAACGGAATCAAGAACGAAAAGCGATAAACCGTAATAGCACATAAAGGAGGCAGCGCAATTTGGGCGGCTCGTTAGTTCGGCAACCACCCCCGATTACTTCTTTATCTTCGGTTCAAAAAGCAGTGAATTGCCCCGTGTTAGCTTCCTGTAAAATGGTCTTTGTTTGATGCCGTTTTTGGCGCTAACTTTCTTATCTTGTAGTCATGGATTTCGATTTTGTACAATATATACAGCAGTTGCTTGAGCGCGATTTGCCGGGCGAGCAGGCGCACCGGAAACTACTTCCACCAGGCCGGAAACTACGGGCTGGTTTTAGGGAGGTTCCGGAGGTGAAGTACAGCAGTGTGTTGCTTTTGTTGTTTCCACACGAGGGGCGTATTTACACGTGCCTCACCCGTCGTAATCCGAACATGAAAGATCATCCCGGGCAGATTAGTTTTCCGGGAGGTAAAATTGAGGAGGGCGAAAGTCCGGAGCTCACGGCTATGCGCGAGGCTCAGGAAGAGGTGGGCATTTCGCCGCTGGATGTACGTATACTGGGCCGCTTGTCGGAGTTGTTTGTGCCGGTAAGCGGGTTTACCATTTTCCCGTATGTGGGCTGGCTCGACTACAAGCCCGATTTTGTGCTGAACCATGACGAAGCTGAAAAACTGATTTTACTGCCCATTCAGGATTTTGTGCAGGAAGAGCGGATTGAGCACACCGAGATGGATACCCTGCGTGGGCGACTGACGGTGCCTTGCTATCCGCACGAAGGCGAAATTATTTGGGGAGCCACCGCTATGATTTTAGCTGAGTTTTTGGAGCTGCTTCGCGAGGGAAGCCTTACTCTTCAATAATGTTTTTGTAATCGCGGTAAGTTTCCAGCACGCGGTTCACATAGTTGTAGGGTTCTTCGCCCCGGCAATAGCCCCAACGCACCACCGGGTCCTTGAAAAATTTCGAGGCCGACTTGTTTAGCAGATAGTAGTCTACATTATCGTCCCAAATCTCCGGATCTTTATTGTACTTTTTTGCCAGTCGCTGGGCATCTTTCACGTGGCCTAAGCCAACATTGTATGAGGCCAGCACAAACTTCACCCGTTCGGTCGAGTCGGGCACTGCCGACTTCAGGTTTTTGTCGAGCCACTGTAAAATACGCACGCCCACCCGGATGTTGTGCTTCGGTTCTTCAAATTCGTTCATGCGCACCAAGTCGGCCGATTCGGGCATGATTTGCATCAGTCCGTAAGCGCCGGCCCACGATTCGGCTTCGGGATCGAAACGCGATTCGCGGTAGATGATTGCTGCCAGAAAGCGCCAGTCGAGGCCCGATTGGTCGGCGGTTTCTTTGATCAGGTCGTCGAATGGCGAAATGTTACCTCCGCCAATGGAGTGATAACTGCTGTTGACCATGCCGCTCGAACGGCTGTTTTCAAAATACTTGTTGTAAAGAACGGCGTAGAGGGTCGTCTTTCGGAAGTTCCGAATCCAATTGTTGAGGTATTTCAGCCACTCGTCGGAGCCGTTGCGTACCGCCCAGGCAATGTTTTGCGGAAAGCTGACGGGCGTGTCAATGTCGAGGTTGGGGTAAAAGGTTTGATTGACCTTGGCTACATTCTCATCGCACACGGTATAGTCAATCTCTCCGTTGGCCACCATCGACACCAGTTGCTCCACCCCGTAAATCGAATCCTGAACGATGTTGATTTCTTCACCAATCTCATCCGAAAGGTTTACCAGGCGCCGGTAGTAAGAGGTGTTTTTCTGGACGTAGATGGTTTTGCCGGCCAGGTATAGCTGGTTGCGAATCAGTGAGTCGTTAATGGCTTTTGAGCTCAGGTTGCGCCAGTTCGGTGGTTTGCGCTGCACCAGTACCTGCCGTGTTTGCTCCAGCGGGCGTGTAAAGGCAATGGTCTCGTCGCGCTTTTTGGTGACGGTCAGGTTTTTGGCTACCAGGTCGTAGCGGCCGTTGTTTAGTCCTTCAAAGGTCTCTTCCAGGTTGTTGCTGACCGATATTTCCAGCTCAACGCCCATGTCTTTGGCGAGCTGTTTTAGCAGTTCATACTTGAAGCCCATGGGTTTTCCCCGGTAGATGAAGTAGTTGGTAGAGTTGTAGTCCACCACGGCTTTTAGCTGACCGGATTTCATGATGCGCGTGAGGTCGTTTTTGCGACTTAATGCGTCTTCTCGCTCGGCGCGTTTTTTGCCTGTACAAGAAAAAAGTAGAACGACTAAAAGAAACGAAACAAATTGAATGTATATATGGGTTTTACTCATGCATTGGGATAACTTCTAACTAATCGTAGAACGTCCAGGCTACTCCTAACCTGAAAGTCCGTCGATAAAGTGGATGCTTCGGTGCCGCCCAAAACCCGCCATCTAAAAACCCGGAAGCGGCATTCAGCCATTGAAAAAAGACCCGGGTTCGCTTCAGTTTTAGGTTGACATGTGCATCAACGAAGGGGAAGTTACCAATTTTTTCTTGATTTTGCCAATAGAAACGACCTGTTGCCGGGTCGTAGGCATCGGCGTAGAACTCTGTATTGTAGCGCACATCAGTGCCTATCTGGGTTTGTAAGACCTTGGAAATGATGGTCTTGTAGTTCAGGCTGAGGTATCCGCTGAAGTCGGGTAAATGGAGGTAATTTTCTTGGTTGCCTTTTTGCCATAAAACCTGTCCGCGTAGCAGCCAGTGCTTCGATTCGATGGTTTTATTCAGGTAAGCGGACAGCACCAACAGTTCCGATCCGCCTTGCGAGGGCAGGGCATCGGCATTGTTGTAAATGTAGTTTCCAATCAAGGCATAATTGGCACCCAGGGTTAGTTTATGTTTTTGTGAATTGATCTCCGCTTTGATAATCATTTCATTGATGTTGTCGAACCGGTTAGTCCAGGCGTAATGGTTTGAGCTGAACCGCTGCTCGAAATAGTCGGGGACGATGGTGTTCAGCTCACCTGAAATTCGCAAGCTGGTGGTGTCACTTCCTATTCGAATGGGTTTGTAAATGAATGCATTCAGCTCGGTTTGTCCCGAGCGATAGCCGGTCAGGTAGAATTTTCCTTCGGCGCCCCATTTCCAAAAAACGCCTTCGTCGCGCGATATTCCTCCGCCAACAAAGGTATTACTGTGTTTGTATTTTCGTTGCAAGGTGTCCACCGGCATATTGATCCGGATGAGGTCGTGCCCGATATACGCTCGCTTGGTGAAGGAGAATTTCCGATCGGGTGCTTCATAAAACCTCAGCTGAAAAGTATTGGTAAAACGGTTGTAACCAATGGTGTCGCCTGTTAATGTGGAGTCGATATACGTATATCGGTAAAATTCCCTGTTCGAAACTTCATCCTCATCGTTGTAGGTTTTTTGGTTGCCCGAATATTCTACCTGATAGAAAAAACCAGTTCGGGGAATAAATTCATCCACAATATTTCCTATGGTGTCTTCTACTTCAATGGTTTTCCCCATCCGGTATTCGGTGTTCCAAAAGAAAGTATTGTTGCGGAGTGATGAATTGGCCTGATCCAGGTTGACGATGTAAATGTCGGTTTCCGAAAATTCATTTAAGTCCACATCATCTTCAGCCAGTCCACCGTTTTCCTGATTTTTGATCCGGTTGAACAGTAGGTTGAAATGCGATACCCATTTGTCGGATTCGTAGCTGGAGTATAACCCAACGGTGTGGAATTTATTTTCCTGGTACTCGTATTGCCCGGTTGCCTTCGATTGATCGAAAAAGAAGGTGAAATTAAAGTCTTTGTTTACGTTTTGAGAATGAAAGGCATTGAATCGGGTTTCATTCTGAATGTTTTTGTTTCCACTCTGGGTGTAGTCCAGCAAGGTGTAGGGGGTTGTTGTGTTGAAATAGCGGATATCCGTCGGGAACTTGGCATAAAGGTCGAAGTTCCGGTAGAAATAAAAATCCGAATCTCCCTCGCGCTTAAAAAAGTTATTCGACAGGTAAGCCCCGCCTAAATTCCCCGTAAAGGTATTACCGATACTCTCCTTGTAAATGGGGTTGTACAGGTTGAAAAAATTCAGCACGGTATCCACTTCGAAGGCTTCTCGTAGCGCGCCGTTGTTTTTTAGTTGCCAACTATGGATGAAAGAAGGGATATTTTCGGCGTGGTCGTGCTCGTCAACATCCAGACTGTCATTGGGCTGTTGCTGCTGGCTGTCCATGCTGTAACCCCCAAAGTTCTGGATTTCCCGCTGGGCGAATAAAAGGCTTACTCCGCTCAGTAAAATGAATATGGTTAATTGTATCTTCTGAAACATGTGGGGCAAAGATAATTAAAAGTCAAAGTTTGACTGAGTTTTGTCCTTAAAAAAGTTTAAGGCAGTCATTTGGGCTCGAAAAGATGGCTGTATGCTTAGTCATTTTGTCTTATTGGAAGCAGGCGGCGGTGGAGCTTATTGTTTGTTTTCGCATTGAACCAGCAGGGACGCATTAAGCTATTTAAAATTGATTAATCAGTCAGCTTGTATGGGTTAAGTAAATATTGTTGAAGAGTAATAATCACTTGGATGTTATGGTTGGCTTATGAAAAATTGATAACTTCAAAACTTTGGTTCGAGCATTTTGTCTCTATGTTCAATGACGGCCTAACGTACATCGGGTTAAGGCTAGCGACCGAGAGATCTGGAGCCGAAACCATAAGTCGATCTATAAGCACGCCACATTCATGAAAAAGAAACTGGGGAAACAAATCGAAGAAATTGCCGGAATTATTAGTCACCTTGATCATCGTGATATCGATGTTGAATCATTGATGGAGCTGGACGAATTGCTTGAATTACTGAGTAATAAAGTGAAGTCGTCCAAGCTTGGTTATCCGCTGACTAGCCCGTCTTTAACCTTGGAGTCGGTTCGGCACGAAGCAATCTTTATCTTCGATCGCAACTACAAAGTCTCTAAATATACGGGTATTTTCGATCACCTTTTTTATCCTGCCAAAAGTGGTTCGTTACATTTGTCCGATCTGTTAAAAATTGAACAGCAGGAGGTTTTTGAGCAAAAGGTTAATCGTTTGCTAACGAATAAGGAGAATCAGGAATTTGAAACCATTATTCATTCTACCCAGGGGATTCCCTTGGCGGCAAGCATCAGTCTGGAACTGCTTTCGGAGAAAGGAGGCGACGAGCTCATTATGGCTGGCGTCAATTTTTCGAACACGACCATGACTGACATTAAGAATTACCAGCAGATTGTGATTGAAAATTTGCCGGATATTGATGTTTTTCTGTTTGATTCGGACTATCGCTATGTGCTGGCCGGTGGCCGCGAAAAAGAACGCTTTGGCTTGTCGAACAGCTATTTTGCCGGGAAAACCCTTTTTGAAGCCTTCGATGAAAAAATTCATAAGCGTCTGTTTCCTTTTTACCGGAAAGCGCTAAGCGGTGAAATGGCTGATGGCGAAATCCGGATTGAAGATCAGATTTACTACATCTGGGTTACACCGGTAATGAATTTCAATAGCGAGGTGGTTGGTGGAACGGCCATCGTTCAGAATGTTACAAAAGATAAGGAAGTGGAGATGCGCCTGAAAAAAGCCAAGGATGATGCGCAAAATGCCGATCAGGCCAAATCCGTTTTCCTGGCCAATATGAGTCACGAAATTCGGACTCCGCTGAATGCCATCATCGGATTTGCCGAGCAGCTGGAGAACACGGAGCTCTCAAAGAAACAGGAGAATTTTATTCATTTTATCAGCGATTCTTCCGAGCATTTACTTTCGCTGGTCAACGAAATTCTGATCTTGTTTAAACTAGGCATGGGCAAAATCTATATCGACAAAACCCCCTTTAACCTGACCGAGGTGTTGAATGTGATTTACAATTCATTCATCATTAAAGCCAATGAGAAGAAGTTGCGTTTGTCGGTGCAAGTTGATCCGAAAATTCCGGAGACGTTGATTGGCGACCCCTTTCGCTTGCGGCAGATTGTTATAAATTTGATGTCGAATGCCTTGAAGTATACGGATGAGGGGATGGTTGAGCTGCGTTGCGTCATCGTTGAATCAGAAAACGAGGCTGTTCGCTTGCGGTTCGACGTGGAAGATTCGGGCATGGGAATCTCGCCGGAATTGCAGCCAGTTATTTTTGAGGAATTTACACAGTCGTCTGCTAATTTGGATAAAAAGCGCAAAGGGGCAGGCTTGGGACTAACCATTTGCAAGAAATTGATAGAGCTGATGGATGGTCAGATTCAGGTGACAAGTGAATTGGGAGTTGGAAGTCTGTTTTCCGTGACTTTGCCCTTTCAGAAAGCAACGGCGCAGGAAAAGGCGGAACGCGAAAGCCATTATTCGCTGCGTGATAACTTGTTGGATGGAAAAAAGATTCTGTTTGCCGATGATGATGAATACAACCTCTTGTTGGCCAAAGCAGTTTTGTCTAACTGGAATGCTGATTTTAAGCTGGCGCGGAATGGAGAAGAAGCACTGAACTTACTTCGGATTGCTGAGTATGATATGATATTACTCGATATTCACATGCCGCGAATGAATGGAGTGGAGGTGGTGAGCGAAATCAAGAAAAGTGACCAAAACCCAAACTACCGGACCAAAGTGTTGGCGGTGACAGCCAATGTGCTGAAAAGCGACATTAAACTGTACATGAGTCATGGGTTTGATGGCTATGTGCTCAAACCTTTCAAGGAGCGCGAATTGTATAATAAGATTTGCAATGTGCTGCAGTTGACCCAAAGCTCCGCCCAGCCAGACCAATCTGCCGTGCTGGAACGATCTTCGGGTAGTTCAGTGGATGAGTTTAGTCTCGAAAATCTTTGGATAACATCCAATGGCGATGATGCGTTTTTTAATAAAATGATTGATACATTTGTAAGTAATACAAGGAGCTTTATCGCCGGATTTGAGGATGATCTGAACCATGAAGATTGGAACAGTTTGGGTGAAAAAGCTCACCGAGCCATTCCTTCATTTAAGTTTTTTGGATTGAATATGCTGGTTGAACAATTGGAAAAACTAGAAGATCTGGCTTTGCGCGATAAGGTTTACACTGAGCTTCCCGGAAAAACCAGCCATGTGATGAGCAGGATGCACGAAGTTTTGGAGCAAGCCCAACGTGCTTACCGGAAATAGAAACAAAAATGAACAGTCAGGAATTATATAACTGTAGCCCTATGAGTAAAATATTAATCATTGATGATGATACCTTTATTTGCGAAATACTGAAAAAGCAGTTAACAAGTCACGGGTACAAAGTGGATACGGCCTTTTCAGGAAAGAGCGGAATGGAAGCTGTCCGAAGCACTCCGTTTGACTTGGTCCTTTGTGATTTCCGGCTGCCGGATACCGATGGATTGGAATTGCTACAACGAATAAAGGCCATAAGTCAATCCACCATCGTGATTATTATTACGGCTTACGCCGATGTCCGTCAGGCGGTGAAGTTGATGAAAATGGGAGCCGAGGACTACATTACCAAGCCATTACAGCACGAGGAGATCCTGGCTCTTATCAAGCAAAAGCTATCCAGGGAAATTACTGAAAAACCACGAGTGAAGGATCATATTTATACGGATGGTGACTTTGTGATGGGTAAAAGTGAAAACATGCGCTCGGTGATTAATTTATCGCGACGTGTGGCGCCTACCAACATGTCGGTTCTTATTCAGGGGGAGACCGGAACCGGCAAAGAGTACGTTGCCCGGTTTATTCATCAGCATAGCAAGCGAAACAATAAGCCTTTTGTGGCGCTCGACTGTGGGGCTATTCCAAAGGATTTGGCCAACAGCGAGCTTTTTGGTCACATCAAAGGGTCGTTTACCGGGGCTGTTCGCGACAAAGAAGGTGTTTTTCATCAAGCCAATGGTGGTACCCTTTTTCTGGATGAGATCGGGAATTTGAGTTACGATATTCAGGTGCGCTTGCTACGTGTTTTGCAGGAGCGCACGGTTTCTCGGGTGGGGGAAAATAAGACACAGAAAGTTGATGTCCGAATTATTACAGCTACCAACGATGATTTGCTGGATGAAGTGGGACAGAATAATTTCAGAGAAGATTTGTATCACCGGGTCAATGAATTTAAAATCAATCTGCCATCGCTTCGTGAACGTAAAGAGGACATTTTGTTGTTTGCCAATCATTTTTTGCAGACGTCTAATGAAGAGTTAGGCTTGCAGATCGAAGGGATTCATAGCGAGGTTGAAGTGGTGTTGCAAAAATATCCCTGGCATGGAAATCTTCGCGAGCTTAAAAATGTAATTAAGCGGGCTACGCTGCTGGCGTCTGGCACTGAAATTACCAAGGACTGTCTTCCGCGGGATATCGTTTATCCCACCGAATCGGAGGTGAATAGTGAATCGGTTGAAATCGGAGAGTCTAAATTGAAAGATGCCTCGTCCGAATTTGAGAAACAACTCATCTTACGAACGATTGAGGAAGCTGGCTTTAATAAGTCGAAAGCGGCCCGTCTGCTGAAAATTGATCGGAAAACACTTTACAATAAAATCAAACAATACGGTATTTAGCATTGAAGGAGGCCATGACTTTTTTGGAATAGATATTGGACATTCGGGGCATTGAGGAGGATACAAAATGTGGCCGTCAAATGTTTTAAAGAAAATAGCGATTGTTGATGATACCCCTGATTGCTTTGGGCTGGAGGGGGGTAGCCTGAAAAAGGGAACGTTAAAAAAGCAGGTTCAATTTTTTTCAAAAGCTTCGGGTTTGCTTGGTTATCTAGAGCAACTCAAGCAGGATGGAAAGCTTGATGAGTTTCCGGATTATGTGTTGATAGATATGCATTTATCAGATATGGATGCACTTACCTTTCTGACCCGGTTTGAGCAACTTGTTGTAAACATCGAAACACCCGAAGTTTTTATTTTATCCAGTTCCGGAAGTAAGAAGAGTCGCGATTTGGCTATGCAGTATTCGTTTGTGAGTGCCTATCTTAAAAAACCAGTTCCACCCGATTTTATTGAGGTACTAATTGCTGGTAGGAGTGTAGACGATTCCCCTCATTAGTTTGTGGATGTTTTTGCACACTGGCAACTCAGAACAATTCATCCGGATGCAAATCCAAAAATTTCTGGAAATCGCACATTAAATTGGTTTGTTGAGGATGTGTTCGTGGAATATGTTTTGTAATTTGCAATAAGACAGGGGACTAGCGAGGTAGGTGTTGGCGTGGCTCATTCCTGTTAATTGGCGAGAATAATCTTTAAATACTTATCAAAATGAAAATACAAGTTGCAGACAAACGTTCATTTAGCTATGTGAGAGCTGTGGTCATGATGCTCCTGGGATTAGCACTTTTGTTTTATCCTGGCTTCACCTTGCTGTCTATAACCCGGTTTGTAGCTGTTTTGCTGCTTGTTAAAGGAGCTATGTCTGGTCTTGTTTTGTTCTTATCTAAAAATCGACAGGGGAGTTCTTCATTTGTGTTCGAACTGCTTTTCGATGTCGGTGTAGGACTCCTCATCCTATACAATCCGGGAGGGACCATTTCTTTTTTCGTTATTGTTATGGCGATATGGGCTTTGCTTGGTGGATTGCTTATGGCTTTTTCATTTACAAGTTTGCGCAAAGCGGGCATAAACAATTGGGGCTTATTTCTGAGTAGTGTTATTGCGCTTTCTTTCGGACTGGTGCTCATCTTTGAGCCCTTGCGTAGCGGACTTGCCTTGGCTACTGTTATCGGAGTGTTTGCCTTGGTTTACGGGTTTGTCAGCCTCTTGTCAGTTCTTTCACCAAAAAGCGCATAGTTTTACTTTGGTCTTTTCTCTGTCTTTTGGCTTGATCCACACTGATTAGTTTATTTCGTTTTGCTGTTTTTTACATGATGCCAGAAAGTCTGGTTCTTTCTGTGTAGAGGGAGCAATGGGTTTATAGAACTTCTCCGTGAGCTGGGTTTTGATTAAGCAAATGAGCTTTCTTGAACGGTCGTAAATGACTTAGCTTCTACCTGGCCTAATCTCTTGCTTCCCATGTCGCTTAAGGCTTGATAAGGTTTCTCCACAAGTTGTGGAACATATTCTACTGCTGCTAAAGTTTATTTCTCGTTGGTGCTCTTGTAACGTGCAGGTATTCAGTGTTTGTTGTCTTATGGGTGTTGTTGGTTTGTTTTGGAATGGTTTTTTCAATTATTGAGGTAAATGTTGAAAAAACGAAGACCATGAAAAATCTAAAGAAGCGAATTGAGAATATGAATCTTTATCTGAATTCAAAGTCTTATTCAGCTACAGAGAAAATGACGATTCGGGGAGCAGAGAGCTCCATGAGCTCTGGGCGAATGACAAGTACACTCAATAAGTCGAAGAATACACGGACGTCTGATAAAAGGAAGACGTCTATCTAAATATCTTAATTATTAACCATAAAAAATAGAAATCATGAGTAAAGGAACACGTAATGCCCTGTTGGGATTTGTTGCCGGTGCTGCCGCTGGTGCTTTAGCCGGAGTTTTATTAGCCCCTGAAAAAGGTGAAAAAACAAGAAAAAAAATACAGAAAAATGTGAAGAGGGTTTCTGAAGATATGACGGAAACCATCGGTGAAAAAGTTGACCATTTGAAAGAACAAGTTGGTGAAATGATTGACCAGGTCAAAGAAAAAACAAACCAAGTAGAAGAGAAAGTCAAAAAAGAAGCCAAAGCGCAGGCCAACGCCAGCGAAAAGTAAGCTAATAACTTAATTTTCTAAATCCTATGAGCAAAAACCTATCAGACAATGTCAGTGAACTCAGTGACGTTACAAAGAAGTACGTTCAGACACGTATCGAATTAGTCAAGTTATCGGTGTTAAGCCGAGTGACCCAAGTTACAAGTTATTTAATTGGCACCTTGGTGCTGATTACCGGAGGAGCAATGATTTTATTTTTTGTGTTCGCGGCATTTGTTGCTTGGTACGGACAAGTTTATCATGATTATCTGACAGGTTTACTGCTTGTAATCGGAGTACTTGCAGTGCTCACTATTTTGTTTGTTTTGCTGAAAAAACAGATTGTCACGTCCATCGTTCTGAGGAAATATTCATCCCTGTTGTTTGAAGATGAAAAGGAGGATGAATTATGAAGGGTATCAGAAATATGCGTGAATTGAAGCTCAAACGACAAAATTTGCGTTACAAGTCGCGCTATCTCGAAGAAAAGCTAAAGGACCATTCAGAAGAAACCGTGCAGGCGTTTACGAGCTATGTGAAAAACATAGCGTTTGAAACAGGGATGAAAATTGCGCTGCAATTGTTTTTTCGGAATCGCAAAGATAAGAAGTCAACGGAGTCGGAATCAGCCACTGAATAACCGAATACGGGAAAACTCAAAACAAAAGTGATAACCTACAACCAATACAATTCTTAAAAATTAGAGTCATGAAAACAAATTTATTACTACTAGACACCCAGAAGAATATGGAGAACCTCATCTTTTCGGGGTTTAACTTAAGTAATCAACAACATCGAAAGCTAAAAATTATCTATGTGTTGGACTTTAATTGGATGGGAAGTGGTGCTTTTGTTGAGCCTACGGGCTCCAATATTGATGCAAGCCTTCGGGTTGCTGAAAAAACATTGAGAAAAGACTTTGAGCAAGCCAAGTCGGAAATGCAACGAATTGTGGCTAAATACCTGGAGCTGCATCCGCAAAATATACCCTATGAATTGGATGTGGTTGAAGATAGTCGATTGACAGTTGTTAACAATACCATTAAGGAAGATCAGGATGTTTTGTTGTTGTTGAGCAACTACAACAGTTATTCGGGCTTGGACACCGGCGCTATTAATTACCCCAATATTATTGATAAAGTAGCTTGTCCGGTTTTGATTTTACCCGACGACACCCCGTCAGTAAGCATCAATAGTTACCTGTATGCAACCGCTTTTCATTCCGAAGATTTTAAAGCCATGCGATATTTAAAGACACTTAAAGCGGATTCGAGCACTTGTACTCTGACTGTTTTTCGTAATATGGAATCAACGGATTTTGAATCGATATTGATGTGGACCGGATTTAAAACCATGACCAAAGAGAGTATTGATGGTTTTAAGCTGCATTTTGCGCATGCACATGAAAAAAATGTTCGCGAAGGATTGAAGAAGTACCTGGAAGAGGAGAACCCGGATGTGCTTGTCATTATGAAAGAGACAAAAGGATTTCTAGCGGACTTGTTCTCGTCTTCGGAAACGCATTATGTGCTCACCCACTTTAACAGACCTGTGTTGGTTTTTCGAGAAGAAAACCTGAAATAATAAATAAAGAACAAAAAATAGAGAAAGAATAATAGAATGGAAACCAAAGAAAAAACATTTGTAAGATTAGGATTTAATCAAAAAGATACGTCTGAATTAATTGAGCAGATTAATTTACTAATGTCCAGTTATCATGTGCACTATCAAAAACTTCGCAATTTTCACTGGAATGTAACAGGGAAGGACTTTTTTGACCTACACGAAAAGTTTGAAGAATTGTATGACTTCTCGAAGGTGAATATTGATGATTTGGCCGAGCGGGTGAGGGTGTTTGGAGCCCGACCAACGGCTACCTTGCACGAATACCTGAAGGTGTCTAAAATTTCGGAACCCGAAGGAATACCAGGTCCGGATGAGATGGTTGCCGAAATTTTGAGTGACTTCGAAATTTTGTTGTCGCAAATGATTAATGTGCTTGAAACCGCCAATGATTTAGGCGATGTGTCAACTATCGACTTGGTTAACTCAATGGTTAAGCAAACGGAGAAATACTATTGGATGTTCACTTCCTGGACGGAAGAGAAATAGGTTTGGTAGACCACTATATACAGAAAGCTGTTGATTTTTCAACAGCTTTTTTGTTGCCTCTAAGCCGCTGTTGTCGGCATTTTTTATTCGTTAAGTCCTAATTAAGAGTGAAAGTAAATAACGATGAATTAATTACTTTTCAGGAAAGGATGGAGGTTTATGACTATTTTTACAAACTTAGCCTCCCAAGGAAGTTTTCAACGATTGGTTGTTAATTATTGACAAAATAGTGAAACTTCGAGGGTGTTTTGTTTTCTTTATATTTGTGACAAATAGTAATTAATATGACTCCTAATTACGATGAAGGTTCGATAAGAACACTTGATTGGCAGGAACATATCCGGAAGCGTCCCGGAATGTATATCGGAAAACTTGGAGATGGAACTGCCTCTGATGATGGAATTTACGTGCTTCTGAAAGAAGTTATGGATAACTCTGTTGATGAGTTTATGATGGGCTTCGGAAAGAAGATTGAAGTTCATGTTTCGAACGAGTTGGTAAGTGTACGCGACTTTGGGCGTGGAATTCCTTTGGGAAAGCTTCTCGATGTTGCTTCGAAAATGAATACCGGTGCCAAGTACGACTCGGAAGTCTTTAAAAAGTCCGTTGGGCTGAATGGAGTTGGAATAAAAGCGGTAAATGCCTTGTCTAACAGCTTTGTCATCAAAGCTTTTCGGGAAGGGCAGGTAAAAGAGATTGCGTTCTCCAGAGGTCAGGTTGTTGAGGAAAAAGACTTGGGGACAACCGATGAACCCAATGGTACCATGGTTTCTTTTGTGCCAGATGCAGATATCTTCCGAAGCTATCGCTTCCACAATGACTATGTGGAAAATATGATGAAGAATTATTCCTTCCTCAATGCCGGCTTGACGATTTGGTGCAATGGAGATCGGTTTCAATCCAAAAACGGACTGAAAGATCTTCTGGAAGAAAACCTTGATGCCGAACCGCTTTATCCGGTTATTCATCTTAAAGGGGAGGATATTGAGGCGGCTCTTACGCACGGTAACCAATATGGAGAGGACTACTATGCGTTTGTGAATGGACAGCATACGACCCAAGGAGGAACTCATTTGGTCGCTTTTCGCGAGGCCATTGTTAAAACGGTTCGCGATTTTTATAAAAAGGATTTTGATCCCTCAGATATTCGGGCTTCCATTATCGCTGCAATTAGCATCAAAGTAGAAGAGCCTGTTTTTGAATCACAAACCAAAACAAAATTGGGATCGCGGGACATTGGTCCCGAGGGCCCCAGTGTGCGTAATCATGTGGTGAGCTTTCTTCAGAAGGAATTGGATAATTACCTACACAAAAACCAGGAGGTAGCAGAGGTATTGCTTCGGAGAATCCAGGAGTCGGAGCGTGAGCGTAAAGCCATTTCCGGTGTTAAGAAATTAGCGAAACAGCGCGCCAAGAAATCGAGTCTGCATAACAAGAAACTACGCGATTGCCGCATTCATTACAACAGCAATAAAGAACGTAAAGGCGACTCATCTATTTTTATAACCGAGGGAGATTCGGCCAGTGGTTCCATTACCAAGTCGCGCGATGTGAATACCCAAGCTGTATTCAGTTTGCGAGGAAAGCCTTTGAATACCTATGGGATGACCAAAAAGGTGGTGTACGAAAATGAAGAGTTTAACTTGTTGCAAGCTGCTCTCAACATTGAAGAGGGCATGGAAGATTTGCGTTACAACAAGGTTATTATCGCTACCGATGCCGATGTGGACGGCATGCACATTCGTTTGCTACTGATCACGTTCTTCTTGCAATTCTTTCCGGAGTTGGTTAAAAAAGGACACCTGTATATTTTTCAAACCCCTTTGTTTCGTGTTCGGAATAAGCAGAAAACCTTTTATTGCTATTCCGATGAAGAACGTCTGGCTGCAGTAAAAGCAGTTGGCGCCAAACCTGAGATTACCCGATTCAAAGGGTTGGGGGAAATATCACCTGATGAATTCAAAAAATTTATTGGCCCGGATATTCGTTTAGAGCCGGTTCAAATGAAAAAACACGAATCCGTTTCACAAATGCTCGAATTCTACATGGGCAAAAACACCCCGAACCGTCAGGAATTTATCATCGAAAATCTTTATGTGGAGAAAGATGAAGTCTGACTTGTCAGCGTGATTCATTGAACCTGAAGTTTTACCTATAATAAAATCGTTGTGGCAGAAGAGGAAAAAAATATAGATAGTCAACAGACTGAACAAGGTGATGGCATTACCTATTTATCAGGAATGTACCAGGATTGGTTTCTCGATTATGCATCCTATGTTATTTTAGAGCGCGCAGTACCTTATGTCAATGACGGACTAAAGCCCGTTCAGCGACGGATTTTGCACGCCATGCGTGAAATGGATGATGGACGGTACAATAAAGTGGCTAACATCATTGGGCAAACCATGCAGTATCACCCGCACGGCGATGCTTCAATCGGCGATGCCTTGGTTCAGCTGGGGCAGAAAGATTTGTTGGTCGATAGTCAAGGGAACTGGGGAAACATTTTGACTGGTGATGGTGCTGCTGCTCCGCGTTATATTGAGGCGCGCTTGTCGAAGTTTGCCCTTGATGTGGTTTTCAACCCGAAAACAACCAACTGGAAATTGTCATACGATGGCCGAAAGAGAGAACCCGTAACGTTACCTGTTAAGTTCCCTTTGCTCTTGGCTCAGGGTGTTGAGGGAATCGCAGTGGGACTGGCTTCGAAAATCCTCCCCCACAACTTTAACGAACTAATTGAAGCCTCTATAGCCTATTTGAGAGGGGAGGGATTTGAGATTCTTCCTGATTTTCCAACCGGAGGCTCGGCTGATTTTTCGCGCTACAACGATGGACTTCGGGGTGGTGCCGTAAAAGTACGGGCGAAAATTGAGAAGGTGGATAATAAAACCCTGGCTATTACCGAGCTGCCTTTTGGGAAGACTACTTCAAGCTTGATTGAATCGATCATCAAGGCTAACGATAAAAATAAAATCAAGGTAAAACGCATTGATGATAACACCTCGGACCGAGTGGAGATTTTGGTTCATCTTGGAGCGGGGGTTTCTTCGGATAAAACGATTGATGCCCTTTATGCTTTTACCGATTGTGAGATTTCTATTTCGCCCAATGCTTGCATCATTCTGGATGATAAGCCTCTGTTTATTGGAGTGAGTGATATTCTGAAACGCAATACCAATCAAACGCTAAATCTGCTCAAGCTCGAGCTGGAGATCCGTAAATCAGAATTGGAAGAGGCCTGGCATTTTGCTTCGTTGGAGAAGATCTTTATTGAAGAGCGCATTTATAAGGATAAAGAGTTTGAGCAGTCCGAAAATATGGATCAGGCTGTTGCTCATATCGACAAACGATTGGAACCCTGGAAACCTCAATTGATGCGGGAGATTACTCGTGATGATATCTTGAGGTTGATGGAAATCCGCATGGCTCGGATTCTGAAATTCAATACTGATAAGGCGAACAATCATATTCAGTCGATTGAGGATGAGATTGAAGAGATCAAGCGCAAAATCGAAAATATTGTATCTTTTACCATTGAATATTTCCTACGCATAAAGGAGAAGTATGGTAAAGCACGCGAGCGTAAAACGGAAATTCGAAGTTTTGAGAGTATTGAAGCCAGCAAGGTAGTGGTTGCCAACGAAAAACTTTATTTCGATCGCGAAGAGGGTTTTGTGGGGACTAGTCTCCGCAAGGCCGAATATATCTGCGATTGTTCGGATATGGACGATATTATTGTTTTCCGAAAAGATGGGACTTATTTCGTTAGCAAAGTCTCAGAGAAAGCCTTTATTGGAAAAAATGTCCATCACATTGCGGTATTTAAGAAGAATGATAAACGGACAATTTACAATGTGGTCTATCGTGATGGACGTCAGGGATCGTTTTATATGAAGCGTTTTGCGGTGACCGGAATGACCCGCGATAAGGAATATGATGTGACCAAAGGAACAGCGGGCTCACGAATCTGGTATTTCAGTGCCAATCCTAATGGTGAAGCCGAAGTACTGAAAGTTACCCTAAAGCATAAAGCACGCCTGAAGAAGCTCAACTTTGAAGTTGACTTTGGCGAGTTGGCAATCAAAGGGCGTGGAGCTATGGGGAATATCCTGACTAAAAATGATGTTCATAAAATCAGTTTGAAAGAGAAAGGGGTTTCTACCCTTGGAGGACGAAAAATTTGGTTTGACCCGGATGTTCTGAGGATTAATTCCGATTCACGCGGGAAATTCCTCGGAGAGTTCCAGGGAGAGGATAAAATTCTTGTTCTCTATAAAAACGGAGATTACCAACTGTATAACTTCGATCTGTCGAACCATTTTGATCCGGACATCTTAGTAATTGAGAAATTTGATAATAGCAAGGTTCTGTCGGTTGTGTATTACGATGCCGAGCAGGAGTATTACTACGTCAAGCGGTTTGAAATTGATGAAATCATGGGACGGCGCATCAGCTTCATCGGCGATCATCCCGATAGTAAGTTGGTCAGTTTGACCTGGGTGCACTACCCTCGTTTAGAGATTGAGTTTGGCGGGAAAAATTCAACCCGTGAAAATGAAATTATTGAAGTCGCTGAGTTTATAGGCGTTAAATCGCATAAAGCGCGAGGGAAGCGCCTTACGAACTACGAAGTTGAAAACATTACGGAGATTGAGCCGGTTGTTAAGGATGAAGATGACAAGCCGGAGTCGGAGGAAGAGCCGGACGAAACATCGGAGGACATTCCTTTTGAAGTGAAACACTCAAAAGAAGAGGATGAAGAGGACGATAAGAATCAAATGTCACTATTTTAATGAAGGTATTTTTGATTGGATATATGGGGTGTGGAAAATCGACTATGGGAAGAAATCTTTCGGATCAACTGAAGATTCCTTTTGTCGATTTGGATAAATATATAGAACAGAAGTATTTTAAGGCAATTCCGCAGATTTTTTCGGAGGAAGGCGAAGCTGAATTCCGAAAGAAAGAGCAAATAGCTTTGAAGGAAGTGGCCGAGTTTGAAGAGGTCATTGTGGCTACCGGAGGTGGTGCTCCCTGTTTTTTTAATAATATGGAAGTGATGAACCAAGCCGGCTTGTGTGTGTTTTTGGATGTAGCAACGGAGGAGCTTGCTGACCGATTGATTCACTCCAAAACGGAACGCCCCTTAATTAAAGGCAAGTCGCGTGACGAACTGGTGACCTTTATTGAAGAGTCCCTGTCTGGTCGTCGTCCGTTTTATGAAAAGGCAAAATGTATATTACGAGGAGATCAGATTTTGCCTGAACAAGTTATTGCTCAAATAAAAAATAGATTGTGAGTCGAATAGAGATTTGCGCTTTGGCGTCGGGAAGCAATGGGAATTGCTATTATGTGGGAAATGAGACTGAGGCGTTGTTGGTTGATGCCGGGTTGTCGGCCAGGCAGCTTCAACTGCGCTTGGCTGAAAAACAAATCAATCCATCAAAGTTGAAAGCCATTTTAATTACCCATGAACACAGCGATCACTGTCGTGGTGCACGTGTATTGGGTAAGCGTTTGGGGCTTCCGGTGTACCTTACCAAGAAAACATTTTTAGCTATGCGCAAGGCCGTTCAGCCCGATACGCCCCGATGGTTTGAAGCTAATCAGGAGTTTCAGCTAGGTGAGTTTACCGTTTTTCCTTTTGCCAAGCAGCACGATGCTGTTGATGCTTGTTCTTTTCGTATTTCTTATGCTGGAAAGCACGTTGGGGTGATGACGGACATTGGTGAAGCCTGCGAACGTGTGCAAGCTGAGTTTTCCCGTTGCCATGCGGTCTTTCTGGAAAGTAATTATGATGAAGGCATGCTGATGAATGGACCATACCCGTATTTTCTGAAACAGCGAGTGGCATCAACGCAGGGGCATTTGTCCAACGAGCAGGCTTGTATGTTGCTGAAAGAGCATGCCGGAGAACAATTGCATACCATTTTACTTAGTCATCTTTCGGGGGAGAATAATACGCCTGAGAAAGCCGCTGAGACTTTTGACGCTTATCGTCAGAATTATCGTATTGAATTAACCTCAAGGCATGCGTCTACCGACCTTATAGTCATCTAGCACTCTCGGTGCTAATAAAGGATTGCGATTGCCTCTTATTTTAAAGGGGCTAATTCTTGTTATATCTTATTCTGTGGTGAGTTCCGTTATCACGGATCAATAATTGAACATGTTTGGATAAGCGGATAATCAATTACCGCCATAAACCTGGCAAGTAGGCACAAAAAAAAGCCTGACCGAAGCCAGGCTTTTAATAATACAAGTAGTGATAAATATCGTTAATTGAAGGAGCTGACTTCGGAAAGTACCCGCTCCAATCTCAGAATTAGTCTACTTTAGTTACGTTCGTTGCAATTGGACCTTTGTTTCCTTGGCCAATTTCAAATTCAACGGTCTCGTCAGTGTCAAGACCAGCGTAGGCGTCAGCTAAACCAGAACGGTGAACAAAGATGTCTTTGTTGTCCTCGGTTAGGATAAATCCAAAACCTTTGGTTGCGTCATACCATTTTACAGTACCTTTCATAATCAACCTCCTAATTAGTAGTTTGATCCGAAATTGTTGTCTCTACGGCCATAACCGCTGCCACCGCCACGGTTGTTGCCACCACGGAAGCCACCGCCACCACGGTTGTTGTCTCTCTTTTTCTCGATAGACTCATTAACAACCATAGAACGTCCTTCGACTTCTGCGCCGTTTAATTCTTCAATAGCTTTTTTTGCTTCTTCAGCATCAGCCATTTCAACGAATCCAAAACCTTTACTTCTTCCAGTAAATTTGTCAGTGATCAACTTAACAGATGTCAATTCACCATACTCCTCAAAGATTTCACGCATGTCATCTTCAGTGATAGCGTAATTGAGGTTTCCTACAAAAATGTTCATAATCAGTATTAAAATAAAAATGTGAGTGGCAAATGTAGACTAATTTTGCTTTAAAAAAAATTAAATGGGGAAAATAAATCAAATATTCGCTTATTTCTTTTTGTTGATAATCAATCTAGAAGAGAGATTCGTGCTTCAGAAGTTGATCCGAATGGAACGCTTTGACCATGTCGCGCAAGTTATAGCCTGAAGCCATTGCTTCTCCATAGGCCCCTGCAGAATGGATGGCAAGCAAATCGCCCCGTTTCGATTCTGGTAGTTGAATGCCTTTTGCGAAGACATCTGTGCTTTCACAAATTGGTCCAACAACATCATAGGTTTGAAGAGCTAATTGGGAGCTTAGATTACTGATTTTGTGTTCTGCCTGATACAGCATCGGGCGGATTAGCTCAGTCATTCCTGCATCAGTAATCAGAAATTTGGTTTTAAGTCCTTCTTTTACGTAAAGCACTTTGGTAATCAGGTGTCCACACTGCCCAACAACCGAACGTCCCAACTCGACATGCAGTTCTTGTCCTGACTTTAAGTTCAGATGATCATTGAACGCCTTGAAATAGGCAGTAAAATCTGAAAAGGGATTTTGCTCCGGCTGTTCGTAGTCGATGCCCAATCCGCCACCAACATTGATATGCTGAAGGTTTAAACCTTGCTTTTCGAACCAGGCAGCAATGGTGTTGACTTTTTCGCTCAGCTCCTTGAATACATTAATATCTGTAATTTGAGATCCTATGTGGAAATGAATTCCCGTCAGTTTGATGTTTGGTAAATGTTTTAACAAACGGCTGAGCTTGTCAAAATCCCAGTGGTTAATTCCGAATTTGTTCTCATCCAGACCAGTGGTAATGTATTTGTGCGTCTTCGGATCGACATTCGGGTTGATCCGAATCGCAACTGGAGCCACTCGTTGCATTTTGGACGCCAGCTCATTGATGACCTCCAGCTCGGGAAGTGATTCACAGTTGAAGCTAAAAATATTATTTGTTAGAGCGGTGTTTATTTCCTTGTCGGTTTTTCCCACTCCGGCAAAAGCTATTTTAGAACCGGGCAAACGCAGCTGAACAGCTTTGCTGATTTCGTTTCCACTTACGCAGTCAGCTCCAAAGCCAAAGTCGAAGATCGTCCGCAGGATGTCATCGTTGGCATTGGCTTTTACAGCATAATGCACGTGAATCCCATAGCGCTCGCTTTCTTCCTTAATTTTCGATAGCGTTTGACGCAGCAGGTCTAAATCGTAATAATAAAAAGGCGTCTCAAGCTTTTGGAGCTGACTGGTAATTTGTGGTTTAATCATATTTAGTTTTCCAGCAGGTTGTCGCTAATGGCCTGCAATGTTTTTTGTTTGTATGTTGTTGGAACGAGTACCGAAATATTGTGACGACTTCCACCGTAAGAAATCATACGGATTGGAATTCCTTCCAGCGCATCAAATACTTTGGCGGCAAATCCGCGTTCCTCGCCAATAATATCCCCAACAATACAGATAATGGTTTGGTTCTCATCAACCTGAACTTCGCCGTATTCCTTTAGCTCCTTGATGATGTCTTTCAGTTTGCTGGTGTTGTCAACAGTAAGTGAAACAGCAACCTCAGACGTTGATATCATGTCGATTGGAGTCTTGAAAAACTCAAAGATTTCGAAGACACTTTTCAAAAAGCCATAAGCCATAAGCATACGGTCAGAGCGAATCTTGATTGCTGTAATGCCATCTTTAGCTGCTACGGCTTTAATTCCGCTGCCGCTTGTTTCAGATGTAATTAGTGTGCCGCTGTCCGTTGGGTTCATGGTGTTTTTCAAACGAACCGGAATATTGTGCAGCTTAGCAGGCAATACGGTTTGAGGATGTAAGATCTTGGCCCCAAAATAGGCTAACTCAGCAGTTTCGTTAAACGACAACTGCTCAATCTTTGTCGTGTTGTCCACATAACGGGGGTCGTTGTTGTGAAACCCGTCGATGTCGGTCCAGATTTGGATCTCATCGGCATAAAGGGCCGCGCCAATCAAGGAAGCGGTATAGTCAGAGCCGCCTCGCTGTAGGTTGTCGATCTCGTCTTTGTCGTTTCGGCAGATAAAACCCTGGGTAATGTAGTAGTCGGCTTCACCAACTTCTTCCAGTATTTTTTCAATGTTCGTGGTAATCGCGTTCAGGTCGGCTGACTTGTCAGCATCAATGCGCATGAAGTCAAGGGCCGGCAAGAGTTTGGTGTTGTAGCCATTCTCGAGCATCAGTTGGGTAAACAGAGCTGTGGAAATTAGCTCTCCTTGAGCCAGAATCGTTTGTTCGTTCGTCAGATCAAAAGCTCCGCTTGCTTGTTGGCGAATAGTGTCGAAGCTTTTTTTGATGATTTCCAGGCCTTCTTTTTTTCGTGCTTCTTCCTTAAATAGATTGGAAACGACTTCTTTATATTGTTTTTCGAGCTTGCCAATTTGAGCTCGTGCGACGTCTTTATTTTTCTTGTGTAGATAATCGGCAATTTCAACTAAAGCGTTGGTTGTACCTGACATCGCAGATAGAACAACCAGTTTTTTTTCACCATCAGTAATTAGATTCATTACGGCGTTCATGTTTTCAACGCTTCCAACTGATGTTCCTCCAAATTTTAAAACCTTCATAGTCTGATTTTTATTCATTAAAAGTTTTGTGTTTTGAAACACAAAGATTAAAATTTTTTTACTCTTTTTTTATACTTTGGATGAAAGTAGTGAATATACATGCACGAAAAAGGAATAAATATTGAAATTCGGATTTTATGCAATAAGGTGATCGAAGGCATGGTGGGATTCGTTTGTTGATTATGAGGGGGTTGGTGGGTATCTGTGTTTGTTTTTATTTCACATATAATTAATTTACGACCAAAATTGGCCAATTGTTTAGGTGTTGTAAAATAGTTAAGATTTTATAAAATTGTCATTAACTTTGTAATCAAAGACTTTTTGGTGGATATCCAGTCTCTTCTCAAGAGATTTATGTGCAGCTAGGGGTGGATGCACGGATGTCCACCTTTTCTTTTTATAAAGCTTTCCCGTTTCGAAATTAGAAATTTCCGAAAATCGCGTGTTTCTCTGAGTTGAAGTAGATGGTTGAATAAATGTGAAAACCCTCGCGGTTGGTCGACAATTTTCGTTCTACATAAAGTACCGGCTCCCCTTTTTTAATATTCAGTAGCTGGCTTATCATATCGTCTGCTTTTATGGCTTTTAGCTTTTGCTCTCCTCCCTTAATTTCAATCTGGTAGTGGCCTCTCAGAATGTCGAAGAGTGATTTGTTTTCAAAAGTACGGCTGGTAAAGCGCGGTAGGTTGATGTTTGGAATGTGATTGATGTCATAAAACACGGCTTGCTCGTTCACGAAGCGGAGTCGCTCCATGTAAATGCAGCCAAAATCTTTTTCCGCCTCCGAAAGCTCATAGTTGAAAGAAGTGGGCCAGGCTTTGATGGTTGGTTTTTGCAATATTTGCGTTTGTAGGTACTGTTTGCCAATAACAGATGACGTTCCTGAAATCGATAGAATACCAATATCCTGAGGGGGCTTTTGTACAATACTTCCTTTTCCTTGCTTCTTGTAAATAAAACCATCCTGAACCAGCGCTTCCAGGGCATGTCGTACCGTTGGCCGGGTCGTGTTGTGGACAGCACACAGCTCATTCTCCGATGGTAATAGACTGCCTTCCTCGTAAACACCCGAGAGGATGTGTTTGCGAAGGATCTCGTATAGTTTTCTGTACTGTGGAATTCGGGTTTCTTGCACCATAGCTTGTTAAATGAAGATCAAAATTAAGAAAAATATCCAAATTTTAATTTCTGACTTGTAAATACAAGTTGTATAGTGTAAGTTTACAAGCCGGATTTTGTTATTGCTGCGTAATGAGTTGATTATGGCCTTCTTTGCGGCAGCTTTAAATTAAACTTATGTATTAACAAGTGAAATAAACGTATATGGCTATTCCAGTAATTATGCCTCGCCAGGGGCAATCTGTTGAGACTTGCATCATCGGAGAGTGGTACAAGCAGGTCGGAGATCAGGTAAAAACAGGAGATCTTTTGTTTTCCTATGAAACCGACAAGGCTTCGTTTGAAGAAGAAGCCAAAGAAGAGGGCGAATTATTGGCCATCTTTTATGAGGAGGGTGATGAGGTTCCCGTTTTGACCAATGTGGCCGTTTTGGGAAAAAGTGGCGAAAGTGTAGACGAGTTTCGTCCGGGAGGTGAAGAGACTGCTGAAGCTTCCGAAGAAAAGGAGGCTGCTCCCACCGTTGAAACGGCTCACGTAAAAGAAGAAAAAGCAATTGTTTTAAGTGAGCAACCTGAAGGTAAAGTGAAGATTTCGCCGCGTGCCAAAGTGATGGCCGAGAAACTAGGCGTTTCTTACGAGCAGCTTAAAGGTTCAGGTCCTTATGGGCGAATTATCGCACAGGATATTGAGGTAGCTGCAGAAACCTTACCGAAACTAACACCATTGGCTCAGGAAAAAGCGAAAGCCGAAGGATTAACGCCAGCTGCAGAAACAACAGGGCTAGGCGGTCGTGCAGCAGCTGAGAATCTGATTTCGTACAATCCGGTTTATGGTGATGACTTTGAAGTGAAGAAGCTGACCAATATGCGCAAGCTGATTGCTAAAGCCATGCATCAGTCGTTGCAGAATTCAGCCCAGCTTACGCACCACATGAGTGCCGATGCCCGTCAGATCCTGGCGCTGCGCAAAGCCTTCAAAAAGAAACTGGAAGAAGGAGAAGTTTCCCAAAATATCACCATCAACGATTTGGTTTGCTTCGCGGTGGTCAAAGCCTTGAAGAAATACCCACAGGTGAATACGCATTTCATTGGCGACAGCATGCGCTGGTTTAAAAAAGTGCATCTGGGGCTGGCCGTTGACACGGAGCGTGGTTTGATGGTTCCGGCGATTAAAAATGCAGACGACCTGTCCATCGAAGGACTTTCTTCGCAATTAACAACCGTTGCTGGGCAATGCCGTAAAGGCAATGTCGAGCCTGACTTGTTGAAGCCCGAAGCAGCTAGTTTTACCGTCTCTAACCTGGGGAATTATGGTGTTGAACTATTTACACCTGTTATTAACCTGCCGCAAACCGCTATTTTGGGTGTCTGCACCATTGTGCCCCGTCCAAAAGATTTAGGTGATGGCGTGTATGGTTTTGTACCTATGATGGGGCTTTCGTTGACCTACGATCACCAGGCATTGGATGGAGGCGAAGCCACACTTTTCCTGAAAGAAATTAAAGAGCAAATTGAAAACCTCACGATCTGAGAACATGAGTAATAAATTCGATATAGCGATTTTAGGCGGTGGTCCCGCCGGATACGTTGCAGCCGAGCGCGCCGGAGCAAAAGGTATGCGCGTTGTAATTTTTGACAAAAGAGCGTTGGGGGGGGTGTGTCTTAATGAAGGGTGCATCCCGACCAAAACGCTTTTGAATTCGGCTAAAGTTCTGGAGTATGCCCACGAAGCGGGGAAATATGGAATCACGATTGATTCAAACATCTCCATTGATTTTGGCAAAATCATGAAGCGCAAAGATAAAGTCGTGCGCAAACTGGTTTCCGGCGTTGGACTCAAGATGAAACACGCCAAAGCCGAAGTGGTGATGGCCAAAGCGGTCATCAAGGAAAAGCGAGGCGATGTAATCACGATTTCGGCTGATGGTAAAGACTACCAGGCAACACGCCTTTTGATCTGTTCCGGATCGGAAGCGGCTGTTCCTCCCATTCCAGGATTGGATAAAGATGTGATAACCACCAACCGCGAAATTTTGAAATTGAAAACCTTACCCAAAAGTTTGGTGATCATTGGTGGTGGGGTGATCGGAACAGAGTTTGCCGATTTTTTCAATGCCATGGGAAGCCAGGTGACCGTCATTGAAATGTTGCCGGAAATTCTGACGGGTGTTGATGAAGATATTGCTGCTTTTGTGCGCAAGGAATTTGCCAAGCGCGGTATCGATTATCATCTGAGTGCGAAAGTGACCGAGCTGAAAGGAAAGGAAGTTATCTTTGAGAAAGATGGACAGGAACAATCGATCACGGGTGATGAGGTGCTGTTGTCGGTTGGTCGCAAAGCTAATGTAGCTGGAATTGGATTGGAGAACATCGGCGTGGAGTTGACTCGTGGAGGAATTAAAATTGACCAACACTGTCGGACCAATATCCCTAATGTGTATGCTGCAGGCGATGTCACGGGCTTCTCGTTGTTGGCACATACGGCCAGTCGCGAAGGGGAAGTAGCCATTAACCACATGCTGGGGCGCAAAGATGTGATGCGTTACAACGCCATTCCTGGGGTTGTTTATACACACCCCGAGATTGCCGGTGTTGGCTTAACCGAATCGGCCGCCAAAGCCAAAGGAATAGAGGTGGACGTTCGCCAGTTGCCCATGGCTTATGCCGGACGTTTCGTTGCCGAGAATGAAGGGAAAGATGGTTTCTGTAAAGTGATTGTTGGCAAAAAGTACAAAGAAATTCTGGGAATTCATCTGGTGGGAGGAGCCTGCTCCGAAATGATATGGGGAGCCTGCGCCTTGATTGAAGCTCAATTGCGCGTTCAGGAGGTGGAAGAAATAGTATTCCCACACCCAACCGTCAGCGAAATCATTAAGGAAACGATTTTTCAATTTTAAATAGTTTAAAGTTTAGTGTTTCGAGTTTAAAGTTATGGCGACGATTGAACGATTTGAGGATATAAAAGCCTGGCAGCGCGCCCGTGAATTGTGTAAGCAGATTCATGCTTTCACATTGCAGGCTGAGTTCTCGAAGGACTTTCGTTTAGTGAGCCAGATTAAAGCCTCCTCTGGTTCAGTTAAGGACAACATTGCTGAAGGGTTTGAATGGGAAGGGAATCGGGAGTTTATATCATTCTTGTCCATCTCAAAAGGATCTTCAGCGGAGGTTAAATCTCAACTTTATCGAGCATTAGACAACAAATACATAAATCAATCTGAGTTTGATGTTGCTTATCAGGAAGCGGAAGAAATTGGCCGAATGATTTCGGGACTCATGAGTTATCTGAGCAATTCTGAAATCAAAGGCAGAAAGTTCCGTAAGTGAGCAACTCGAAACTCAAAACTCGTAACTTAAAAACTAATAAGATATGCCTAAAGTACAATTTATTAATCCACAAGATGTCCGGAAAGCGGGTGAAGTAAGCTTCCAGCCGATTCCTGTCAACCAATACAGCAAAAGTATTGAAGAGGAGAAAGCCAATTTCTCCAAAGAAGATTTTCTACGCATTTATCACGACATGGTAGTTATTCGTGAGTTTGAAACCATGCTCAACGAAATTAAAATCAAAAGTGAATACAACGGAGTTGCCTACAACCATCCGGGACCTGCTCACTTGTCCATCGGGCAGGAGGCAGCTGCTGTGGGGATGGCATACACCTTAGGTGTTGAGGATTTTATCTTCGGATCACACCGCTCGCATGGTGAGATTCTGGCTAAAGGCTTATCCGCTATTCATAAGTTGAGCGACAAACAATTGATCGACGTGATGGAAAATCATTTCGATGGAAAAACATTCGCTCCAGTGCAAGCGAACTTCAAAGGAACAACCAAGGAATTGGCGATCCGCTTCCTGATTTATGGAACATTGGCGGAGATTTTTGCCCGTGAAACCGGTTTTAACCGTGGGTTGGGAGGATCGATGCACGCCTTCTTCACGCCATTTGGTGTTTATCCGAACAACGCGATTGTGGGTGGTTCGGGCGACATTGCTGTAGGAGCTGCGCTTTTCAAAAAAGTGAATCGCAAAGAGGGTATTGTTGTTGCCAATATTGGTGATGCCTCGATGGCTTGTGGCCCCGTTTGGGAAGGCTTGACCTTTGCCACCATGGATCAGTTTAACGAGTTGTGGGAAGGCGATATGAAAGGTGGCCTGCCGCTGATCATCAACATCATGAATAACCAATACGGCATGGGTGGACAAACCTGTGGCGAAACAATGGGCTACAATATTGCTGCCCGCATTGGTGCCGGCCTGAATGCCGACCAGTTGCATGCCGAGCGTGTGGATGGTTATAATCCGCTGGCCGTAATTGATGCTTACACGCGTAAACGCGAAATCCTGAAAGAAAAGCGCGGACCGGTTTTATTGGATGTGTTGACTTACCGTTTCAGCGGGCACTCGCCATCTGACGCGTCTTCGTATCGGTCAAAAGAAGAGATTGAAGCCTGGCAAGCGGTGGATTCCATCATTTGGTTTGGCCAGGAATTAGTTAACGCGGGTGTTGTTACCGAGGATGAATTGAATAGCACGAAAACCAACACCACCGATTTGATTACCTGGGGCTTGAGATTGGCCATTGATGATGCTGTTTCGCCACTGATGGACCTGGGTAAAGAGCCGGAGCTGATTGGTGAAATGATGTTTTCCGATTCGCCGGCCGATAGTATGGAGCCAGGACGTGAGCCCGAAGTGAACCATCCGATGGAAGAAAACCCACGGGTGAAGCAACTGAAAAATAAAGAGCGTTTTGCCTTCGATAAAGATGGTAAGCCGTTCTCTAAGATTAAGCAATATGGTTTGCGCGATGGCTTGTTCGAAGCCATTGTTGACCGTTTCTATAAAGACCCAACACTGATTGCCTATGGTGAAGAAAACCGTGACTGGGGTGGTGCCTTTGCTGTTTACCGCGGACTGACCGAGGCTTTGCCTTATCACCGGTTGTTTAACTCGCCCATCTCTGAAGCCTCCATTGTGGGTACAGCTATTGGCTATGCCATGTGTGGTGGCCGGGTGATTCCTGAAATCATGTATTGCGATTTCCTGGGTCGTTCAGGTGATGAAGTGTTTAATCAACTGCCCAAGTGGCAGGCTATGAGTGGTAACGTGATTAAGATGCCGGTGGTGTTGCGTGTTTCTGTTGGTTCAAAATATGGTGCCCAGCACTCGCAAGACTGGACCGCACTACCAGCTCATATTCCGGGTTTGAAAGTGGTTTTCCCAGCTACGCCATACGATGCCAAAGGCTTGATGAATACCGCCCTGCAAGGGACTGATCCGGTGATCTTTTTCGAGAGTCAGCGGATTTACGACATTGGAGAGCAGTTTCATGAAGGTGGCGTGCCCGAAGGATATTACGAAATTCCATTTGGAGAGCCAGATGTGAAGCGCGAAGGAAAAGATGTGACCATCCTGAGTATTGGTGCTACGCTTTATCGGGCGTTGGAAGCTGCCGGTGAGCTGCAGGAGAAATATGATATGAGTGCTGAAGTGATTGATGCCCGTTCGTTGGTGCCATTCAATTACGAACCGGTACTGGCGTCGCTGAAAAAGACCGGACGACTGGTGATTACAGGCGATGCAACGGCTCGCGGTTCGTTTATGAAAGAAATGGCTTCGACCATTACCGAGCTGGCTTTCGACGAGTTAGATGCTCCGCCAGTAGTGGTGGGCTCGCGCAATTGGATTACACCGGCCTACGAGCTGGAAGATGCTTTCTTCCCTCAAGTGGACTGGATCATCGATGCCATCCATGAAAAAATTGTGCCGCTAAAAGGACACGTGGTGAAAAGTAACTTTACAACATCGGAACAAATCCGAAGAAATAAATTAGGCATTTAATCTACTAGATAGTCTCAGATAATTATCTTCCCATGATAATTCTAGAAGTCTCATGCGCTCAATGGCATGAGACTTTTTTTTGGGGGCTACTGATTGGTGAAATTGTTTTGCCCCCCAGATACCTGCCCGTCACCTAATTTTTCTCACCTCTTTTTGTAATCAAAGCTACTCGGGTTATCAATGATTTTTCTAAATTCATTGTCGAAATAGACACTTAAAAATCGATGGGCTATCATCTGATGTCTAACGTTTATGATCTAAACTCTAAAAACGATGAATGAATTAGTAGTAGGCACGCGAGTTTCGCACCCCGTATATGGCGAAGGAATTATCGCCCGTTCTCATTTAACGATTTATGAAATCTTTTTTGAACGCGGGGGGAAATCGGAAATGAGTAAGTATAATGAGGATTTGGAAGTGCTTGAAGCCCCGGAGACGGAGCCCCGCACTGGCCTGTCGCTCGATGAAATAGAGGAGGTGATCTCCTTTGTGATGGACAAGTATCAAGGCATTACCCACACGGTAAAGATGGCTGAAAAGTGGCAGGACGGATCCCTTGAGCTGAAGCCGGGAAACCCGGACTTGCAGTCGAAAGAAATTCCAATTGATGCCTTTTTCCATAAGATTGTGATGCTGCGCGATCGCCTGCGGGTGTTGGAGCAAAATATCAACAGCCACGCCAAGCTTGATGATGCCGACAAAGTACACTTGCAGCAGTATATTACCCGCGCTTATGGCAGCCTGACCAGCTTCAATGTTTTGTTTGCCGACAAGCAGGACTACTTCAAAGGACAGGGAAAATGAGACCTCGCTTGCAGGCTGCTGATGGTGTCGTAGGCGAAAGGCTTCGTTTATAGTATTGTGCAATGGGTGCGGTTTTATTAACTTGAGGTTTCATTGACTTCAATAAATAAACTTATGGCTAATTTTCAACCGACTACCGAACAGTTGGATACTTTGCTGGCTATTCCGATCAATCAACTCAGGCGTCCGGCAATGCCCGTGTCGATTTACCTGCAGGAAGCGAACGATTTGTATGTGTGGAGTCAGGATGATCGGGCTAAGCTGCTGGAAGTAGGCTTAACGCTAATGATCTTCGATGAGCTAATGGTTGGATTTCATTTGTTGAAGTATTATCAGGGCAGATGGAAGAAGGAGCAGAAGCAAGTGGAGCCGCAGCTTGAAGTACTTCAGGAGAAACAGCAGCAGGCGCGGCAATTGCAGCAGGATGTGGCCAGTAGTTTTCGCTTCGCTTTCAGACAGGAGCCTGAATTGTTGAAAACGCTGAGGTTGTTGTTGAAAACGCTGAGGTTGTTGTTGAAAAGAGCGCCCTATGCCGCTTTGTATCAATCGTTGAACGATTTGGCCGTCTTGGGTGAGTCGCATCCTGATTTGCTTTTGTCCACGGGCTTTAACCTGGATGCGCTGGGGCAGCTCCGCCAGTTGGCGGCTGAACTTCCGGAGTGGCATGCTTCGGCTGTCAAAAAAACAAGTAACTCAAAAGAACTTCGTGATCGGGCTTATCACTACCTGAAAGCCAGGGTAGACGAGTTGCGTGCTTGTGGTAAATATGTGTTTCGTCAGGTCCCTTCGCGGCAAGTGGGCTATGTGAGCCAGTTTATGAAACGTAAGTCTCAGGCTCAAAAACAAGCAGGAACTCAGAAGAAAGAATAAGTCAACGTTGGAGATAAGCCGGTCGAATCAGCTCGTTGCAATAGCCCTGCTTGTTTTTTAGGTAGGAAGAATGGTTCTGCATAGTAATATCAGTATTCTGCATTAAGTAAAATACATTCTGCAATTTAATTTTTGCATTCTGCACGACGATTTTCGCATTCTGCATCGTTTTTTTACTTGCAAGGGGCTTGACTTTCTTTACCTGCGGACTAAATATGGAGGCAGCAGAAGGCTGGGGAGGATCAGTCGCTTAAGCTCCCAGGAGTGCGTTTTGCGAAAACCTTTTTGTTTTTTGCCAGTTATTATCAAAAGAATCGGAACTTTGTACGAAATATAAAATCGGGCACATGACAACATTAAATACATTTATAGAAGGCTTACCTAAAACAGAACTTCACTTGCACATTGAAGGGACACTCGAACCCGAATTGCTTTTCAAATTGGCTGAGCGGAATCACATGGCATTGAAGTACGCATCGGTGGAGGAATTGAAGCAGGCTTACAATTTTTCGAACCTGCAGGAATTTCTGGATTTGTATTACGAAGGAGCCAACGTATTGCATGAAGAACAGGATTTTTACGACCTCACCTGGGCTTACCTGTTGAAATGCAAAGCGCAGAACGTAGTGCACACCGAAATCTTTTTTGATCCGCAAACGCACACCGATCGGGGGATCCTATTCGCTACCGTTATCAATGGCATCAACCGGGCTTTGCAGAATGCACGGGGGGAGCTAGGCATTAGTAGCCAGTTGATTATGTGTTTTCTGCGCCATCTCGACGAAGCTTCGGCTTTCGAGACGCTGGAAGAAGCGCTCGACTACAAAGATCTGATTGTGGGCGTGGGACTCGACTCTTCGGAGAAAGGGAATCCGCCAGCCAAGTTTGAACGGGTATTTGCCAAAGCCCGCGAGGAAGGTTTCCTGACCGTTGCTCATGCCGGCGAAGAAGGACCGGCAGCTAACGTGAAAGATGCCTTGGATTTGTTGAAGGTGACCCGTGTTGATCATGGGATTTCATCGATCAATGATCCTGCTCTGGTAGCCGAACTCGCTCAAAAGCAAATCCCGTTAACGGTATGTCCGCTTTCGAACCTCGCCTTAAAGGCTGTGGATAAATTGCAGAACCATCCGCTGAGAAAACTGATGGATCAGGGTGTTTTGGTGACCATCAATTCTGATGATCCGGCTTATTTTGGGGGTTATATGAACGAAAACTACTTGGCTTCGGCCGAAGCGTTGGGCTTGACTAAGGCCGATTTGTGCCAGCTGGCCAAAAATGGCATTGTTGCCAGTTTGCTTTCTGAACCGGAAAAAGAAATGCATATCGCTGCTGTTGAGCAGTATTGCAGCGAAAGAGCTTAAGCATCAGCTTATTTATTAGTTCCCAGCTGGCCATACAGGATACCCAAGGATAGCTTTTCGTTGCTGTTTGTCTTTATTTGTAGAGCAATTCAAAAAATGTAAATAAGCGACTTATGAGCGAATCAATTTTTAAACAATATCCTGAAGAGCGAAAGCTGTTAGCCGAAACAGTAGATGTGGATCAAAACATCCTTCAGGTAAACGGACATTTTCATACGCCTTATTCTTTCAGTGCTTTTTCTGAAATTATTCAGGTTTTTGAAATGGCTGAGAAAGAAGGTGTGAAGGTTTTGGGAATCAATGATTTTTATACCACGGATGGCTACGATGAATTCAATCAGCGGGCGAAGCAATTCAATATTTTCCCTTTATTCAATATTGAATTTATGGCTTTGCAGAAAGATTTGCAATCGCAAGGTGTTCGCGTGAATGATCCGAATAATCCGGGGCGGACTTATTTCAGCGGTAAAGGCTTGAAGTTTCCGGTTCGGCTAAATGCTGAAATGGTGGAGCGCTTGCTGCGCGTGCAGAATGAAAGCAACCGCCAAACCAGCGAGATGATTGATAAGCTGAATGATTGGCTGAAGGAATTGGGCGAAGATCTTGTTTTCTCGTTCGATACGATGAAAGAAAAATACGCTAAAAACCTACTACGTGAGCGGCACATTGCCAAAGCGTTGCGCGAGGCTGCTGCTAAAAAATATACTTCCGAAGACGATCAGAAAGCATTTTTTGAAAAAGTATTTGAAGGAAAGACACCCAAGTCGTCCATGTCAGACTTTGCCGGGCTGGAAAATGAAATTCGCGGTAACTTACTGAAGTTAGGTGGGAAAGCATTCGTTCCCGAAGATGATAAAGCATTTTTGAGTCTGGAGCAGGTAATCGAATTAATTATTCAGGCAGGAGGAATCCCTTGTTACCCGGTTTTGCTGGACAATCAAAAAGGGGAATTTACCGATTTTGAAGGCGATTACGATAAACTGTATAAAAGCCTGGTGGATAAAAAAGTGTATTCGCTGGAGCTGATTCCGGGACGAAACAAGCCGGAGATTCTGGAGGAGTTTGTCAACTTCTTCAACGAGAAAGGCTTTGTCATTACTTTCGGAACCGAGCATAACACACCGGCTCTGGATCCCATTACGGTTTATGGTGGCGATAGCAATCCGCTAAGCGATAACCTGAAGAAGATTGGTTACGAAGGAGCTTGTATTATTGCTGCGCATCAATACTTGCTGGCTAAGGGCAAAGAAGGGTTCCTGGATGCCTATGGAAATGCCAGACTTGGGCAGCGGGATGAGTTTATTGCTATTGGGCATGCCGCCATCAATCACTTTGTACACTAAAATAAAATAGTGCAGTTTTCAGTAGCAGCTGTTAGCACGTTTAGTCGCTAACAGCATACATCGGCTGAAAACTGGAATTTGAAACTTGGAATTTGAACGAAATGGAACAAGGAATAAAAGATCTTATCGAAGTATCGCAGTTTTATGGACAGCAAAAGGATTATGTGCTGGCCGGCGGTGGCAATACTTCCTATAAAAACGAAAAATACCTGTGGGTGAAAGCCAGCGGGTTTGCTTTGGCTACAATTGAAGAAGCTGGTTTTGCTAAACTCGACCGCGAACAGTTAGCCGAAATAGATACCAAAACCTACTCGGACGATCCGCTGAAACGGGAAGCCGAAATTGTAACCGACCTGATGAGAAGTCGGGTGGAACCTGAAAAAGGGCAGCGCCCCTCGGTGGAAACGTCTTTTCACAACCTGATTGACTTTTCGCTGGTGGTGCACACCCACTCAACCAAAGTCAATGGGCTGATGTGTAGTCAGCAGGCTGCAGAGAAAACCGCCGAGTTGTTTGGCGACAGCGTGCTTTACATCCCTTACGAAGATCCGGGCTATATTTTGTTTAAGGTGGTTGAAAAAGCCGTTTTAAATTACCGGAGTGAAAAAGGGCAGGAGCCTGCTATCATCTTTTTGCAAAACCATGGCGTATTTGTAGGAGGAAACACGGTTGAGGAAATTCATCAGGCATACCAATATATTGAAGAAAAACTGGATGCCGTTTATGGATCGGAACCCTTAAACGAAGCTCTGGAAATTTCAGCAGAGGCCGACAAAATCGTTCCTGCTATTCGGATGATGGTTTCCGGCGAAGGGCTGAAAACGGTTCGCCTGGTGAACAGTTCGCTGCTCAATAAATATCTGAAGAAAGAAAATCAGCAAGCCATTGCTGCGCCTTTTACGCCTGATGGAATTGTCTATGCCAACGCGGATTATTTGTATGTTGATTTTGACGGCGATGTGGCGGTTTTTCTGAATACAGCAAAAGAAGAAATTATAAAATATACAGCCGAAAAAGGTAAAGCACCAAAAGTGCTGTTTGCTTCCGGACTTGGCGTGTTGGTTATGGCCGATCATGCGGAAGGAGCTGAGGTTTTAGTTGATGTGGTGACTGATCATTGCCGGATAGCGCAGTTGGTGGAGTCGTTTGGCGGACAGCATCCCATGACTCACGAGCAGGTCGCTTTTATCGAAAGTTGGGAAGTGGAGCAGTATCGTTCTAAAATATCTTTGGGCGGAACAGCCGGGCGTGCCGATCGTAAGGTTATTATTGTAACGGGTGGAGCGCAGGGCTTTGGTGCTGGTATTGTGGAGCACCTGATGGCGCATGGCGCCAATGTGGTGATTGCCGATTTGAATGCCGAAAAAGGGCAGGCCTTTGCCAATGAATTGAATGCTGTTCAACGGAAAAATAAAGCCCTCTTTGTGTCGGCTGATGTCTCCAAGGCCGAATCGGTTGAAAACCTGGTTCGCCAAACGGTGATCAACTTTGGTGGTTTGGATACCTTTGTCAGCAATGCAGGTATTTTACGCGCTGGAGGCCTCGATGAAATGACGCCGGAAACTTTTGAGTTAATGACCAAAGTGAATTATTCGGCCTACTTTATTTGCTCCAAATATGCTTCGGCGGTGATGAAGCTGCAAAATCAATTCAAAGCCGATCATTTTGCCGACATCATCCAAATCAATTCCAAATCGGGATTGAAAGGAAGCAACAAAAACTTCGCTTATGCCGGAGGGAAATTCGGAGGCATTGGTCTCACCCAGTCGTTTGCACTTGAGCTGATGCCCTTTAATATTAAGGTGAACTCCATTTGTCCCGGGAACTTTTTCGATGGGCCGCTGTGGGCCGATCCTGAGAATGGCTTGTTTGTGCAGTACTTGCGAGCCGGTAAAGTGCCCGGCGCGAAAACGCTGGAGGATGTGAAACATTTTTACGAGGCGCAAGTTCCTGCCGGGCGTGGTTGTACGCCACTTGATGTGATGCGCGCCATTTTTTATGTGATGGAGCAGGAATATGAAACCGGGCAGGCCGTGCCAGTAACAGGTGGGCAGAATATGTTGAACTAAGATGTCCCTTTTTATTGCATCAGCCTGAACGTGTTTCAGGAATGTTCAACTTGCAGATTTCGAAACAACTTCGAAATGACAGGATTATAAAAACGAAAGAGTAAAATATGAAAACAAAAGCAGTTCGATTATACGGTAAAAAAAATTTGCGATTGGAAGAGTTTGAACTTCCCGCAATCAAAGAGGATGAGATTTTAGCTAAAGTAGTTTCTGACAGCATTTGTATGTCATCATACAAAGCGGCAACACAAGGAACCGACCACAAGCGGATTCCCAACGATGTGGCTGAAAAGCCAATTATGATTGGACACGAATTTGCGGGCGAACTGGTGGAAGTGGGAGCCAAATGGCAGCATAAATTCAAAGCCGGACAGAAATACTCCATTCAACCAGCTATTTACTACAACGATGGTCCGGTTGGCGTGTTGAGTGCGCCGGGCTACTCGTATCAATACATTGGGGGCGATGCCACTTATGTTATCATTCCTAAAGATGTGTTGGAGCAGGATTGTTTGCTGGCCTACGAAGGTCCGGGTTATTATCCGGCATCGCTGGCTGAGCCGCTAAGCTGTGTCATTGGTGCTATGCATGCCAACTACCATACAACTCCTGGATCGTATAAGCACGATATGGAAATTGTGGATGGCGGAAAAATGGCTATCCTGGCAGGTGTGGGCCCCATGGGCTTGGCAGCAATCAACTATGTGATTATGCGCGAAGACCGGAAGCCGTCGTTGATGGTGGTGACGGATATTGATCAGGCACGACTGGACCGGGCAGCTTCTATCTATACGCCATCATGGGCAAAATCAAAAGGTATTGAACTGATTTATTTGAATACAAGCGGCGAGGATCCGGTTGCCAAGTTACGCGGACTGACTGAAGATGAAGGATACAACGATGTGTTTGTATTTGCGCCTGTTCCTCCGGTCATTGAACAAGGCGATGCTATCTTGGCTAACGATGGTTGTTTGAATTTCTTTGCCGGCCCAAGCAATGGGGACTTTAGTGCGAAGATGAATTTTTACAATGTGCATTATGCGTCCACTCATATTGTTGGAACTTCAGGAGGAAATAATGATGATATGGTTGAATCACTGGAAATGTTTGGCAAAGGATTGGATCCTGCCGGCTTGGTTACGCATGTGGGCGGACTAAACGCGGTGATTGATACCACGCTGGATCTTCCAAACATTCCCGGAGGAAAGAAGTTGATTTATACTCATAAAGATATCGAGCTAACAGCGATCAGCGAATTTAAAGAAAAAGGAAAATCTGATCCGCTGTTCGCCAAATTGCACGAGATATGTGAACGAAATAACGAACTTTGGTCCGTTGAAGCAGAAGCCTACTTGCTGGAAAATGCAAAAGACATTTAATGTCGAATAGGGGGCGGTAACTGGTTATCGCAGGAAATAAACGGACAGGTATTTGAAGAATTATTAATAAACGAACTAACGCAGGAATCTATTGAGAGATGTAACTCTTTCAGTGGATCTTGCGTTTTTTTTGGTAAAAAGAGAACTTATGATTTATATGGCAGACACAGCCGATCTTTCGGCTTTAAAGGCGTTGTATGATTTTTTTCCGTTGGAGGGGGTAACAACGAATCCAACAATCTTGAAACAGTCGGGAATGAAATTGTCGCAGGTTGTTGACGATATTGCAAAGATTGTTGGCGATGGAACCTTGCATGTTCAGATGATGAGTACCAACTCGGATGACATTGTCCGGGAAGCTAAAAAATACAAATCGTATTTTGGCTTGGGTGATAATTATCATGCTAAAATTCCGGTGTTCCCCGAGGGGTTTAAAGCGATGCGTATTTTGAAAGACAGTGGGATTCGGGTAACGGCTACAGCCATCTTTACTCAACAGCAAGCATTGGTTGCTGCCAAAGCGGGAGCTGACTTTGTGGCTCCTTACGTGAGCCGTTTGGATAATATCTCGTCACACGGCATAGAGGTGGTGCGCGATATTGTCAGAAACATGGTTGAATACAAGTTGGACACCAAGGTGCTGGCCGCAAGTTTTAAAACGGTTGACCAGATTCATCGGGTAAGTATGAATGGTTCTCATTCTGCTACCATTGGTCCTGACCTGTTGATGCAATTGATTACGCACCCGATGACGGATATTAGTGTCAATCAGTTTTTGAAAGATGGAGCCGAGTTTTACGACATTGCGTTTTAGTCAAAGGCTGAATTCGGAAACAAGAACAACGGAATGCTTTCGCAAGCAATAATCGATTTAGAAGGGACTTTTTAGTCCCTTTTTTTAGCTGCTGAAATTAGTTTTTGAGGACGATGAATAAAGCTGATTGTTTGATCGCCTCCGCTGGTACCAATTTTTAATCGGTGCCAGCGGAGGCGAATTAAAGCTGTCTTTTCATAAAAAAGGGACAAGTAACAAATTCGCGCCAGTGGCTGTCTAATCATTGTTGATAGTCACTGAATTGGGGGCCGACAGCTCTGTTCGGATAGCTTTGCTCCAATCTACTTTCTTTTCAAAATGATTGTTACTGATGAGAATGTTGTTCACTTTCTCAAAAAAGAACGGGTGTGTATTCCAGTGGAACGGCTCAAACTCGGTATTGTATTCAATGGTGTTGTTTCGGAAGATAAGGCCATCGGTAGATTTGGCATATAAAATTGGCTGGTCGAACATATCGAAGGTGTTGTTTTCGATGACGATCCCTGAGTGGAAAAATTGTTGTTGGTCTTTCAGGTTCGGGATTTCAGGATAAATGGAGATGACCGCATTGGTAAACTGGTAGTTGGCGGTAAGCGCATTGACAAAGCGATTATTCCTGATCAGCACATTTTTACAAGCGCCGGTTTCGAACCAGCCATTGCAGTCGCCACAAAGCAAAATAGCGGTTCCGTGTGTATGGTCGAACAGGTTGTTTTCGCAAACCACTTTTCGGGGGGTGCTGAATAGTGAGCCCCGGGCGCGGTTGTTCCGGATGATGTTATCTGAAAAGATCACTTCGGGTGTGCAGCTCAGGTTTTCAATGCCGTAACTGCCTGCTTCTGAAATCTGTTCCGGAAGGGCATGGGCAAAGACAATTTGAAATTCTTTGGCTCCAAATTCCGTGGGCTTGTCAACAGCCTGAATCGTTTGGATGGTATTGGTGTGTTGATCGACCAGTTCCATTTTGCCGGATTCCACAAATTGGACGCTGTCGCCCGGCTCTCCCCATTTAAATCCCCACGATTGAGAATGCATGTAGCGCCCTTGTAAGGTGTGGTCGTCAATGCGCTTGGTTACTTTCAAATAAGTTCCGTGTACGTTGATGGCATCATCGGCCATTCCTTCGTATAAACCGTTTTTTGAAATGATAATCCCTTTGCAGCCTGAGAAATGCGTGGCATCAGCCTGAGTGGTGAAAACGCGTTCGTCATCATCGCCTCTCAGGCGTACGCTGAAACCATCCAGCGTAATGTTTTCGCTCATTTGGGCGATCAACCCCATGCCTTCGGCATAGTGAACGGTTACCTTGTTGAAGCTTGTATTGGAACATTCGCTCACAAAAATACCAGGCGTAGGACGATGGTAGGAGCGAAGCACATAACGTTCGTCGGGGGAGGTGTGGTTGAGCTGTTTCCAGCCTTTAATGCTTAGGGTGTTGGGCGACTGCTCGGTAACCGATGCCGGATTGAACCCAACATCGGCTCGTTGGTAGGCAAGCCGTTTATCGGCCCGAAAAGGCATGCAAACGTAGGGCGTAAACTCGTAACTTTCACCTTCCACCACCAGTTTGTTGTTTTCAATGCGGTAGTTTCCCTTCGGATAAATTTCAGCGATAACTTCATCGGCCTCCTTATTGACGGCAGTAACTTTTAATTGGCGCAGTGCCGGAACTTCAAAGTCAATATGCACATTTTTCAGCATGACATTGGTGTTGTTCAATAAGGCGAAAGGGATCATCCTCCCATGGAAAATGAAATCAGAACCTTGCCCGTCCAAAACAATGTTTTTCAGGTCTTCAAACGCAAATCCAACTTTCTTCGGATTGTCTTGGTCGTGATTGGAGATATAGTACTCGCGTGTAAACGCGCCATCCTCGTAAAAATCGTACCGCCCTTTAGGAAAAGTAACGGTTAGTAGCGAAGTGTCTTTTCGGGCTTGCAGATGTTCAATTAATTTTACAGCAGCAGCTGATGCGTTTTCCTTGGAGTCGGGTTGGGCTCCAAACGTGTCGAAAGAGATTGTCTTTGTGGGTTGTGAGCAACCGTAGCATAAAAAGAGTAAAGTTGTTAGTAGTAGGATAGTCGTTTGTTTCATAGCAGTTAATCGGATTTTTTATAAATGTAGATTGAATTTCGTAAAAATCTCCTGCTAAAATAAGCAAACTATTGTGATGGTTCTACATCGGGGAATGATGAAATATGTTCTCAGTCTTACAGCCCGGGTTTATTTTTAGTAGGTTGTTTCACTAGCGTAGGAGCGGAATTGGCAGCGTTGGTATTATCAAGGCACATCCAGCTTAAAATAAAACGCCGGCTACAATGGATAGTAGTCGGCGTTTTATTTTTTTATTGAACTTCAAACCCCACCTGCTTCAAATGTTCGTAATATTCAGGGTACGATTTGGAGATAACCATCGGGTCATCAATGGCGATGGTTTGGAGCATGGCTGCCGGGGCAAAAGCTAGTGCCATGCGGTGATCGTGGTAAGTGGCGATGCACGGAACAGCTTCTTTTTCCAGCGGAAACGTGCCATCCCACTTGAGTTCGCCATGCTTGGGTTCGGTAATTTGTGCGCCAAACTTAGCCAGCTCATTTTGCAGAGCGGCAATGCGGTCGGTTTCCTTAATTTTCAAGGTCTTCAAACCGGTAAAGTGAAAAGGGACTTTTTTGAGAACACATAACATGGCCATGGTTTGTGCTACATCGGGGTTCTCAATAAAATTAAGCTGCAAGTACTTGGGTTGAATGTTGGCCGATTTGGTTAGAATGACGCCATCGGCAGTGGCTTTGCTGTCAACCCCAAACTCTTTAAACCAAGCGGCGATTTGACAATCGCCTTGCAAGCTCATTAAGCGCAGGTTTTTGAGTTCAATTTCAGCTTCATCAGCCAACGCGGCCAGTTGGTACCAATACGAAGCACCGGTCCAGTCAGCTTCAACGGTGAATTCACGGGCATGGTAAGGTTGTTCGTCAACGCGTATCTCCTGACCTTTCCAAACGGAACGCACCCCGAATTGCTTCATTAACTTCAGTGTTAACTCAATGTAGGGACGTGAGGTAATCTTATTTTTCAGCTTGAGTGTCAAGCCTCCCTCAATACAGGGCGCAATCATTAGTAGGGCCGAGATATACTGACTGCTAATGCTGCCATCCAACTCCAGTACTTTCCCTTTCAGGTGCGAACCCCATATTTTAAGGGGTGGGTAGCCTTCGTTTTCCAGGTATTCAATTTTAGCGCCCAGCTCATTCAGGGCATCAACCAAAATATGAATGGGACGTTGTTTCATCCGGTCGGAACCGGTTATCGTCCACTCGCCAACAATCTGTGAAAGGAAAGCCGTTAGAAAACGCATGGCTGTTCCGGCATGGCCCACGTCAAACCGATTGGTATTTGACATCAGTACTTGTTGCATCACTTCAATATCGTCGCTCATTGAGAGGTTTTTCAGTGAATACGGGCTGTAACTCAGGGCATGAATAATCAGTGCGCGGTTGGCAATGCTTTTTGACGATGGAAGGTTGATGCTTCCTTTGATATTTTTGTCAGACTTTGAAAGACGGTAATTCATGATTATGGTATTCGGAATTTAGAGTTGTCGGTATGCGTCAAGGGCTTCAATGATCAGTTCTTTGGAGCAATCCTGATTGATCTCAACCTGCCCGATGGCTGAAATCAGGGTGAAATTAATGCGGCTGCCTTCATTCTTCTTGTCATGGGTCATCAGCTCGTAAAGTTCATCGTAGGCCGATGGCTCGATCTCAAATTTACCATAGGTTTGAATTAACCACTGGTTAATTTCGTTCAGCTTAGCCTGGTCAAAGCCACATGCTTTGGCCGACAGGAACAATTCGACAATCATGCCATACACCACGGCAAATCCGTGTTGGATTGGTCGCCCGGCATGCAGCGCATAGCTCTCAAAGGCATGGCCAACAGTATGTCCAAAGTTAAGTGCTTTGCGAATGTTTTTCTCCGTCAGGTCATTCTGAACATGCCAGTCCTTAACAGCTACTGAGTGTGCGATAATGTCAGCCAGCAGCTCGTAATTGACGTTTTCGAGGTCATAGGCCAGCAGTTCTTCCCAGTGTGCCGGGTTTTTAATCAGCCCGTGTTTCAGCATCTCGGCATAGCCCGACAAAAAGTTGGCGTGATCGATCGTCTTCAGGAAATTAGTGTTGATAATCACTGTGTCGGGTTCATTGAATACCCCTATTTCATTTTTCAACCCATTGAAGTTGATGCCGGTTTTACCGCCCAACGACGCGTCAACCTGAGCCAGCAGAGTGGTAGGGATATTCACAAAGGCCATTCCTCGCTTGAAGGTTGAGGCTACAAAACCACCCAGATCTGTCAACAGACCACCTCCAATGTTTATGAGTAATGAATTGCGATCGGCACCGTTTTTTGAGAGGAACTCCCACACTTGTTCCACCGAGCGAATAGACTTATTGGGTTCGCCTCCCGATATGCTTTTGCACAGGATGCCATAGTCTTGAATAAGCGGACCGATAAGTGGCAAGCAAAGTCGCTCGGGGGTTTCCTCAGTCAGTAAAAAAACTTTACCGGCCGGGAACCGTTGGACGATTTTTTCGAGTTCGCTCCCAACCTGTTGGGAAAAGATAATATTTGAGTGTATTTTTGATGGTGCCATTTGTCTGTACGTTTGGAAACGGCAAAGTTAAACTATTTTTTCAGCCCTTTAAAATTGGTAGTAAAAAGGTAGAATATTTACGATTCATTAAAAAAACATGGAAATTTCAAATCAAAAGCGATCGCGAAAAATTAAACAAGTTTTCTATATGGGAGGCCTTCTCCTATTGATGCCAATTTTCTTTTTTTTTATGAAAGATATGGATTTAGCTGCGCTGATTAGTGGCGGGGTCTTGGTAGTTTTTGTTTTCGGTTTTCAGTTTATTGGCTTGAATTATGTCCATTATCTTTCGAAAGGTGATTTACTCCAAATTCGCTATTATCCAATTGTTTCATTTTTTGGTAAAGAATACAGCTCCATTGAATTTCACAAGAATAGGCTGTTCAAAGCAGAAATAAAACGCTCTTTTCTATTTCAGGATTTACATCTTGAAATCAGAACCAAAGATGGTATTGCCGAATTTCCTGAGGTGAGTTTAATCGCGATGAGTCCGGTTGATATTCTGGCAATTGAGCAGGATTTAGACGAAATAGGTCATTCCAAATAGCACTTGCGAGTTTGGGGACGATTGCGTAAATTGATCAGAAATCCCCGTTCATGAGTGATTCCGAACAATTAAAGTATCAGATAGCATTATCCTTGATTCCGGGGATAGGTTGTGCCAATGCCAAGCGTCTAATAACTTCACTGGGGGACATTCGTGAGATTTTCACGGCCAGTAAAAAGCAACTTCTGAAGGTTCCGAACATCGGGGAAATTACGGCACTTAAAATCATGGGGAGTGGCATATTGGCAAGGGCTGAGGCTGAAATTTCCTTTATTGAAAAAAATCAGATTCAGTGTGCATTTTATTGGGATGATCACTATCCTGTTAGGCTGAAGCGCTGTGTTGACGCTCCTTTGGTATTGTATTGGAAGGGACCTGTTGATTTCAATGCAGAGAAAATAGTGGCCATAGTCGGAACGCGCAATGCTACGGCTTATGGGCGCGGCTTTTGTGACGATCTGATCAAGGAGATGGGGCTGCGTGGAAATTATACGGTGGTGAGTGGCTTGGCTTATGGCATTGATGTGGCTGCCCATAAAGCATGTTTGAAGTATGGTGTTCCCACGCTTGGTGTTTTGGCTCACGGACTGGAGCGTATCTATCCCTCCTTACATCGATCGGTCGCCGATCGTATGCTAACAAGTGGAGGTTTGGTAACTGATTTTGTGAGTGAGGTGAAAATTGACCGGACCAATTTCCTACGTCGAAACCGCATTATTGCTGGATTGGCCGACGCTGCGATCATTGTTGAATCAGCAAAAAAGGGAGGATCGCTGGTAACTGCCGATATTGCAGATTCCTACAACCGCGATGTGTTTGCCCTGCCCGGACGCCGTAACGATCCTTATTCCCAAGGGTGCAATCAGCTCATTAAGTCGAATAAGGCGCTTATGATTGAAAACATCGATGACCTGGAATATGCGATGGTCTGGCTGGAGCAAGCAAAACGGCCAAGCAAAATACAAAAGCAATTGTTTGTTGAGTTGAATGAGGAGGAACAAAAGCTGGTAGATGTTTTGGATGGGCAGGAGGTGTATATCGATCAGCTGTGTTCGAACGTGAACATGCCCATGGGGAAAGTGTCATCTATTTTGCTCGCCCTCGAATTTAAAGGCTTGGTTATTAGTCTGCCAGGTAAAATGTATAAACTAAGCTGAATAAGAGGAGTTAGCCGGAAGCGGATTGTTTCGTCGGCATATTTACCGGTTCGCCCTGTTCTACTCATTTTGATAATTTTTCACCCAACTTTTTTTCGAACAATTCTTATCGTCCTGTCTTCGGTGCTGATTCGCTGCATGTTTGTCGAAACGGATGTTAGAATTTTGAAATTTTTAAGCGTATCTTTGCGCCCTATGACAAGTTTCAGCGAATTAAAGGTTAATAAATCGATATTGAAGGTGTTGGGTGAGTTAGGTTTTGAAAAACCGACACCCATCCAGGAGAAAGCAATCCCAGTTATCCGTTCAGGAGCAGATGTGGTTGGAGTAGCACAAACGGGAACAGGAAAAACAGCCGCCTACCTGTTGCCTATTTTTATGAAATTGGTGAAAGCTGAAGGTGACGATCCAAGGGTGTTAATACTAGTGCCTACCCGTGAGTTGGCCATTCAGGTGGGGGAAGATATCGAGGAGCTGACACGCTACAGCAATATTCGACATGCTGCTGTTTATGGTGGTATCGGTTGGACCAAGCACGCGGCTTTAATTGAGCCTGGAATTGATATTTTAGTCGCTACTCCCGGACGTCTGCGCGACTTGTACCATGCTGGTGCGGTTTCGTTGAAAAAGATCAAAACCTTGGTGATTGATGAAGCCGACCGCATGCTCGACATGGGCTTCATGCCGCAAATTCGGCAGCTGCTGGAAATCATTCCGGTAAAGCGTCAAAACCTTTTGTTCTCTGCAACTTTTGATGAAAAAGTAGAGCTGATGACGGAAGAGTTTCTGGATTTCCCGGAACGTGTTGAAGTGTCACCATCGGCGACTCCGGCTCAGTTGATTAAGCAATCTTATTACAAGGTGCCGAACTTTAAAACCAAACTGAATTTGGTGCGGCATTGGCTAACGGATGAAGAAGCTTTTAGTCGGGTGCTCATCTTTGTTCGGACTAAGGAGCATGCCGAGAATGTATTTAAAGTAATCAAACGTAAAACCGAAGGCGAGAAGCGGATTTTGCATTCGAATAAAGGCCAGAATGCACGCATGAATGCCATTCAGGCGTTTAAGGATGGTGAACTGCGGATCTTGATTTCGACTGATGTTTCAGCTCGTGGGCTGGATGTTTCGCTCATTACGCATGTGATTAACTTTGATCTCCCTCAGCGCTATGAGGATTACGTACACCGCATTGGACGAACGGCGCGAGCCAATAATCACGGCGAAGCGATTTCACTGATCGATCCGGCAGAAGAGTTTCACTTGAAGCAGATTGAAGAAGTGATCCGGATGCCGATTGAAGAAATGCCGTTGCCAGAGGATTTGGTGATAGAACCTACCGGCAAATCAGAATTTCAGGAGCAGATGCGCGAAGTTGACCGGCAGAAAAAGATGGATGATCCCGATTATCAGGGAGCATTTCATGAGAAAAAGAAAAGACCAATCAGAAATATAAAGCCGGCAGAACGGGCGAAGCTGAAGCGTAAGAGTAAAGGGAAGCGTCGTCGCTAGGTTCTTCTGTGTAAAAGAAGCGTGAATGAGCATTGCTATTCCTGCAGAAGGGTGAAATAAAAAACACAGCCCTCACCCGGAATGGCATTGCTGACGACACCCACTTCACCACCCAATTTTTCGATAATACGTTTTACAATTGAAAGTCCCAGTCCAGTGCCCTCGATGTGGGCTTGGTTGAAGCGTTCGTATTTTTTGAATAGCTTTTTCTGCTTGTTGGGGGGCAGTCCATTGCCATTATCTTTAATCCAGTAACGAATTTTCTTTTCGCTATAAAACTGGGTAGATCCCAGCTCAATAACTGGAGGCTTACCGCCATACTTAATCGCATTACTCAGAAAATTGACCCAGACTTCCTCGATCCAGGGACCATAGCCATAGGCCGATGGCCAATCGTTGGGTTTGATGATTTGTGCTCCAGAGGTTTTAATCATATCTGCTAAGCGTCTTTCGCTTTCTTCGAAAATGCTTAGCATATCTATTTGTTCCGATTTTACATCCTGCTGCCTGACACTGGCCAGGGTTAGTAGTTCCTTTATGACATGAAAAGACTTGTTGGCCGAAAGCTGGATCAGCTCGATCACTTCTTTCAGGTTGGCGTAATTCTGATGTTCAACTTCATAATGAAGTAAGTCGGTTGATGTGACAATTGCTCCAATAACGTTATTTAGGTCGTGGGCAACGGTATGGTCAAATGCATCCAGATCGGCAATCAACTTTTCTTTTTCTTCAATTTCCTTCTTGAGCTGCTGGTTGGTTTGGTTAATTTTTTGCTCGTAGATCGTTTTCTCAGTAATATCGCGCAAAGTAATTAGTCGGCCTGAGAAATTGTTTTTTTTGTCGTATAAGGGTGTGAGCCGAAGATCAAAGAAGATCGTTTCACCATTAATTTCCACATCCAGTTCAATTGGGGCAATGAGCTCTTTGGGGCTTAACTGCTCTATCAGTGATTTTATCTTGGGAAACGCAGTGATCAGTGATTTTCCTAGGATGTCTGTGCTTTTTTGTTGTGTCAGCCTCAGAAACGAGGGATTTACATCAACGATTCGTGTGTGTTGGTCAACAACAGCAATCCCATCAGGAAGCATATCCAAAAACTTGTTGCGGGCAATAGGAACGAGGTCATAAGTTCCATAGCGAATATTGATATAGGTGAGCACAAGACCTGAAAAGACAAAAAAGATTGGAGTCCAGTCGAATCCGGGAACAGGACTGACATTGAAAATGTACATCAGGTTTCCAACAACCGGGAAAACGCAGGCCGATATTAGTAAAGTAATTTGTGTCTGAAAATTTTCAGAGAACTCAAAGGTCAATGGAATTATGTTGATAATGCTTAAGATCAGCAGGGTGTAGCAAAATACAAAAACCAGCCAGAAAAAGATGCCATATTCATAGCTCGTTGTATTGAATTTTGGATTAATGCTGTAGGATGTCCAATGCAGGAAGTGGTACTCGTTGGTCAATACCAATAGTAGAAAAAGGGAGGCCAGCGCCAGTAGCCCGATTTTTAGTTTTTGTGTTAGTTTTGAGGAAAAGTGAAGGCTAAAGAAATAGAAGAATACGGGTGTGAAAACAATGCCAAAGTATGAGAGTTTAGACCAGAATATTTTCAAATCAAGGGTGGTTGATGCATATTCGAGACCATAAAAAAAAGCCCAGACCGCAGAGCAAAGCTGCATGAGTGACAGGTAGAGTAGTCCAGGAGACTTTTTGTATTTGAGAAGATAAATACTGATAAAAAGTCCAACAATTCCTGATAAAACAAGAACAAGTAAAAGGGGCGTAATAAGATATGGACCAACTTCGTGTTTCATTGGAAATATATGATGAGTGAATATACAAAACTTAATAAGATTATTTTAAAGAAGGAAGAGGTGTTCTAATAAAATTTTTGAACCGATAGATAATAAGATAAGTCCGCCGAGTAGTTCTGCATAGTGTGTAATATGTGGTCCGGTTTTCTTTCCAATCAGGATTCCGGTCATAGAGGCGAAGTAGGTGGTCGAGCCAATAATGAGAATGGCAATCAGCAGTTTGGAAAAGAGATTGGCAACACTAAAGCCAACAGCCATAGCGTCCATGCTTGTTGCCAGGCCCAGGAAAAATGCCACTCGCAGGTTCAGCGGGTTTTTAATGCTTTTGGTTTCTTCGTTTGAAAAGCTGTCGTAAATCATTTTCAAGCCAATTCCGGTCAAAATAATAAAGGAAACCCAATGGTCAACAGGGGCGATGAATTGACGGATGCTATTTTGCAGTCCCCAGCCTGCCAAAGGCATAATGGCTTGAACGATGGCCAGAATAATTGCAAGTCGGGAAGCTTGAAAAAATTGAATCTTGGGCAGGCTAAGACCACTGATTACCGATACCGCAAATGAATCAAGCGATAAGCCAATGGCAAGAATAAAAAGCGTCAAGTAATCCATTTGTTTTCAAAATCGGCCCAAAAGTATAAAAAATCAGTCGTTAATCAACCGAAATAGTTGCCCTTTGAGTTTTGTCTTCCGATCCAGTAGTCGGGTTGCCTGATCTTGGTTTTTGCGGGCGAAAAAGAAAAAGCGGTAGTTGTCAATTAAGTCTTGAAGGTATTGCATGGCCTTGTAAGCTATTTTCCCAAGGAGCCAAAACCCCAATAAGAGGCAAATAGTCAGGACTAAGTTGTGGGTGTTCAGGTAGAAAATAAAACTTAAGATAAGGCCAATAATTGGGTAAATAATCAAGCCGGCAACAAATTGAATGGAGCCATAGAATAGCTGGTCTTTTACCTTACGTTGGATAAAATGGCGTGGGATAAAAAAGGGAATCAGGTGGAGGATAAAACCAAGAATAAATAGAGGAAGCAGCAGGAGTGCTCCGAGGCTTTTTCCCAGTAGGAAGCCAATCGATAGCTTCTTTTTACTTGCCTGTTTGTTTTTGATGTTGAGCTGCTGTAGCGTGTTTCGGTAGTTGGTCAGTTGGCTATGAAGTGAGCTAAACAGCTCGGGCTGTTCAGTTTCTTTCGCTTCTAACAGGCCAATTAGTTTCTGGTCGCTGTAAAACCGATTCTTCATCCGGTTGCTATCTTCCTTTTGCTTTTTGGCATAATCAGCTCCAACCAAATCCCGCATTAGCTCATAATTGTCGTAATGCTCCTTGCTTTTGATGTTGATCGTGAGGGCTTCAACGCGTTTGGAGATCTCATCGCGTAAGGCCATGTTGGCTTTATGTCCATCCTTCCTGAAGTCATCTTCATAGTCTTTAACGACAATCGGTTTGCCGTAATGAACAATTAACTCACGGTTCAAATGCCAATAATGACTGTAATAGATACCTACCGGGATAATATGAAGGTTTAGCTTGAAGTTGTTCTTTTCTTCAGCTAAAAATGCAATGCGGGGAATCGCTTTTTTATGAGCAAGCATTTGTCTTTTTCCCGAATGAGCTGCTTCAGGGAAAAGAGCTAATTCCTTTTTGTTTTCCAGAATGTCAATTGCCTGAGCAAAGATCTTCTTATTCTTTCCCAAATTTTCTTTGCCATCGCGGAAGCGGTAAACAGGCATGATTTTCAGGAAACGAAGGATGGGGCGTGTGGCTTTCAGTTTGAAAATATCGGCACGGGCCAGCCAAACGGGTTGGGTGCGGCTGGTGCACAAAACGGCCAGTGGATCCATCAGGGCATTTTGATGGTTTGGAGCAAAAATAATGGGTGTGCTGGGGGGAATATTGGATGCCCCAATAACGGTAATTCGTTTGTGTACGAGCCACATAGCGGTGCGTACAATTTGTTTGACAAAAGCGTAAGCGAAAGACCAGTTCTTCATATTAGGCAAGCATTGGTTTTTTGGACCATAAACTGGCAACAGTCAGGCCACTAAGAATATGCCAAATACCCCACCAAGCTGCAACTACAGCCATGCCTCCCAGCTCAAGTTCGGGCGGAAATATTTTCGGATTGAACATGAGCGTCAGAGCCAGCCCTGAGTTTTGAATACCTGTTTCGATGGTGATGGCCCGGCGATCAATTCGAGGACGCTTCATGAGCGTGCTAAAGAGAAATCCGGTTCCTAAGGCCAAGGCATTATGCATTAGAACAATGAAAAATACCAGGTGCACAAACCGCATAAAATGATCAAAATTGGCGGAAAGCATGGCAATAACCATGACAACAAAGAAGGCCAAAGACACTATTTTTAGGGGTGTGATAATTTTTTTTGTGGTCTCCGGAAATCTAGAGGCAAAGAAAATGCCCAGAATAACCGGGACTCCAAGCAATATGAAGACCGTTTCAAACATCTGAAGCTGATCAATCTGTAGTGGGCGAAGCAAGGCTTGTGCCGATTGGTTGTTGTAGAATCTGACATACATGTTTCCCCACACAGCAAAGTTGAGCGGGGTCATAAAGGTGGCGCTGAGGGTGGCAAATGCGGTGAGGCTAACGGACAAGGCGGCATTGGCTTTGGCCATTGAACTCATGAAGTTGGAAATATTTCCGCCTGGGCAGGAGGCGACCAAAATCATTCCCAGCGCGATTGTTGGTGCCGGTTTTAGGCTGATGACCAGCAAAAAGGTAAGAAAGGGGAGAAGTAAAAATTGGGAAATAATGCCGGTGATGGCTGATTTTGGGTTTTGGATGATGTCTCTGAAATCTTGAATTTTTATGCTCAGAGCAACGCCGAACATGATGAATGCCAGTGCTATGTTTAAGAAGAGTAAACCTGATGGTGAAAAGTTCAACCGCACATGGTCCAATACATCCAACGAGGTGTTCATAAGCTTCAATTTTAAGTAGCGAGGGCTAAAAGTAAAAAACTATTGAAAGAAAGCCGGTTTCCTTCAATAGTTTTTTACTTAAGCTGGCCTTTTCAGGCGTGCTGGTTTTCTATAGTCCGAGTAATTTCATCATCTTTTTCGGAATGTCGGTGTTATCCATGATGCCAGTAAATTGCCCGGCTCCGGGGCCAAAGGCAAAAACAGGAACCATTACGCCGGTATGACCACCGGTTGTGAAACCTCCTTTAACGGTTTGTTTGGGCATATTGCCGTTGTTGATTGCCATTCCACCCGTTTCGTGGTCAGCGGTCACAACAATCAATGTTTCTTTATCCTTGGCTGCAAACTCAAGTGCTTTGGCAATGCACTGATCAAAATCAAGAACCTCTTCAACGACGTAAATCGAATTATTTTGATGTCCACCCCAATCAATTTGAGAGCCTTCAACCATTAGGAAGAAACCATCTTTACTTTTGCGTAGAAGGTCAATTGCCTTAGCAGTGGCTTTGGGAAGCATGTCGTTTCGTTCAGGTGCACGGTCATTGTGTTCAGGAGCCGTTAAGCCGGCCAGTTTTCCCGAGTTGAATTTTTCAATGTCGTTGATGTCCTGCAATACAGTGTAGCCTTTGTTTGTCAATTCAGTGGTCAGGTTGCGTCCATCTTTGCGGTCAGTAAAGTGTTTGTATCCACCACCAATGAATACATCGATATCTGTTTTTAGAAAATCGGCAGCGATGTCTTCATATTGATTTCGCGAGGGCACATGAGCGATGAATGAAGCTGGCGTGGCATGTGTAATTGCTGAGCTGGAAACCAGTCCGGTTGCCAGACCTTTGGCTTCTGCTTTTTCCAGAATCGATGGCTGTGCAAGCGTATCGGTGTCAACTCCGATAGCTCCGTTGTAGGTTTTATATCCGGAGGATAGGGCGGTTCCTCCTGCGGCGGAATCGGTCACATAATCATTTGCTGACTGCGTTTTTGAGAATCCGACATGCTTGAAGTTATTCAAAAATAGATGACCACCATTGGCTGTCAGCCCAGCATAAACCTGCGAAACACCCATGCCATCACCAATCATGAAAATGATATTTTTTGGTTTCTTGGCTTTGTGCTTTTCAGTGTAGGTTTTGACCTCATAGGTCTGCTGTCCAATGTAAATTTTTACAGAGTCTTCTTTGGATAGTGTTTTGTAATTTTCTTGTGCCAACACAGGAACGGCTATAAGGAAGGCAAGAATAGCAAATAGTAAATTCTTCATACGATTATATTTTAAATAAATGATTTAGGTCAAGATAAAAACAGGTCGGCCTCGGCTTGGTTCAGATCTTGGTTGAAAATTTAGCTTGTCATGAAAAAATCGCGTCAAATCTAGTGATAAAATGCTGAATTGATTCTTGTGCTTGATTAAAATTTAATTAATCATTTGAGGCTATTTCCCTCCATTGTTCTTTAAATCATTCAGGCATTGTTCCCGGAGCGAGGGAACAATGCCTGCAATAAAGTTGGACAGGAAGTCACTGGTTTCTGCGGTATAATGCATTAGGCAGTTATTGTTTGAGCAATGTTTATCGTGTTGCGTGTCCAGGTGGTTATTAACCATAGGGGTACCCTTGTTTACTAAACCCAGAATGTGGCAAAACTCGTGTTTCAGCACTGTCGATTCAAGGACCTGCGTTGAGGGTTCTTCGGGTTCGCCGCTGAATTCCTGAATTGTTTTTCCAAAAAGTGCCATCGATGAGGCTCCGTATGCAACACCTAATGCTTTTGTGTCGTTTTCGTTTGCTGAGTAGTCTGTATCAACAATGGCAATCCAGACCGATAATGCTTTGTCAGTAGCTTGGTGCGAGCGGTATTGCTCTTCGAGGTCTTCCAAGTCAGTAATGGAGTAAACAACCTTTTCTTCAGATGGAATAGCCTTCGATATGATTGAAATACCGGCGCTTTTATGCAGGCGTTCTTCCATAAAAGAAGCCAGCTGGTAGAGCGAATTGGTATTAAGCTTGAATCCTTCAATATAAACAATTTCAACAATGAGTTGGTCGTATTGCTCTTCGGAAAGAAAGTCAATTGGCTGGATCGTGATTCCTTTCGGATCCTGTTCTTCGGGAACTTCTGCCTCCTGATTAGTTGGTGAATGGGTATTGCAGTTGGTGAGTAGTGCCAAGCACAAGATAGCCAAGAGCAAGTAGTTTATTGGGGTTTTCATTTCATTCTGTTTCTTTAACTAGTAAACTGATTTTAAGATTAAAAGTTTGCCGTTTATAAAGAAATGATTGAGTGATTAGCTCATGACTGGTCTTGTGAAGCTTGAATTGGTGCTGGTTGAAAAGAGGCCGATTTTCTGAGCTTCATTTTCTAACTAAGCTTTTGGGTATTCCATTCTTCGCGATCAAAGTTTTTTGAAATGGCATAACGGATCATATTCTCCTCCGTTTGTATTTCCAAAATGCCCAGAACAATCAGGTCCGAAATGATTCGCTCGGCCTCGCGGTAGGTAATCCGCGCCTTTTTGCTAAATGCAGACTGGCTAATGGTTCCGTTTTTATCCAAAAAGTCGAGCAGCATTTGTTCTTTGTCCGAATAGCTTAGAAAGATGCCTTGTTTTCTGTTTTGCTTTTTCCATACTTCGATCATGATTTTGTTGGCCAGTTTGTTTTCATCATGCAGACGAAAGTAGGCCAGCCATTTCCCCTGGTCATTTTTGGCGTAGTGGGGCTTACGTTTGCTGGGATCTATAGTCACCTCAAGTACTGCTTTGCCATCGATGAGGTGCTGGCGTGTGGTGAAATCAATTTCAGGTTTGCTGAATACTTTCGCGGCCGCTTCCACCATGTAATATTCTTCTTCAGACCGTACGCCGGCAATGTTGCCATTGTCTTTTACACCGATCAGCAGGCGTCCTCCATCCGTATTGGCAAAGGCAACCAACGATTTAGCTATCTTCTTGGAGTCACTGATGCAGTATTTGAAATCTTGTTGCTGGTGCTCTCCCTCTTGTATTAATTTGGTCAGGTAATAGCTCACAATAATCCTCCATTTCTGAAATCAACAAGCCCGGCTGATGATTGTTTTAAAGCTCAATGCCGAATGCAATACGTGCCAGGTAACCTAGCCCGAATGAGATTAAGCCCACTACGGTACTTAAAATGACCATTTCTCCAAAGCGTTTTCGAAAGGGTTGATCGTTAGCAATGGAAATGTAATAGCTGTATAGGAAAACCACGAAAATGGAATCGATGACAGCCACGATTAGAGCCATAAAGGGGGATGTGAAGATTAAATAAGGTGCAACCAAAAATACGACGGCAAACAAGTAGGCTATTCCTGTAAAAACAGCCGACTTTACCGCACCTTCGTCGTTGCCTTCCGAGCGATGAGAAAGGTATTCGGAGGAGGACATGGACAAGGCGCCGGCTATTCCGGCAATAATTCCGGTGAGCGCCACAATTTTGGTATTTTGCAGGGCGAAGGTCAATCCCGCCAATGTACCCAAAATTTCCACCAGAGCATCATTCAGTCCCAAAACGATTGACCCGATGTATTCGAGCTTGTCTTCTTTTAGAATTTTGATCAGCTCTTCTTCATGGTCATTCTCCTCTTTACTGATGGTTGCTGCCTCGGGAATTTCTTTTGCTAGCTGATCGTAGTTGATTTGCGCACTCTCTTCTCCTTTTTCCATCAGTTTGATACCGAAGGTGATTCCGAAAATAAGGGCAATCCAGTAAAATTTGAAAATTTCCCAGCGACTGGGGTTTACTGCTCGTCCGGTGTAGTTCTCCCAGATTTTGTAGTGCTTCAATTCATCTTCTGCAATGGCCTGCAAAACCTGACTGTTGTGCTTGTCTTTAATTTTTGACGCCAGACGCGTGTAAATGGCATGTTCCGTTATTTCATTACGCTGGGCAATGATTAATTGCCTGCGCACTTCGGGCGAGATTGGTTTTCGTTCCATCAATTAGTTTTTTAGCCATTCAAATAGTTGGTAATGTTCGGCGGTCATGCCCAGTTTTTGATAAACCTGCTGTGCACGGGTGTTGTTTTGGTCAACGTAAAGCCGAATCCCTTTTAGTTTCGAATTTTTCTCAACCAGCTGCTGAATATGTTGATACATTTTTTTATACACGCCACCTCCGCGGGAAGCTGGCAATACGAACACCGATTGAATCCAAAGCACGGTGCCATTTCGCCAGTCGCTCCACTCAAAGGTGGTCAGTAGCGAGGCAATGACCTGCCCGTTTTTTTCGGCTACATAATAAGTTCCTTTGGTACGATCGTTAAATACGTGGTTTACACCAAGCTCAACCGTATCTTTATTGAGTTGAAGATTTTCAGTTTCCATTGCCATTTCCAATTGAAAGGCTGCTATTTGCCTGGCATCTTCTTTTTTAGCTTCGCGAATAATCATTTTCGGATTGAAAATTTGAAGTTTGTAAAATGTAAAAGTAGTTTTATTGACTGAATATTTAAACGATTTAAAGGAATGAAGATTCTCATCGCGTCTCAAAATCCGGTTAAAGTTAATGCCGTTAAAGAAGCTTTCAAAATTTGTTTTTCAGAGCCTGTTCACGTTTGTGGGCTAGCTATTAATTCAGGAGTTTCCGATCAGCCAAGCAGCGATGAGGAAACCCTTGTAGGAGCTAAAAACAGGGTGTGCGGTTTGTTGCAGAGTGGTGAGTCGGCTGATTACTTTGTGGGTATTGAAGGTGGAATTGAGCTGGTGGATGGCAGCTTGCAGGCTTTTGCCTGGCTTGTTGTTTCAGACGGCGAAAGGCAGTCGTTGGGGAGGACCGGAAGTTTTGAACTGCCGCCTGAAGTAGCTCGCTTAATAGCAGAGGGAATGGAGCTGGGCGATGCCGATGATCAGGTTTTTAAAAAGCAAAATTCGAAGCAGCAGAACGGGGCTGAGGGCTTATTAACGCATGACAGGGTGACTCGTCAGACATTATACCAACATGGTTTGGTGCTGGCATTAATCCCTTTTATGAATAAAGAACTTTACCGTTGAATGAAAATAGATTGTGCTAGAAACTGATCTTTTTGAGAACCTGGTTAATCTTGATGCGCTCTTCATCAAGCATAATGATTTGGATGTTTCCCTTTTGCAAACTCGTATGTGCTTTGGGCCCAACTTCACCCGTAATTATCCTATCCACTTTTTCTTCGGACAATAACTTTACGACCCGGGGGGCTACATCATGTTCTTCGTGACAATAGGGATTCACGATAAAGCGTGATTCATTGCCGTCGGTGAGGTAGAAATAGGGCGCTCGTCCGAACCGGAGATCCATCGGAGCAGTCAATTTTTTGTCAGTGGCGCTGATTGCAATCATATTCATTTATTTTTATGTATTCACGTTTTTAGCTTGGGTGTATTACTTCGCCTGAAGTGCTTCCCAATACTCCACAGCTCGTCTTGTATGAGGAATAACAATCGTACCTCCAACAAGGTTTGCAATACTGAAAACTTCAAAGATTTCTTCAGTTGTGGTGCCTTGCTCAAAGCATTTTTCCAGATGGTATTTGATGCAATCGTCGCAACGTAAGACCATCGATGAAACTAATCCCAACATCTCTTTGGTTTTAACATTTAAAGCACCATCCTGATAAGCAAGGGTGTCTACGCTGTAAATTCGCTTCATGACTTTATTGTCAGACGAAAGTATTTTGTCGTTCATTTTTGAACGGTATTCCTGAAAATCATCGATTAAGTTGCTCATTGCAATTCATTATTATAAGTTCGAATTTCTAAATTCAACGATTCAATTAGCCGGCTTGGCAATTGAGGCGTTTGCTGCTTCGACTGCCAAGCCTTGGGTCTTTTGAGTGCTGCCTGATTTAGTCAACCAATTCTCCAATCAAGGTCGTTTGTGTACATCGGGTCACCCTGACTTTAACCAATTCGCCCTTCTGAAAGTTGCGGTTCGGAAAAACAACGACTTTATTGGTTGGTGTTCTTCCGAAAAGCTCGGCATCGCTCTTTTTCGAAGTACCTTCAACCAGTGCTTCTACTACGCGACCAATGTCTGTTTGGTTGCTTTCCAGCGATAATCGGTTTTGTAGGGCGATAATTTCATTTAACCGACGGGTTTTGATCTCCTCCGGAACATCATCTTCCAAATGCTTGTGTGCATACGTTCCCGGCCGTTCTGAATATTTAAACATGAAGGCCATGTCGAATTTAGCCCATTCCATTAGCGAGAGTGTTTCCTGATGGTCTTCTTCCGTTTCGGTGCAGAATCCGGAAAAAACATCTGTTGAAATACCACAGTCAGGAAGAATTGAGCGGATAGCCTCAATGCGTTTCATGTACCACTCCCGGTCGTATTTGCGGTTCATCAAATTCAGAATTTTCGTGCTGCCCGATTGCATGGGGAGATGGATGTGCTGGCAAATGTTGGGGTAGGCTGCAATTACTTTCAACACTTTGTCCGACATGTCTTTGGGGTGCGATGTGGTAAACCGGATGCGCATTTTGGGAAATTCTTTGGCAACTTGTTCCAGTAGGTCCCAAAATTTCACCGGTTTGCGTTCTCCTTCGGGCAACCATTTGTACGAGTTTACATTTTGCCCCAGCAAAGTTACCTCCTTGTAGCCTTTCGTGCTTAGGTCGCGCACTTCGTTGATAATGTCTTGTGGAAAGCGGCTTCGCTCGCGGCCACGGGTATAAGGCACAATACAGTAGGTGCAAAAGTTGTTGCATCCGCGGGTAATGCTCACAAAGCCACTAATGGTTTTATCGCCAATGCGGACCGGCGTTATTTTATCGTACGTTTCGTTGGTCGAGAGTTCCACATTAATGGCCGGCTCGTGATCCAGCGCCTTGTCCATCAGGTAGGGCAGGTCGCGATAGGCATCCGGGCCTGCTACAAGATCAACGGCATCGTGTTCCAAAAACTGCTCACCTACACGTTCGGCCATGCAACCCAAAATGCCAACCACCAGTTTTTTGTTTTTCTTTTTAAATGCTTTCAGGTGGTTTAGCCGCCCCCAAATACGCTGCTCAGCATTGTCGCGAATGGAGCAGGTGTTGATGAAAATGGCATCGGCATCTTCTGCTGTATCGCATAATTGGTATTGTCGGTCTTGCAAAATGGCAGCGACAACTTCACTATCGGCTACATTCATCTGGCAGCCATATGTCTCAATAAATAGTTTTTTCTCTCTCATCTCTTTCAGAATCAGTTGGCAAATTTATCTATTTTAAACAGAATGAGAAATGCAAAATTTTTGTTTGGAGAAAACGTTATACCTTTTTATAGGAATTGGAGATGAGGCCATCTGATGTTAATGTAAAGTTTTTTGATTTTTTGGAATGATAAAAACCGTGCGCTGTTGTATTCCGACAATTAAATATATATTTGCACTTTTAAAGGACACCTGTTATGAAATTTGTATTTGTAGGGATCTTTTTTATCCTTTTTTGCTTGACCCTCAGTGCTCAAGAGTCCTCTTACAGCCCCGGTCAGCATGCTTCTGATAACACCTCCGGAACACTTACTCAGCATTTTCCAGTAATTCAAGATGCCCGAATTGACACCTTGTTGGAAAGGCATATTGGGATGAATAAGCGTTTGAATGGTACCGAAGGATATCGGTTGGAGATTTTTTTCAGTTCGGGCTTGCTGGCTCGCGATGAAGCGATGGATGTGAAGACGGAGTTCTTAAGGGATTACCCCGATGAGCAGGCTTATATGATCTTTCGAAGCCCCGACTTTAAGGTTAGGGTAGGGAATTTCAGAACAAAAAATGAAGCATTGGCGTTAAAAGCAAAAATCAGAAAGAGCTACCCCAATGCCTTTATTGTGAAAGATATTATTCAGTTTCCAAAATTATTTACTGACAAACAGAGCAATGAGTGAATCGATTAAACACGAGTGTGGAATTGCGCTAATCCGACTGAAAAAACCATTAAGTTACTACCAAGAAAAATACGGCACCTGGCAGTACGGAATCAACAAACTTTACCTTTTGATGGAGAAACAGCACAACCGCGGGCAGGATGGTGCCGGGGTGGTGAGTGTGAAAATGAATCTGAATCCAGGACAGGAATACATCAACAGGTATCGGTCAATTGAGCAAAATCCGATTAAGGATGTTTTTGATAAAATTGGCAAAAGTGTGAAGAAGGCTATCAAAGGCGGCAATAATATTGATGATACCGAATGGGCATACGAAAATTTACCCTATGCTGGAGAGCTTTATTTGGGACACTTGCGTTATGGTACTTTCGGCCGGAATAGTATTGATTTTGTGCATCCGGTGATGCGTCAGAACAACTGGAAATCAAGAACCCTGGTTTTGGCTGGTAATTTCAACCTGACCAATACCGATGAGTTGTTTCAAAAGCTGATTGACTTGGGGCAGCATCCCAAAAATTATACGGATACGGTTACCGTACTCGAAAAAGTGGGTCACTTTTTGGATGAGGAGAATCAATTCCGCTTCCGTCAATATAAGAATGAAGGCTACAGTAACCGGGAAATTTCGCCATTGATTGAAGAAAACCTGGATGTGCAAAGCGTTCTGGAAAATGCCAGCAAAGATTGGGATGGTGGTTATGCCATTGCCGGAATGGTTGGGCATGGCGATGCTTTTGTGGCCCGCGATCCGTGGGGAATTCGTCCGGCACATTATTATGAGGACGACGAAATTGTGGTTGTTGCTTCGGAACGTCCGGTAATTCAAACGGTCATGAATGTGAAGGCTGATCAGGTGAAGGAAATCAAACCTGGTGAAGCGATGATTATTAAGCGAAACGGAAAAGTGTCGCATGAAATGGTTCGGGTGCCACACAAACGGGTTTCCTGTTCGTTCGAGCGGATTTATTTCTCTCGCGGTAGCGATAAAGATATTTATCAGGAACGCAAGCAATTGGGCCGCTTATTGGCTCCTGCCATTCTGAAGTCCATTGATTTTGATATTGAGAATACCGTATTTAGTTATATCCCCAATACTTCAGAAACGGCCTTTTATGGCATGATGCAAGGGGTTAATCAGCACTTGCTGGAGCGGAAGAAAAAGTTGATTCGCGCCGGCAACGGAACGATGACGGAAGAAGAGTTGGAGGAAATTATTTCGCTGGAGCCTCGGGTTGAAAAAATCGCCATTAAGGATGTTAAGCTGCGAACGTTTATTGCAGACGATGCCAGTCGCGATGATTTGGTGGCTCACGTGTATGACGTTACTTACGGTGTGATTCGCGAGAATAAGGATTCGCTGGTAATTATTGATGATTCGATTGTTCGGGGAACGACCCTTAAGACCAGTATTCTGAAAATTCTGGATCGATTGAATCCGAAGAAGATTATTGTCGTGTCGTCGGCTCCGCAAATTCGTTATCCTGACTGCTATGGAATTGATATGGCTGTGCTGGAGAAATTCATTGCTTTCGAGGCTGCTATTGAGTTGTTGAAAGACAAGGGACTACAGTCAGTTATTGATGAAGTATATAAGAAGTGTAAGGCGCAGGAAAATCTTCCGAAAGAGGAGATTATGAATTATGTGAAAGATATTTATCGTCAATCTACCGCCGAGGAAATCTCAGCTAAGATTGCCGAGCTGTTGAAACCTGAAGGTTGTAATGCGGAAGTGGAAATCGTGTACCAAAGCATCGAAAATCTTCATGAAGCTTGTCCGGGCGATAAGGGCGACTGGTATTTCACCGGCAATTATCCGACTCCTGGGGGAAATAAGGTTGTTAATACGTCTTTTATCAATTTTGTTGAAGGTGTTCATGGGCGTGCCTACTAATCGAGGTGGCTGCTCAGCATTTTCGAAAGATTGGAAAACGTTAAAAATAAAGCATAAAAAAAGCAGGCTAATTAGTCTGCTTTTTTTATTGTATGTTGTTCGATTGGATCTTCTTTATTCGGGCATTGGGAAATCATCTTCTTTTCCCTTGATGTAGGTTTCAATGTGCCTGTCTTTTTTGGCTTCGTAAATGTCTTTGATGGTCAGGATGATTCCTGTTTCTTCAACATCGCCAAACCGGTCGTTAAGAACCGTTCCAAAGGTTTTCATGGAAGGACTCAGGTTCATGTAAGCATTAATTAGTGGTGGAATGTTTTCACCATGCTCACGTACTTGCTGAGTCAGTATTTTGTAATCTTCTTTATATGATCCGCCATTGAAAATCGGCTCCAGAGCTTCCATGTTCATGTGCAATTCCATGGGTTTTTTCGGACTCACCAAGTTGTCATGATCACGGAAGTATTTCAGGAAGAAATATTGGATTAGATTTCGTGCATCCGACTGGAAGTGCGAATACATGGTTACTTTTCCAAAGAAATATTTCATTTCCGGGTGGTCTACTATTAGAGCGCCAAGGCCGTCCCACAGGTTATCCAGTGCAAAAAGTGCTTTAGCTCCTGCTTTACTCGATTGGTAAGCTGGCTGAACAAATGAACGGCCAAGCTCCAGGGTATAGGGCAGATACTCTTTTTTAAATTCTTCGGAAAAATGAAACAGGCGAGAGGTTGCCAGTATTACATCCCCGTTTTCATCAACAGGAAGGTTGGGGCACATAATGTAGCGATAGCCGCCAAGAATCTCCTGTGCGTCCGGATCCCAAACAATCAGTTGTTTGTAAGGGTTTTCACTTGTGTCGTATTGGTCAATGTCGATCTCTTTCCCTGTACCGCCTCCTGCATCGCGAAATGTAATTTCACGTAGGCGGCCAATTTCATGCATAATACAAGGAGAATCGTGATATGTAATCACGTAGATCTCATTGGCACCTTTGTTCGTCTTCCGTAAAAGCTTTTGGGGTGTTAGTTCCGCAATTACAGCTTCTTTGGGCATCGGTGCAACAATATCTTTCATACTTCGTTCGCTAATTTTGTTGAGGTACAAAACTATAAAAATTTATTGAAGAAATAGAGTTCATAGTTCTTTAAATTCAGTGCTTGTGTGATTCTGCCATCGAGTAAACGTGGTCGCGCACAACCTTAGCCCATTCCTTATGTTTTTTGCCTTTGTCAAAGCTTGTCCAGGGGATCGGTTTTCCAAAGGAGATAGTGAATTTCTGTCCCCGGTGTCGGAAGGTTTCATCGGGCAGGAAAAATTGCTCCAGGTTCCACTTTAGGCGCAGCCATTTTCGCAGGTTGGCTAGCCTGTAGAAAAAGTTTGAGTTTCTTCCGCTGACATGAACCGGGATGATGTCGCGTTGGTACTGGATTGCCTTTTGGATGAAGTGTTTCTTCCATTCCATGTCGGTAATCTGTCCTTTTATTTTCCGGGAAGCGTAGCCTGAAGGGAAAATCAATATCTGGGCATCTGAATGGTATTGCTCGTGAACGATTTTTGCAATGTCACGCCCGTGTCCTCCTTGTTTGTTGATAGGCACAAAGACACCCTCAAGTTGAGGGATGTTCATGAGAATATCATTGACCAAAAAGCGAACTTCTCCAAGCAGTTTATTTACGTTAGACATCAGTAGTAGTCCGTCAAATCCGCCCAATGGGTGGTTGGCTGCAAAAATGAATCGGCCTTCTGTTGGCACATTTTCAATACCAATTACACGTTCTTTCACATCGAAGTGATTCACGATCTGGTGGACGAACTCTATTCCTTGAAGCTCCCCATAGTTTTCCAGAATCTCGTTTACATCGTGAATATGCATAATCCGTGTGATGTAGTTGTAGATAAATCCTGGTATAAGTTGGGCCAGCTTCGGGTTTTTTTCCTGAAAAACTTTTCGAATGTCAATTGGCTTTACTTTCTTTGGACTTTGATCATCCATTGTCTTTTGTTTTAGGGGCGAAAAATAGAAAATATAATCGAACCCCGTAAGGCTTGCCTCCATTTTGTATTTTTATATTCTTTGAACTTCCGTTTTATTAACCATTGTTGAAAAATGATTGCTCTCGTGCATGTTGTTGATTGATAATGATTTGGCGCTCCGTGTGTCTGCGCTTTTCGGGGTTGTCAACAACATATGAACAATTTGGAGATAGTAAAAAAGTGGAGGATGGTGACTTAAAGTGACTTAAAGTGGTATTTAGATGAAGAAATTACTATTTTTACGATAGGAAAATAGACATTTTACGCATGGATTTCTCAGCAGAAAAAAAAGCAACATTTGACGAAAAAGGACGTGTTGTGCTGCCTGTCGACTACAAGAATGAGATGGGGGGGCGGATTCCTAATGGTCAGTTAGCTGTTGAGATTGACCCGTTTGAGAAGTGTTTAAATGTTTATACGATTGAGGCTTGGGAGAAAAGGCTGGCCTCATTTAAAGCAAAATTGAATAGAAATAATCGCCGGCAAAGTCGTTTGCTGGATATGATTTACCGCAATTTTAAAATCATAAGCGTACCTGAAAGCTGCCGGATGAACTTCCCCAATAATTTTCTGGAGGAAGTGAATATCACCAAAGATGTCGTCTTTGTTGGGGTTGGCGACCGGATTCGTTTGTGGGATGCCTTGGAATACGACGCTTACCTGGATACAGGTGGCGACTACGGAGAGTTATTTTCAGAGTTTTTTGGATCAGAGGAGGAATAATAGTGGAGCAGCCGTATCATATACCGGTTTTATTGAATGAAAGCATCGAAGGGCTAAACATTCAAAAGGAAGGTGACTATGTTGATGTTACCTTTGGAGGGGGAGGTCATTCCCGCGAAATCTTGAAATTTATTGAGTCTGGGCACTTGTTTGGTTTCGATCAGGACGAGGATGCAGCCAATAATGCGTTTGATGACCCCCGTTTTATTTTTGTACGACACAATTTTAAATACATCCGCAATTTCTTGCGTTATCATGGTGTTGAAAAAGTCGATGGCATTTTGGCTGATTTGGGAGTTTCATCGCATGATTTTGATGTCGCTGAGCGTGGGTTTTCTTTTCGCTTTTCGGGGGCGCTCGATATGCGAATGAACCGAGACGCCAAGATGACTGCAGCTGATGTGGTGAATGATTACAGCGAGCAGCGGTTGGTGAGAATCTTCAGAGAATATGGTGAAGTGGACAATGCATACCGCCTGACGAAGCAGATTGTAGCTGCCCGTCAGCAGCAGCATATTGATACGATCGATGAGTTTAAAGCGGTTATTGCCGATTGTGTATCGAAAAAGAATGAGGCCAAATATTTAGCGAAGGTTTTTCAGGCGCTTCGGATTGAAACCAATAGGGAGCTGGATGTGTTGAAGGATTTTCTGGAGCAAAGCGCCGAATTGCTGAAGCCGGGTGGTCGTCTGGTGGTCATAACCTATCATTCATTGGAAGACCGACTGGTTAAGAACTTTATTAAAGCCGGAAATTTTGAGGGTAAACAGGATAAGGATTTCTATGGAAATGTGAGCTCTGTATTGAAGGCCATCAACCGAAAAGTGATTATTCCGGATGAGGAGGAAATAGCGAGAAATCCGAGAGCTAGAAGTGCAAAACTTCGAATTGCTGAAAAAGTATGAGTGTTGAAGAACTGAAATCAGGAAAAAGTAAAACCCGGAGGATTGGGTTAAAATCGTTTTTGGGAGGTAGTCTGTTGGCTAGCGAAAAGACGATGCAGCAAATGCCTTTTTTCTTTTTTCTTGCTTTTCTTGGTATTCTGCTAATCTCGAACCGGTATTGGTCAGAAAAAACCATTCGAAAGATGGAGGCGGTGCAGGATTCGATAAAAGAGCTGCGTGCCGAATCAGTAACCTACGAAACCGAGTTGATGAAGATGAATCGGCCATCGGAAATTGTAGGAAAAATAAAAGCCAGTGGACTGGACTTGTTGGAGCCCACAGAGCCAGCCCGTAAACTGAATGTTGAAAAATTGGATAGGGAATAAATGGAGATTAGAAAAGACATAACAGCCCGTTTTGGGATTATCTATTTTCTAGCCGTGCTGATTGGGATCATCATCGTGGCTAAAATCTTCATGATCCAGAATATGGATACCAATAAGTGGAAAGGTATTGCCAAAAATTTGAAAAACAATACAGCGGAAATTCCTGCGAAACGAGGAAATATTTGTGCTGATGATGGTAGTATTTTGGCTACTTCAGTACCGCAATATGAATTGCGACTGGATTTGGCAGCTCCCATGGTTAAGCGCGTATATCAGGAAAAGGCCGATGCTTTTGCGCTGGAAGTGGCCGAGTTTTTTGGAATCTCAAAATATCGGTTTAAGCAGAAATTGGACCGATCATTTAAAAAAGGGAATCGCTGGTTTTTGATTTATCCGCATGAGGTCAACTATAACCAGCTTCAGCGTTTCAAGCGCCTGCCCATGATGGAGCGCAGTAGCTTTGGGTCTGGTTTGATTGTGGTTACCGAAAACGAACGAGTCATGCCGCACACCGATCTCGCCAGTCGAACAATTGGCACCTTAAATAAAGGTGCCTTTGGTGGTATTCATGGTAATGTTGGTTATTCCGGCATTGAAGGACTGATGGAAGGGTACCTGAGTGGGGAGAACGGAAAAGCGGTTAAGCGCAACTATTCCGGTCGGTGGATCAATGTTCCGATTATTGAGCCGAGAGATGGAAGCGATGTGATTACAACGCTGAATGTCAATTTGCAGGATTTTGCCAGCAATGCTCTGCATCGTCAGATGAAAACTTCGCAGGCCGAATGGGGAACAGCCATTGTGATGGAAGTTAAAACCGGAGAAGTGAAAGCCATTGCCAACCTGGGGAGGCGCAAGGATGGTGAATATTCAGAGATTTATAATTACGCACTCGGAAATGAAGGCTGTAGTGAGCCCGGATCAACGTTTAAGTTAATGTCCTTGATGGTAGCTATGGAACACGGGTTTGTGGATACCTCGGATGTGTTTGATACGGGTAATGGAGCCTGGAATTATCACGGTCAAACGATCTATGATAGTGATTACCATCGTGGAGGGCATGGTAAATTGACTATGAAACGAATTTTTGAGCTTTCGTCTAATGTGGGGGTGGCCAAAATTATCACCAAGTACTATGAAGGACGCGAAGAAGAATACATCGACAGGATTTACAATTTTGGATTGAACAAGCCATTAGGGCTGGGATTTGCCGGCGAGGGTGTTCCATACATTAAATATCCGGGAGATAAGGTTTGGTGGGGCCCATCGCTGGCTTGGATCTCCTATGGTTATGAAATAAAGTTGACTCCTTTGCAAACGGCCACATTTTATAATGCCGTAGCCAATAATGGAAAGATGGTGAAACCAAAGTTTGTGAAGGAAGTGCGCCGGAACGGCTTGTTGGAAAAAGAGTTTAAGACGGAAGTGATCAACCCGGCTATCTGTTCAAAGGAAACCTTGAGCAAAGCTCGTGAATTGCTGAATGGCGTTTGCAGCTCGGGAACAGGTCGTTCGTTGAACAATCCGTATTTTCCCATTGCGGGAAAGACCGGGACAGCGCAGGTAGCATACAATAATCAGGGATATACCAAAGATGGTCGCAAAAATTACCAGGCTTCCTTTGCCGGTTATTTCCCGGCTGACGACCCGCAGTACACTTGCGTGGTGGTGATTGTTGGCCCCAAAGGGTTGTATTACGGAGGCTCTGTTGCCGGACCGGTATTTAAAGAAATTGTTGGCAAAGTTTACGCCAGTTTTATGGAGCCTCGGGAAAGTGAGGTCGATCATTTGGCAGCGCTTCCGCGTGTTAAGTCAGGATTTAAAGATGAAATTGCTTTGACTGCTGACGAGTTAGATTTGGAGATTGATGCGGATGATATTGATTCAGAATTAATCCGGGTAAAACCGGATCATGATAAACTGAATGCCGAGAAGTTGGCAGTGAGTGAGGGGTTAGTGCCTGATGTTCGCGGAATGGGCGGAAGTGATGCCCTTTATTTGCTGGAGAGCTCGGGGCTGAAAGTGAAAATGAAGGGGATTGGAAAGGTGCAGAAGCAATCGCTCAAAGCCGGCCATAGGATCAGAGCGGGACAAACTATTTATATTGATTTAGGCTAATGATGAAGTTAAAAAAGATATTAAACGGACAAGAATACGAATTGATAGCAGGCAGCTTGGCTGTTGAAGTGGGAAGCTTGCATTTCGATTCGAGACAGGTGAAGCCGGGCGATGTTTTCGTAGCCGTTGCCGGAACTCATGTGGATGGACATCAGTTTATTCTGAAGGCTATTGAGCAAGGAGCCGTTGCGGTCATTGCTCAGCAGTTTGAGGGTGAGGAATCAGCCGATGTTAGCTTGATTAAGATAAAGGATACAGCGCTTGCCTTGGGCCAATTGGCGGCTAATTATTACGAAAATCCGTCTTCAAAGTTAAAGGTGGTTGGGGTTACCGGAACCAATGGGAAAACGACCATAGCCACCTTATTGTATCAGCTGTTTAAAAAAATGGGATGCCAGGTTGGTTTAATCTCGACGATTAAATATTATGTGGGTGACCAAGAGTTACCCGCAACGCATACCACGCCGGATGCCTTACAAATTCAATCGTTGATGGCGAAGATGGTTGATGCCGGATGTGAGTATTGCTTTATGGAGGTTAGCTCGCATGCTATTCATCAGGAGCGAATTTCCGGAGTGACATTTGACGGCGGCATCTTTACAAATTTGACGCATGATCATCTGGACTACCATGAAACCTTTGCAGAATATCTGAAAGCGAAGAAGAAATTCTTTGATCAATTGCCACAAGAAGCTTTTGCGTTGACCAACGCCGACGAAAAGAATGGTATGGTGATGCTTCAGAATACAAAGTGTACGAAAAAAACGTATGGTTTAAAATCTTTGGCCGACTATAAATGCAAGGTGCTGGAAAAACACTTTGATGGCATGCTATTGCGAATTGATGAGCACGAAGTATGGACACATTTTGCTGGCTTGTTTAATGCCTATAATCTGATGGCAGTTTATGCTTCGGCCTTGTTGCTTGGCGAGTCGGCCGAGTCTGTCTTGCCGGTGATTAGTGATCTGAAGCCTGTAGCTGGACGCTTCGAAATCTTACGCTCACCCGATGGTAAATATGGCGTGGTTGATTATGCGCATACGCCTGATGCTCTGAAGAATGTATTGAGTGGAATCACAGAGATCCGTACCGGAAATGAGCAGGTTATTACGGTTGTTGGTGCCGGCGGCGACCGCGATAAAACCAAACGCCCGATTATGGCACGCGAAGCGGTTCAGCAAAGTGACAAGGTGATTTTGACTTCGGATAATCCGCGTAGCGAAGTGCCCGAGCAAATTATTGCGGATATGCAGACTGGCATCGAGCCTCACCAAACCAGCAAGGTGCTGGCTATTGTTAATCGTCGGGAAGCTATTCGCACAGCCTGTATGCTTGCACAGGCTGGTGATATCATTTTGGTGGCCGGCAAAGGGCATGAAGACTATCAGGAAATCAAAGGTGTGAAGCATCATTTTGATGATAAGGAAGTGATTAAAGAGGTATTCAACTTAATATAGGAGAAGCAGGATGTTTTATATACTGTACGAGTGGTTAAGAGGTCTAGATATTCCGGGATCAGGAATGGTTCCCTACATTAGTTTCCGGTCAGGAGCTGCTGTTATTACTTCGTTGCTGATTACAATGGGGTTTGGGCGTAAGCTAATTAATTACTTGCAGCGAAAGCAAATTGGAGAAGACGTGCGTGATTTGGGTCTGGAAGGACAACTTCAGAAAAAAGGTACACCCACAATGGGAGGATTGATTATTCTGGCATCCATTATTATTCCAACGCTGCTTTTTGCACGTTTAGATAACATTTACATCATGCTGATGCTGGTTACTACCGTTTGGCTGGGACTGATTGGCTTTGCGGATGATTACATCAAGGTATTTTTGAAAGATAAAAAAGGATTGGCCGGACGGTTTAAAATACTGGGGCAGGTCAGCCTTGGTGTTATTGTTGCTTCTACACTTTATTTCTCCGACGATGTAATTGTGCGGGAGAAAGTGTTGGGCGTTAGCGGTGATTATAAGAAGGAAATTGTAGTGGACATTGAAACAGGCATGCAAGAGGTTCGTTTTATTACTAATGATGTCAAGTCAACCCGGACTACCATCCCCTTCATTAAGAATCATGAGTTTGATTATGCATGGTTGGTTCCTTTTGCTGGTGAGCGTGGTGAGTTTTGGCGCTGGTTTATTTACGCGCTGGCTATCATTTTGATTATTACAGCTGTCTCTAATGCGGCGAATCTGACCGATGGCATAGACGGATTGGCGACGGGAACTTCGGCTATTAGTGGAGCTACCCTGGGGATTTTAGCTTATGTGAGTGGTAATATTATCTACTCCGATTACCTGAATATTATGTATATTCCTAACATTGGTGAATTGACCATATTTATCGCTGCATTTATTGGTGCTACGGTTGGCTTTTTATGGTATAACTCTTATCCGGCCCAAGTTTTTATGGGCGATACCGGAAGTCTGGCGTTGGGAGGAATTCTGGCTGTCTTTGCGGTTATCATCCGCAAAGAGATACTGATTCCGCTTCTTTGCGGAATCTTTCTCCTCGAGAATTTATCGGTTGTTATACAGGTTGCTTATTTCAAGTATACCAAGAAGAAGTTCGGCGAAGGAAGACGGGTTTTTCTGATGAGCCCGATTCATCATCACTATCAGAAGAAGGGAATTCCCGAACCCAAAATCGTAACCCGTTTTTGGATTGTCGGAATTATCCTGGCTGTGTTTACCATTGTCACTCTTAAAATGCGGTAATAATGGCAAAACGGATTGTGATTATAGGCGCAGGAGAAAGCGGTGTTGGATCCGCCATTTTAGCTCAAAAGCAGGACTTTGACGTTTGGGTGTCCGATGCGGGGAAGATTCAGAATAAGTATAAAGACGTTCTAATAAAGTATGCGATTCCTTTTGAAGAAGGAAAGCATTCGGAAGATCAAATTTTGAATGCAGATTTGGCGGTTAAAAGCCCGGGAGTGCCTGATACGGCTCCCTTGATTGAAGGACTGAAGGCGCGGGCTATTCCGGTGATTTCGGAAATTGAGTTTGCCGGTCGTTACAACCAGGCAAAAACGATTTGTATAACCGGAAGTAATGGAAAGACGACCACGACCATGCTGATTTATCATTTGCTGAAAACAGCTGGATTGAAGGTTGGCTTGGCCGGAAATGTAGGGCAAAGTTTTGCCTGGCAGGTGGCAGAAAAAGCGTTTGATTATTATGTGATTGAGTTGAGCAGCTTCCAGCTCGACGGCATGTATGATTTTAAAGCAGACGTGGCCATCTTATTGAATATTACGCCAGATCATCTGGATCGATACGACTATCAATTGCAGAATTATGTGGATTCAAAATTCCGGATTCTGCAAAATCAAGCGGCAGATGATTTTTTCATCTACGGTGCAGACGATCCAATCATTCAAGAGGAGCTGAAAAAACGAGATATACCAGCTATGTGTTTGCCATTTGGCTGGACAGAGACTCCGGAAAACGGAGCAGGAATAGAGGGAGACGATTTAGTTATCAACTGGAAAAAAAAATCATTCAATATGTCCATTTTTGATATTGCATTACAGGGAAGACATAACACATACAATTCCATGGCCGCAGGGCTGGCAGGTGTTGTGCTGAATATAAAGAACGAGAAAATCAGGGAGAGTTTGTCTGATTTTAAGGGAGTTGAGCATCGACTCGAACGGTTTTTGACCGTGCACGGAATTGAGTTTATCAACGACTCGAAAGCAACCAATGTAAATTCGACTTGGTATGCCTTGGAAAGTATTAATAAACAGATTATCTGGATTGCCGGAGGGGTCGATAAGGGGAATGACTATGCGGCACTGGATGAGTTGGTGAAAAACAAGGTGAAAGCTATCATTTGTCTGGGAGTGGACAATAAAAAAATTAAGGAGGCCTTTGCTGGTATAGTGACCGACATTGTAGAGACAGAAGATATGACAGAAGCTGTTCGGTCGGCTTACTATTTGGCTAAAAATGGCGAGACTGTTTTGTTATCGCCTGCCTGTGCCAGCTTCGATTTATTTGAAAATTACGAGGATCGTGGTCGACAGTTTAAAAACGCCGTGCGCGAGTTGTAAGTAGAAGCAAGCGTGTAAGGACGGTTGAATATGATTTTTTTTGATGCTGAATAACAAGACTGAAAATTGAAATGAATTTATCCTTGGGTAAAATATTAAAAGGAGACCGGATATTATGGGTGGTGCTGGTTTTTTTATCGCTCACTTCACTGTTGATTGTTTTCAGTGCTACCGGACGTCTGGCTTATCGCGAAGCTGGTGGAAATACTTTTTATTACCTGGGGCGGCAGCTCATTTTTCTTATGGCCGGTTTTGGGCTTATTGCTTTTCTGGTCAATGTCATCCCAGTCAAGTTCTATACCTACATAGCCCCGCTGCTCTTGATGATTACCATAGGAGCGCTGTTGGCCGCTATTGCTCAGTATAAGCTGAGTTCGGGTAAAGCTACCCCACGTTCACTCGACTTGGGATTTCTAAGCTTTCAGCCTGCCGAACTGGCCAAAATATCGCTGATGATGTTTGTGGCTAAGGTGCTGGCTAAACGACAAAAATCAAAGGAAGAGCTGAAGAAGGCTTTTTACTGGGTGATGGGCGTTAGCGGTTTCGTTTGCAGCATTATTTTTTATGGAGATATTTCTACTGCAGCATTGATTTTTTTGTGTATTATGATTTTGATGTTGATAGCTCGTATTCCGGCAAAATATTTATTGATGACGGTAGGAATAGGATTGCTTCTATTGACGTTAGTATATTTTACAGCTGATTATCTTCCGGCTTCGGCTGGACGTGTTCATACCTTTAAAGAGCGAATCGATGATTTTATTTTTGGCGATGATCAGGCGGAACTGGGGACAACTCAGGCTGACTATGCCAAATTAGCAATTTATCAAGGAGGCATGCTCGGGAAGGGGCCGGGCCGAAGTGAAGTAAGTAATTACATGGAGGCGGCCTACAACGATTTTATTTTTGCCATCATTATTGAAGAGTATGGGATGGTTGGTGGTGGTGCAGTCGCCTTGTTGTATTTGATTCTCTTGTATCGGGGAGTGGTCATTGTCCGGCGGTCGAACCGAACCTATCCTGCATTTTTAACGGCGGGCTTGGTGTTGCTGCTGGTTTTTCAGGCGATCATCAATATGGCTGTTTCAGTCGGTGTTGCTCCGGTTACGGGGCAGCCTATGCCCTGGGTAAGTATGGGAGGTACTTCCATGTTATTTACTGCTTTTTCTTTTGGCGCAATTTTGTCGGTCAGTTATCACAATCAGCGAAACAAAGAAGTTGTAGAACCACCGGTAATGGTTGATATGCCGGATGAAGATGAGGAACTGTAAAATGGAAAAATTAAAAGTAATAATCAGCGGAGGAGGAACTGGAGGACATATTTTCCCGGCCTTGGCCATCGCGAACGAAATTAGGGCTCAGACTCCTGAAGTTGATATTTTGTTTGTTGGAGCACAAGGTAAAATGGAAATGGAGCGCGTTCCGATTGCTGGCTATCCGATTATTGGATTGCCTGTCATTGGCTTGCCTCGTAGATTGTCGTTCAAGCTTTTTAGCTTTGTCTGGTTCTTGTTTCTGAGCATGCTAAGAGCCCGCAAAATCATTCGCGAATTTAAGCCCGATATTGTGGTTGGCGTGGGTGGATTTGCTAGTGGTCCGGTTTTAAAAGCTGCATCCCGAAAAGGTATTCCTACGGTCTTGCAGGAGCAAAATTCGTACGCCGGAAAAACCAATAAATGGTTGGCTAAGCGGGTGAAGAAGATTTGCGTGGCCTATCCTAATATGGAGCGATATTTCCCAAAATGGAGAATTGTAGTTACAGGCAACCCTTTCCGACAAGCTCTATTGAATAAGGTGGACAAGCAAGTGGCGTACAAAACGTTTGGGCTTCAGGAGGGAAAGCCGGTTATTTTGGTAATGGGGGGAAGTTTAGGTGCCCGCACCTTGAATGATAGTATCCTTTCCAATCTCGACTTGTTGGACAAGTCTGGCGTTCAGGTTATCTGGCAGTCCGGATCTTTTTATTATAAAGCTATTTTGGAGCGCTTCAACGGGCAGCTGCGCAAGAATATTCACTTATTCGAGTTTCTGTCGCAGATGGATTTAGCTTATGCCGCCGCTGACTTGGTGATTTCGCGGGCAGGAGCAAGTACAATTTCTGAAATCTGCTTGCTCGGAAAAGCTTCCGTTCTGGTTCCTTCGCCAAATGTGGCCGAAGACCACCAAACCAAAAATGCCATGACTTTGGTTGAAAATGATGCGGCAGTGATGGTGAAAGATTTTGAAGCGGTTAAAAAGTTATTTCCAGTGGCGCTGGAGCTCGTTCAGGATGAGGAGCGATTGAAAACATTGTCGGACAATAGTTTGAAGATGGCTAAGCCAAATGCGACATTCGACATTGTGAAAGTGATTTTAAACGAAGTGAAAAGGTAAATGATTGGTTTAACACATATCAAGCAGGTTTATTTTCTCGGCATTGGGGGAATTGGGATGAGTGCACTGGCACGCTATTTCAAGCATGCTGGCTATTCGGTGTCGGGCTACGACCGGACCGAAACGAAGCTGACGCTTGCCTTGCAGGCTGAAGGAATCGATGTGCATTACGATGACCGGGCCGAATGGCTTGCTGAACACTTGCAGAGAGAGACTTGCCTGGTGGTTTATACGCCGGCAGTTCCTGCCGATTTGGCTGAGCGTATTTTTATTGAAACCAACGACTTTACGATGAAAAAGCGCTCGGAAGTGCTGGGCATGATTTGTCATGAACTGCAATGCTGCGCGGTGGCGGGAACCCATGGAAAGACTTCCGTCTCCACCATGTTGGCGCATATCCTGCATAACTCGGAGTTGGGATGCACGGCTTTTATGGGCGGAATTTCGAAGAACTACCAATCCAACCTGTTGTTGGATGCCAAAAGCGATTGGGTGATTGCCGAAGCTGATGAGTTTGACCGCTCGTTTTTGCAGCTGTTTCCAAACTTGGCCGTGATCACTTCCATGGATGCCGATCATCTGGATATTTATGGAACTGAGCAGGCTATTGTCGATTCGTTTAATGCCTTTGCCGGACAAGTAAAAGATGGTGGTTCCGTGGTGGTGAAAAAGGGCCTCGTGGTCGATCAGAAACCGGGTGATGCCATTCGTTATTATACGTATTCACTAAAAGAACAGGCTGATTTTTATGCCGAAAATATAGAACTGGTTGACGAGGCTTACCAGTTTGACTTGGTTCATCCAAAAGGTAAAATTGAGGGCGTACGTCTTAATTACCCAGGATTGATGAATGTAGAAAATGCCATTGCCGCTTCATCGTTGGCCTTGTTGGCGGGGGTGACTTCTGAAGAGCTGATGACAGCTTTGGCTGCTTATCAAGGAGTAAAACGTCGGTTTGATATTCAATATCGTAGCAAGCGGTTTATCCTGATTGATGATTACGCGCACCATCCGGAGGAGTTGAAAGCAACGATCGCCTCAGTGCGGGACATGTTTTCCGATCGCAAGGTAACGGGTATTTTTCAACCGCACCTTTTTAGTCGCACCCGCGATTTTGCGGATGGCTTTGCACGTGAGCTCAATCTGTTGGATGAAATTATTTTGCTCGATATTTATCCGGCGCGCGAAAAGCCCATGGAAGGGGTGAGTTCTGCATTGATTTTCGATCAAATAGAAAATAAGAATAAGCAACTGGTTTGCAAAGCGCAGTTCCCAGCATGGGCTAAAGACTTGGGTGATGGGGTGATTCTGATGATGGGCGCCGGTGATATTGATACGCTGGTGGATCCTGTTAAAACGATTTTAATGGAAAAGGAGCATGTTTAATTCGGTCATGAAAATAGGGTTTTTGGGGTTGCTGGTGGTTGTGGTCGCCATCACGATGGCTTTCTCTTCCGGCAGGCTGGCTCAAGTCGGTTGTCAGGAACTGATCGTCCTTATAGATGAAGATTCTCCCCGTTTTATTGATGAGCAGGAGATTATGAGGCTCGTGAAGAAGGCTGACAGCGAACTGTTTGACAAGAAACTGAATGATATCAATACCGAAGAGCTTGAAAAGGCTTTGAAAAAAGAAACAGCGATTAAGAATATTGAAATTTACCGCCGGGCTGTTGGTCTGGATATGGACTTTAAAGGGAAGTTGATTGTTGAAGTGGAACAGCGGGATCCGGTTGTACGCATTAGGAATGATAAGGAAGATTTTTACCTCGACAAAGAGGGCGTTCGCATTTCGGCAAGTGGTGCCTTTACCAGCAAGGTGTTGTTGGTTAGTGGACAGTCCGACGAGAAATATGCCCGGGAAAAGTTGCTGCCGCTGGTCAGTTTTATTCATGAAGATGAATTCTGGAATGCCCAAGTGGAGCAGATACAGGTAAACTCAAACGGAGAATTGATCATGTCAACTTTGGTGGGTGATCAGTTAATAGAATTTGGAAGACCAGCTGACTTTCAAGTCAAGTTACGAAATTTGAAAGCCCTTTACGAACAGGCGTTTTCAACAATCGGATGGGATCAGTATTCGAAAATAAATTTGAAATATACGAACCAGGTCGTGTGCACTAAAAAATAGAGTATATGGGCAAGAGTGAAAAAATAATAGCGGCAGTTGATGTCGGCACAACAAAAGTAGTTGTGGTCGCAGGCAGGAAAAATGAAGCAGGCAAAATTGAAATCTTAGGTTACGGCAAAGCCCGCTCGATGGGAGTGAAGCGTGGAGTTGTCCTGAACATTGATGAAGCCTTTTCTGCTATTCACGAGGCTATTCGTCAGGCAGAAGATGCTTTTCAAGGAGACATTGAAGAGGTTTACGTCAATATTGTTGGCCAGCAACTGAAAACCCTCACCAATCATGCCGAGCGCTACATTGGCGAGCGACGTATTGTGTCGGAGGAGGACGTAGATGCCCTGTTTCAGCAGGTGAAAAAAATTGACCTGCCTGCCGGATATAAGATCTATCATACCTCTCCACAGCTCTTTACGATTGATCATGAGGTTGGCGTCCCAAATCCAGTAGGGATGGCTGGCGAAAAGATGCAAGCTGATTTTAAACTGCTGGTTGCTCCTGAAGTGTATGAAGAGAACTTGAAACTTTGTTTTGAACGTGCTGGAATTACGATTCGGAGATCGATGATTGATCCGCTGGCCTCCTCGGAAATATTGCTTTCGGACGATGAGAAAGAAGCTGGAGTGGTCATGCTCGACATTGGTGGAGGAGCCACAAAAATGGCTGTTTATCACGATGGCGTTTTGTGTTACTCGGCATTGATTCCTTTTGGCGGAAATGTGATTACACATGACATTAAGGAAGGGTGCACCATTTTGGCGCGTCAGGCTGAATCGTTGAAAGTTCAGTTTGGTGAAGCGATGGGCGATTTTGCACCTGACGATAAAGTGGTGACCATCCCCGGAATTTCGGGTTGGGAGCCCAAGGAAATTTCATTCAAAAGCCTGGCATTTATTATTCAGGCGCGTATGGAAGAGATTATTGAAGCTTTTTTCTTTCAGCTTGAAAAATCGGGCTATATGGATAAGGTGGGGGCAGGTATTGTCCTTACAGGTGGTAGCGCGCTGATGCCTAATCTTGGGCAGCTGATTAAATTCCAAACCGGATTGGATGTTCGTAAAGGTATTCCACGGTTGAAGTTAGGCGGACAATGGAAAGAACTGGAAGATCCACGAAATGCAACCGTTTTGGGCTTGCTGCTAAAGGCTTTGAACGAAACCGAACAAGAACCGACCAAAGAATTTTTCTTGAAACCCAAGAAGAAGAAGGTACGCTCCACTCAACCTGGCTTTTTCTCGCAAATGAAAAAAGAGGTGACTCGCCAAGTGACGCTGTTCTTCGATGATGAACAGGATACGGAAATGTTTTAACCATGAAAAATCCCCGAATATGACGGAGGACATCTTAAATTTTGGATTTCAGGAATCGAAGTCGTCTATCATCAAAGTGATAGGAGTGGGCGGTGGCGGATGCAACGCGGTCAACCACATGTTTGAAGAGGGTATTGAAGGTGTTGACTTTTTGATTTGTAACACGGATGCGCAGGCTTTGCGAACAAGCCCGGTAGCAATCAAAATTCAATTAGGTGTCAGTTTGACGGAGGGACGTGGTGCTGGCAATATGCCCATGCAAGGCGAGCAGGCTGCCATTGAGAATCTGGAAGATATTCGCGGTGTATTGGAAGGCACAACCAAGATGCTCTTTATTACTGCCGGACTAGGAGGTGGAACCGGAACCGGAGCTGCTCCGGTAATTGCCGGGTTGGCCCGGGAGTTGGATATTCTGACCATCGCCGTAGTTACTATTCCAGCTCCGGCCGAAGGAAAGCGACGTTTTCAGCAAGCACTGGAAGGCGTTGAGAAACTGAAGGAGCATGTGGATAGCTTGCTGGTTATCAGTAACGAAAAGTTGCATAAGATTTATGGTGATTTGCCGGCCTCACAAGCATTTAAAAAAGCTGATAATATTCTAGGAACAGCCGTTAAAGGAGTTGCCGAGATCATTACGCTTCACGGGAACATCAATATTGACTATGCCGATGTGCATACGGTAATGGCCGGAAGCGATGTCTTTATTATGGGAACTGGTGTTTCCGAAGGTGATGGCCGTGCCATGGACGCGGTAATGAAAGCGTTGGAATCTCCTTTGTTGGATAGTAATGACATTAAGGGAACCAAAGATATTTTACTGAATATTACCTCCGGGCAAGAGGAGATACGGATGGGTGAGATTGGAGACATCATTGAATTTTTGCAGGAGAAGGCCGGTCAGGATGCCAATATTATTTGGGGAAACAGTCTTGATAAGCGACTCGATAACAAGGTGAGTGTAACCTTGATTGCCACGCGGTTTGATAAAAACCCCAACAGCCTGCTACAGAAAAAGGAACCTAAAGAAGAGGTAGTCCTCGAAGAACAGGCTTGCGAGATTAACCTGGAGGATGATGATGAGTTTGTGGAATCCTCTGGAAATGAAGATCAAAAAAAACAGCCCGATGCGGATGCATTCACCCGAAATACCCATTCCCGAAATCAGAAAACAAAACGTAACAGGGAGTTGGTCTCTGAACAAACACAGGAAAATGGAAATACCGATAGCTGGTTTCAGCGCCAGTTTAACCGTTTTTTTGAGGATCAGGATGAAGAAATTGAGAACTAACGATTAAGAAGAAAAATTTATGTCAAGCGATATCATGAATTTCGATTTAAATACAACTTCAGAAGAAATCATTAAGGTGATTGGCGTTGGAGGCGGTGGTGGAAACGCTGTAAACCATATGTTTCAGCAAGGAATAAAAGATGTGGGTTTCATGCTTTGTAATACCGATGAGCAGGCCCTGAAAAATAGTCCAGTTCCGCTGAAACTGCAACTTGGCGAATCGCTGACCGAGGGGCGTGGCGCAGGAAATAAACCGGAGATAGGCCGAGAAGCGGCAATCGAAAGTATTGATGAAATTAAAAGTATGTTGCAGCCTACAACCAAGATGGTGTTCATTACGGCCGGAATGGGTGGAGGAACCGGTACGGGGGCTGCTCCTGTAATTGCTGAGGCGTGCAAGGAATTAGATATTCTGACAGTGGGGATTGTCACCTTACCCTTTCGCAATGAAGGGCGCAGACGGATTAAACAAGCGATTGATGGTATCGCTGAAATGGAGAATCACGTCGATTCCTTGCTGGTCATCAACAATGAACGAATCCGCGAGATGTACGGCGACTTCAAAATTTCAGAAGCTTTTGCCAAGGCGGACAATGTGCTAACTACCGCTGCTAAAGGAATTGCCGAAATTATTACGGTTCCGGGCTACATCAATGTGGATTTTGCTGACGTAGAAACGGTGATGCGTAGTAGTGGCGTAGCCGTCATGGGATCGGCTAAAGCAGAGGGAGAAAGCAGGGCTCTACGGGCTGTTGAAGAGGCTTTGAACTCACCCTTGCTCAATAATAACGATATCAATGGTGCCCGCAATATTTTGCTCAACATTACGTCGGGCGACGAAGAAGTTACCATGGACGAGATCGGTGAGATTACAGACTATGTTCAGGTTAAAGCCGGGCACGATGCTGACCTGATCTGGGGTAACGGTCAGGATGAATCACTTGGGAATGAAATTTCGGTGACCATTATTGCTACCGGTTTTAGTGTGAGCAGCATTCCGGAAATGATGGCTGCCCGCAAGGTGGAGAAAACTTATCATACCTTGGTCGATGAACCGCAACCGGCTGCCCCACCTCGCCCGAGACCTGAAGCACGCGTGCCATTTACCGGAGGCGAAACGAAGCGGGCGAGCATCAATCAGCAGGCTATTGAATTTGAAATCAATAAGCCGGAGGATGAATTTGATGAGCTGTATCGCACCTCGAACACGGCTGATCCACTGAAAGAATATTCGGTGAAATTGGATTATTCCTCGTCGACGGATGAAGAAGTGGATGAGTTGGAAAATATACCGGCTTATCGCCGGAAGAAAGTGAATCTTCAGGATGTGAAGAAGAAATTTGAGGAGAAGTTGTCGCGCTTCTCTTTGTCTCCCGATGAGAATGACAACACCAAGTTGCGCGATAATAACTCTTACCTGCACGACAAGGTCGATTAGCGGAAAGAAGATAACTGACACTGGTGCGTTCTGCCAAACAAAAATAAGACTAGTGTGAAAAAATATATCATTAATCACTTATATAAAAACATTAAACAGAATGGGATTATTTGATCAGATCAACGAAGATATGAAATCGGCTATGAAAGCCCGTGAGAAAGATAAACTGGAAGCCTTGCGCGGTATTAAGAAAGTTTTGCTTGAAGCAAGAGTTGCCAAAGGAGCAACTGCAGAACTGGACGATCAGGAGGTGGTGAAAGTGATTCAGAAGTTAGCCAAGCAGGGGCGCGATTCAGCTACGATTTTTCGGGAGCAGGGGCGCGATGATTTGTATCAGCAAGAGATGAAGCAGGTCGAAATTTTTGAAGTTTACCTGCCAGAGAAAATGAGTGATGAAGTGTTGGAAGCCACTATTAAAACCATTATCGAGTCGGTTGGTGCAAGCGGCATGAAAGATATGGGGAAAGTCATGGGTATGGCCTCGAAACAGCTAGCCGGTCAGGCCGATGGAAAAGATATTGCCGATAAAGTGAAAGCTTTGCTAGCCTAAGTGGTATTCAGTATTTATTTGGAAGGTACTTTACCCCGACTTCCGGATTTCAAGAAACAACGAATTGAAGGCGGTGAAAGACATTTGTATTCAGTTGTCTTTCACCGCTTTCAATGGGTTTTAGTGTCAATTCCTTTAGTTTGAAATTAAGCTGAGAGTATCTGCCTACTCTACTTTCAGTAGTTTGTTTAGCACGCTTTCCGGAGCTTTGAAAACGGTTCCATGCCGAGTACCTTCGGGAAAGCTGATCTGATCGTTTATTACCGTCCAGGTTTTCAGGTCGGGACTGCTAATTGCACCCATGTTGTGTCGCGTATACTCATCATAAAAAACAATCCACTTCCCATCAATTTGAGTTACCGTTGGTCCTTCCACCCAGTCCGGGCTAATGGGGTCGCTGGTTAGCTGATAACCTTCCGTAAGTTGATCACTTTTAGCTATGCGGATGTGTTTTTTAGCGGGAGTTTTGGTTTCATCCTTCAGAAACATATAATAGCTGCTGTCAATTTTTTTGATCACGGCATCAATGACGTTAAAGCCCTCGTCATAGAGCAATTTCGTTTCGCTGAAGGTTTTAAAATCTTTGGTGAGCGTACCGTACATACGATGATTGTATTGGTCATCTCCCTGAGTGTCTCCTTCCTTAAAACGCCCCGGGATGGTTGTTGCCCAGTAGATCATATATTGGTCGATGGCCTCATCGTAAAATAGCTCGGGAGCCCAGCAGTTTAAGGCTTCTGGCTCGTGTTGCATCACGGGGATTAATTGTTGTTCCGACCAGTGAATCAGGTCTTCTGACCATGCATAGCCAATTCCTTTGTCCTTCCAGCTCACCGTCCATACCATATGGTATTTTTGATCCGGCCCCTGGATGATGCAAGGATCACGCATGAGTTTATCATCAGCAACTTGTGGTTTTAAAAATGATTGGTTGTTTTTGAGGGCTTCCCAGTGATAGCCATCGTAGCTATAGGCTAGGTGAAGGCCGTCTTGTCCATTGTCCTGGAAGTAGGAGAAAAGGTAAACCTCCTTTTCGGGAGCTTGGCAGCTGATAAGAAAAATAGCAAGAAAGAAACTAAGCAATAAGGTTTTCATAGGTAGTTGTTTTCAACAAAAATAAAGAAACGTTCTAAAAGTATAAAATACTTCAAATACCTTTTTTGTTAAATTGAAAACTTATTTAGGCGGTCCATTTATTATCGGTGTAGGTGAAATAGGTGCTCACTAGTTCAATGGCACGTTTAATGGCTTGGTTGATGGGCAGACTCTCGTTGGCCAGCTGCCAGTCAATGGAGGCCAGTTTCATGTAATAATCCTGAAATGAAGGAGCTTTCAGCAGGGTGTCGGCTTGCATGGTCTGATAATTGGGTGTTTTTTTCAGTGTTTTACAGCTCACCATGCGTTTTTGTGCCATTTTGTCGGAGGTGGTGGAGTAGCCAAACAGCCGACAGATCAATCCGCGGTATGCATATTCGGTACAGCCCCAACCATCAGTGCTGATGGGGGAGAAGAGGCTACAAATCGTATTCTCCGGCTGGTTTTCTATTTGGTCGTAAAAACTGTCAGCCGTGTTGGTTTGGTATAAGTGGAAGGCAAGAGGGAAGAATTCCAGCGGACTGGCGTAGATATCTTTTTTCAGGCAGCAATTGAAGCATCCCGAGGGACAGCTCGTTTGGCTTGTTCTTTGAAATTGTTCTGCGTGCAAAGCGGCTTCTTCCAGTACTTTTTGCACTTGTTTTATTTTCTTGATCATTTTTTGAGAACCTGTGAAAGCTATTTTGTTTCTGGCAACAAAACTAATCATTTGAATAATAGGTTTTTTTAGAAAAATGCGTTTGTGATATTTTTTTTAAGTGGCGAGCGTGTTGTCATTTTAAAGTCGGTCAATTCAGGGGGAAGTAATTTTATCCACCTCTGCTTTGTAGCTCCGGCCAATAGGGACTTTGTATTCGCCAAGCTCGATCAGGCCCGGGAGTATGGCGGTAATCTTTCGGATGGCAATGATGTAGCCTCGATGTACTCGCAAAAACTGGCTTTTGGGCAGCTGTTCTTCCAAGTAGCTGATCCGTTCCTTGGTTGTAATTTTTCCTTTACCGGTGTGGGCAATTACATAATCGCCAAAACTTTCCAGATAGATAAGTTCGTTAAATAAGATTTTATGCAGCTTCTTGTCTGCTTTTAGAAACAGATGGTCTGCCTGTGTGTCTGAGGCGATAGCTACCGGTGCCGTTTCGTTGATCCGCTGGTAGAATCGGTTGATGGCTTTGGAAAATCGTAGCAGTGAGATGGGTTTCAGCAGGTAGTCTACTACATCCAGCTCAAACGCCTCAATGGCATAGTCGCGGTATGCTGTCGTGAAAATAACCTTGGGAGGATGATTCAAGCTTTTGAGGAATTCAACCCCGGTAATTTGTGGCATCTGGATATCCAGAAATAGCAGGTCTACCCGGATTTTCGATAACACTTCAATGGCTTCAATAGCGTGGCTGCATTCGCCTACCAGTCGCAGGTTTTTAAATTCCGTGAGGTGATTCTTGATCACCCGAATGGCGATGGGCTCATCGTCAATGATCAGACAGTTGTAGCTTAGTTCGTCCATGGGCTTTCTTTTTGTGGTGTTGATCGCACATCCAGTTTAAGCTGAAGCTTAATTTCAAAGGTATCGTCTCCTGCTTTGATTTGCAATTGGTGCGTGTCGGGATAAATCAGTTCCAAGCGTTTTTGCACGTTTTTTAAGCCAATTCCATGGGTGTAATCTTCACTTTGATTGCTCATCGGGGTGCGGCTGTTGAGGATTTGGAGCTCAAATTGTTGGTGGTCAATGTGCAGGCTAATGCGAACAAAGGGATTCTGAATCGATTTACTCACCCCGTGTTTAAAAGCATTTTCGAAAAAGGCCAGCAGCAACATGGGCGCAATTTCCAGTTGCTCCGGATTGCCTTCCATTTGTAAATCAATCGTTAACTGCCTGCCGTAACGAATTTTTTCAATCTCGATGTAATTTCTCAAATGATCCAGTTCGCTCTTCAATGCAACCTTGGGACGGTTGCATTTGTATAGCATGTAGTCCATCAAATCCGAAAGTTTGAGCACGAGTTCAGGGGCTAGGTCCGACTTTTCGAGGGTTAAGCCATACAGGTTATTGAGCGTGTTGAATAGAAAGTGCGGATGAATTTGAGCCCGCAGTACCTTCAGTTCCGATTCCCTCAGCTTGAGTTCGGTTTCCAATTGTCTTTTTTCCAGGCGGGTATTTTCTTTTTTTATCTCGAAAGCACGCTTGACTTGCTCAATGGCAATGAATGCCAGGATGATGAAATAGAGTCCGACCAGCAGAAAAACAACATCAAACGAGGTGGGATCGAGTTTGTAGAACTGGAAGTCGCTGACAATAACAAAGACGAACATGCTTATCATGAGTTCGGCCCACAGTGTAAATGCGAAGGTGTATGCCAGGAAAAGCAGAAAACGCCAATAGCTGTCTTTGTAAAGGAAACGTGGAATGAGGTAGTAATTCAGAAAATAGCTGGTAACGATTGCTAGCGGAAACAGCAAGGATGCAAAAATAATGGTGGTTTGATAATCGCGGTTGGCCCGACCAAAAAACAGAATGAAGAACAAATAGGAAACCACCCAGAACAAGAAATGCTGTCCGGCTTTTATGAAACTGACTTGTTGCAGTTGCCCTGGTGTTAGCTTCTGAATGATCTTCATTGGTGTCAAATCGAGGTTCAAATTACTGAAAAAATGAGGTAAAATGACAAAAATGTCGATGAATAACATCAAATCGCACCCAAATGCCACCAAGCATTAGCTGAAAGCCGGCGAACAGCCTTTTGGTCGTATCGTTGGTTTTTTTGGTCGTTAATCGATAAAATGAGGCAAAAAAATTGGCTTGCCGTAATTTAGTGTCATGATTTCACCTTAAATTTAATGATCATGAAACTAGTTGAATTGTTTTACATGGGAGGACCATTATTTATGTCACTCGTTACGATATGGGGGATTGGCATACTGGTCTTTACAGCACAAAAACTGATTCATTTTTTTGTGCAGGGAAAAGTAACGAAAAGTGGCCTGGGTTTAATTTTACTGTTTGGAAGTTTAGCGATGGTAACTGGTTTTTTAGGGCAGGCCATTGGACTGATTATGGCTTTCAATGCCATTGAAGCTGCGGGCGATATTTCTCCGGCGCTGGTTGCCGGTGGTTTACGAGTGAGTATGATTACTCCAGTTTATGGAACCATCCTCTTTATTTTTTCACTGATTTTTTGGGGAGCGCTGAAGGAAGTGTATACCCGGAAAAGTGAAAAGCTGGTTTGAGCTGAAAAGCGATTGTTTCGGAAGAATCAGCTTCCGTAACAATCGCTTTGCTTATTATATCGCTTGGACTTCGCGATACCAGTCCACAAAATTTTGTACGCCTTCTTCAAAGGAATACTGCGGGTTGTAGCCCAAAAGTTTTTTCGCTTTTTCAATATTGGCAAAGGTAATATCCACATCTCCTGGCTGCATCGGCATTTGTTTGACGTTGGCTTTCATGCCGCAGGCTTTTTCAATGGCCGCAATCATAACACTCAGCTTTACCGGTTGGTTGTTCCCCAGGTTAAATGTTTCATAAACGCTGTCGTTTGCATTCAAGTAGCTGATGGCTCCACGAATACCGGCTACGGTATCTTCGTAGTAAGTATAATCGCGCGAGGTGCTGCCATCGCCAAACATCTGAATTTCCTCCCCGTTTAAAATCAGTTTTGTAAACTTGTGAATCGCCAGGTCGGGGCGCTGGCGCGGGCCAAACACGGTAAAGAAACGCAGGTTGATAATGTCCAACCCATGCAAGGAATGGTAGGTGTAATTGATCAGTTCGCAGGCTTTTTTTGTGAATGCGTAGGGCGAAATGGGCTGGCTTACATCTTGCTTTTCATGAAAAGGCGTTTCTTTGGTGTTGCCATAAACCGAGGATGAAGAAGCGAAGGCCAGTTTTTTGGTGCCTTTGTTTTTCATGACATCCAGAATGTTTTGAGTGGCTAAAATATTAGCACGGATGTAGCCTTGCGGATCTTCAATTGATGGGCGAACCCCGGCTTTTCCGGCCAGGTGAACAATCACATCAATGGTGTCTTTTTCGAGTTCCTGGCTTAAGGCTTCAAAGTCGGCCAGATCCACTTCAATAAAGCGAAAATGGGGGTGATTCCGGAAGGCTGACAGGTTGCGTTCTTTTACTTGTCGGTCGTAAAACGGATCGAAATTGTCAATACCGATGACCTGATTTCCTTCTGCCAACAGTTTTTCACTTAGATGGGAACCTATAAAACCGGCACATCCGGTAACGACTATCGTTGATTGCATAAGCTTGAATATTTTTAATAGATGTCTGCAAATTTAAGGAAGATCATTCAATAGTCATTTAAACTACGGTTAAAATCACTGAAATGAGAAAGAGTGCAGGCAAAGAGAAATCTAGTCGTATATGCGTTGGATCGTTATTTTATTTTTCCTGAAACAAAAGCGATGAGCTTGTTCAGAACAGGAATCTTCAACCGGCTAAACAGGCTGCGTTTGTTATAATGAATCAGGATATTGCGCAGGTAGACAAACATGCCGAGGCTATGCGCAGCCACCAACACCGGGTCGAGCCGGTAAACCCCGTAGATGAAATTCATGGCCGATCCAACAATGCTGATAATCCAAAATCCCAGGGGCAGAATCGATTCTTTCCGGTTTTCAGAATAAAGCCACTGGTAAAAAAAGCGGGAAATAAAAATGATTTGAGCTGAAATACCCCATATCATTAGTAACAGCGGGTTGTTCTCATTCTTGAAAAAGGTAGCCAGTGAGTAGTCGGTTCCAAAAAACAGAAAACTCAGAATAATTGCTGGCATAATCAGAATCCCCAGGCGCATGGCTGGCGACATGGGTTTCCAGTCGTTTTTCAGCTGGATATTTCGCACATAGATAAAGTAAACCAGGATTTGGCCAATCAGAATGGCGGCATCGTTACGTAAAATGCCGTAAGTCAGCATGAGGATGGAAGCCAGCAGGCTGATCTTCCAAAACAGGGTCGGCGATAATACTTTCCCCTCGTGTTCCGACTTAAACCACTGGATGATGGTACGCGCAAAAAACAGAATCTGACTTAAAAATCCGATGCTATAGATCAGGTAATCTTTCATGTTAAAACTTTTTCAAGCGCTGCAAAGATAACTGAATTCTTATGGATCTGACTTTTTCATTTCACTATTCGATGCCCCTGCAGGGATGCTTAATTATTATTCTGATTTCCGGTATGGCCCTTTTTGAAGTGCATATTTTTGATCTTCGGTGAGTGCATTGTACAGAAACAAGCATGTGCCATCGAGTTGTTTTTGGCGTCCGAGGTCAATTTCTTCAACCAAAATCTCGGGTTTCATGCCTGCAAAAGGGCCCAGGCCCGCAATGCCACGGTGTTCTCCACCTGTTTGAGATACCATGTAGTCGATATGACTGGCTACCAAGTCTACATCCGAGGAGTAGGACATGATATAGACCGTATTGAGCCAGTTGTTGTCGAGCCATTTTCCCCATTCCTGTTTTTTCAGTTTGAGCGAGGCTGCCCGGTCAGGCACTACCGCAGCCGATATATTGACCTCAGGAAGCAGGTCACTTACCGCTTCAACAAACCGATTGACATTGGCCTGCCTGTATTTATCCCACTTAACCCAGCGTTGCGGATTGCTATCGGGGGTAATGTCGAGTGGGTCGACACCGTCGTTTTGTTCAGCGAACTTCTGGCGGCATACCTTGCAGTAGCAATAATCATTGGTCCAGGGTTCTCCCGGGTAACGAATATAATCCAGTTGAAGGTCTTTGATTTTGTATTTTTCGTGCATGTGCTGGTAAATCTGCAGCCAGTAGTCGCGCACTTCATCGCGGCTTGGACAGAAATAGTAGAATCCGGCTTCGACCACTGATGGGAGTTTGCCTTGACGTGATACTGCCAACCACTCGCGGCGGTTGTTGATCAGGTCGGGGAAGTGGTCTACGCCAACAAAATACACCCAAACCCATGGGATTACCTTGATGTTGTATTTTTCACCCAGCTCAATCATTTCCTGCATCGGATCGCGACCAATAAAGTCGGGATATTGGTTTAAGCCATTGGGGGCGTCGGGGAATATAGACCAGCCCCGGTAAATTACTTCCGGGCAAACGGCATTGAATCCGATTTCTGCCAGGTCTTTAAAAGCGTCTTCAATATCATTTTTACTCATTCCGTGTATTTCCAGCCAGGCCGAGCGTTCGTCGTTTTCAAGTGCTGGAAAGGTGTAATAGAAATAGTCTTTTCCGAGTAATAAACTTTCCTCGGCTAGCTGTTGCACATGGGACGAATCACCTGCTTGCTTGGCGGCCTTAAAGGTCTCAATTTTGATATTGAATTTCTGTTCAAGAGTAGACAGATATTCCGGATCAATGGATGGATGCTTGATTTGTGCACTTCTGCTTTTCCCTTTGCTGATAAACACCTGGGCCCGGTTGATTAAGGAGTTTTCGGAACAAATAACGCGAATGATGTGCCCATTTTTTTCAATGTTGTCGCCCACTTCAATGTTGTCATTGATCCATTGGGCTGCCTGTCCATGACCTGATAGAACCATTCCGTTTGGTGGAATAGAAGAGTCATTACCGCCTACTTTCATTACAACACCATCTTCAATGATGGCTTCAACACCCCAGGGGTTGGTGTAGGTATGATCGCCATAGGTCGGAGTGTAAATAATCATTTGATTTTCGCCTCGGCCCCCGTTTTCAATATAAGGAGGGTTTACTCGATCGGCCTGATAGGTTTTTTCAGACGGAAAAAAAGGTTGATTCCAATGATCTTCAGCGACAGGAGGATTTGGATTGTTGAGATTTTGGGTGTTTTCGCAGGAACAAGCGGAAGCCAAGGGAATTAGCGAAAGAAAAAAGAGTTGAAATAAGGGCGAAATGTTCATGGTCGTTTAAGCTAGGTATTCTTGTAAAGAAAAGGAATGTTCTTGATTTGATTGTTTAAGAATTCAAATTAATCCATTTTTGTTAATTCCCACAATATCTTAAATGGATATTAAACTTTCTTAAGGGTTGGGGCATTGTATTATTGTTATCAAATTTTGAATATCTTTGCGCGGAATCGAACAGGGAGTAATTGAAAGAAAGGTTTTTAAATACATGAAGAATATACGTAACTTTTGCATCATCGCACACATTGACCATGGAAAGAGCACCTTGGCAGATCGACTTTTGGAAATGACTAAAACCGTGAGTGAGAGAGATATGAAAGCACAAGTGCTTGATAACATGGATCTGGAAAAGGAACGGGGAATTACCATCAAGAGCCATGCCATTCAAATGGACTATGAGCAGGACGGGCAAAAGTATGTGTTGAACCTCATTGATACTCCCGGACACGTTGACTTTTCGTATGAAGTATCGCGCTCCATCGCAGCCTGCGAAGGGGCGTTGCTGATTATCGATTCTACACAGGGAATTCAGGCGCAAACTATTTCCAATCTTTATTTGGCGATTGAGCACGATCTGGAAATTATTCCTATTCTGAATAAAATGGATTTACCCAACGCCATGCCGGAGGTAGTCGAAGATCAAATTATTGATTTGATTGGTTGCCGCCGCGAAGATATAATTCGTGCCAGTGGTAAGACTGGTGAAGGGGTAGCCGATATTTTAAGCCGTATTGTGGAAGTGATTCCGGCACCCAAAGGTGACCCGGAAGCTCCGCTTGAAGCATTGGTGTTCGACTCCGTTTTTAACTCGTTTCGGGGGGTGATTGCTTATTTCAAGATCGTTAATGGTACGATGAACCAAGGAGACTCGGTGAAATTTGTCAATACCAAGAAAGAATATCATGCCGATGAGATTGGCGTACTTCGCCTGAATATGGAAAAACGCAAAACGTTGAGCACTGGCGATGTGGGCTATATCATCTCGGGGATTAAAACGGCCAAGGAAGTGAAGGTGGGAGATACCCTGACGCATAAGGAGCGACCATGCCCGAAAGGCATTGAAGGCTTTGAGGAAGTGAAGCCTATGGTGTTTGCCGGTGTTTACCCGATCGACTCGGATGATTACGAAGATCTGCGTTCGGCCATGGAGAAGTTACAGCTGAACGATGCTTCGCTGACCTATGAACCAGAATCGTCTGCCGCACTTGGATTTGGCTTTCGTTGTGGATTCCTGGGCATGCTGCATATGGAAATTATTCAGGAGCGTCTGGATCGCGAGTTCGATATGAACGTGATTACTACGGTGCCCAACGTGTCGTATAAAGTGCACACAACCAGCGGCGAAACCGTTACCGTATATAACCCGTCGGGCTTGCCAGTATCGACTACTATTGAGATGATTGACGAGCCTTATATTCGGGCACAGATTATTACCAAGTCTGATTTTATCGGGCAGGTAATGACTTTATGTCTCGAAAAGCGGGGAACCCTGACGAAACAAGATTATTTGACCGCTGAACGGGCTGAGCTGACTTTTGACCTTCCTCTCGGGGAAATTGTATTTGACTTCTACGATAAGTTGAAATCGATTTCGAAGGGCTATGCTTCGTTTGATTATCATATGACCGGATACAAACCGGCGAAACTGGTGCGACTCGATATTTTGCTAAACGGAGAAATGGTGGACGCCCTGTCTTCATTAATTCACTTCGACAATGCTTACCCGATGGGACGTCGCATGTGCGAAAAGCTGAAAGAGCTGATCCCACGTCAGCAATTCGACATAGCTATTCAGGCTGCTATTGGCGCCAAAATTATTGCCCGTGAAACGGTTAAGGCGGTGCGGAAAGATGTGACTGCCAAGTGTTATGGTGGTGATATCTCGCGAAAGCGCAAGCTGCTCGAAAAACAGAAGAAGGGTAAGAAACGGATGAAACAAGTCGGTAACGTTGAAGTGCCCCAAAATGCCTTTATGGCTGTCCTAAAACTAGACTAGTAGGCGAACTTGATATTTTCGTTGTTTCTTGGGCATCGGTTTTTGTGCTTGGTTCGTTGGTTTTGCGATTTGATAAGAGGCTGGATCTTTGCTGCTGCTGAGTTTTGAACCGTGCGACTATTCTAATCCAAATCCCTATTTTTGTAGGAACGTAGCTAAGTGATAGCCATGAATGAATTTGACCGCAAAAAACATTGGGAGCATATTTACCAAACCAAATCGCTGAATGAAGTCAGTTGGTTTGAGTCGAAACCTGAAACCTCGCTGGACTTTTTTACGCAATTTCAGGTGCTCACCACAGCCAAAATAATTGATATTGGAGGTGGCGACAGCTTGTTGGTTGATCATTTGCTTGATTGGGGCTACCAGGACCTGACGGTGTTGGACATTTCGGAAGCAGCCATCCAGCGCGCGCAACAACGGCTGGGCGTGCGGGCTGCTCAAGTGAAATGGATTGTGGCTGATGCTGCGACTTTTCAGCCAACAGCGCGCTATGATTTTTGGCATGATCGGGCGGCTTTTCATTTTCTTACCCAAGACCAAGAAATAGAGAATTATCTCCAAACAGCTCAGCGAAGTATCAATCCCGCCGGTATTATGGTCATAGGCACCTTTTCGGAACAAGGCCCCAGCGAATGTAGTGGCATTGCGATTAAGCGCTATTCGGAAACAGCGATGACCAATCAGTTAAAACGATATTTCGAGAAGGTTAAGTGCATTAAGGTGGATCACAAAACCCCGTTCAGCACCATTCAGAATTTTGTTTTCTGCAGTTTCCGGAAAGTATAATTTCTCTAAAATGATGATTTCGGCTAAAAAAAGCTGTTAGGGTAGTGTGCCATCTTGATAGAAAGAACAAGCAAGAATTAGTTTTTCGGTCATTTGCTTACACGGCATAATTTCAGAAAATGTCGTACTTTAAGGCTGAAAACTTGACCAGTGTGTCTTTTACCTTTTTTTTTAGATTAAAAACTAAGCATATGGAGCTCCCGCTGTTAAAGGATATTGTTATCATCTTTGCCTTGTCGACCTTTGTAAATTTCTTATTTACAAAGATAAAGATACCAACCATTATTGGTTATCTGCTGACTGGCGTACTTACCGGCCCGTATTTGTTAGGCATTGTTGGCTCGAATCACCAGATTGAGCTACTAGCCGAAATTGGTGTTATTTTGCTGATGTTTACCATTGGTCTGGAGTTTTCAATCAACCATTTGTTACGAATTCGTAAAATCGTCTTTTTTGGCGGCTTCATGCAACTTATCTTGACGGCGGGCATTACTATGCTGGTGGCACGCTTATACGACCTTAGTTGGTCCGGGGCTTTGTTTGTCGGTTTTTTAACCGCTCTCAGTAGTACTGCGGTAGTGCTTAAACTGATGCAGGAGCGCTCAGAAATTACTTCGAACTACGGGCGTACGGTTTTGGGAATCCTCATCTTTCAAGATGTTATCCTGATTCCTTTGTTGCTTTTTACACCCATGCTGGGCAGCGAAGCTTCGGACGCCGGATCGCAGCTCTTACCCTTACTTGGCAAGACGGTGGTGCTGGTCGGTCTGGTGTATGTTGGTAATCGCTGGCTAATGCCGAAAGTGTTGCAGATGGTGGCGCACACCAAAAATCAGGAGTTGTTTATGATGAGCATCTTTGCCATCTGTCTTTCGGTAGCTTTGCTGACCTCAGAGATGGGCATCTCGCTGGCTTTTGGAGCCTTCCTGGCTGGGCTGATGATCTCAGAATCAGAGTACAGTGCTAACGCATTTGGGCACTTAATCCCGTTTAAGGATACATTTACCAGCTTTTTCTTTGTCAGTATTGGCTTGCTGCTCGACCTCAGCTTTGTAGCCAATCATCCGGTACTCGTTTTTTCTACGGTGTTGCTGGTTCTGCTCATCAAAATGCTGGTGGCTGCCGGTACGGCTTTTGTGTTGGGGCACACTTTTCGGGGAACTATCATGGTCGGCTTTGCCCTTTGTCAGGTGGGAGAATTTTCCTTCATCCTGGCGCAATCGGGTCTGAAATACAACATTATCCCAGATTATTATTACCAGCTATTCTTGGCGGTTGCTATTATTAGTATGTCGGTTACCCCGTTGTTGATGATGGTTTCGCGGCAAACAGCCGATCTGTTGTTAAAGTTGCCTGTTCCGAAGATCTGGGTAAATGGCCTGTTTCCCCTTCCCCAGGTTGAAGTTCCAAAATTGCAAAATCATGTGGTATTTATTGGTAAGGATTCGCGCTCGTTGAATCTTTCGGTAATGGCGAACTACTTGAAGATGCCTTACATCTCTATTATTTTTGATCCGGGGATTGTTAAGAAATTGCAGGAAAAAGGGGAGATGGTGATCTATGGTGATGCGACCAACGAACCGATCTTGGAAAAGGCGCACATCAAAACGGCCGACGTGGCAGTTATTTCTGTTGGAAATTTGATTGTTTCGATGGCAATTGTAGACCGGGTCCGACAACTGAATCCGCATGTGTTTATCATTGTTCGTACGAAGAAAGTGGTGGATATTGAAGAATTATACAAGCTTGGTGCTAACCAGGTGATTCCTGAAGAGTTTGAAACGGCTATTGAATTGTTTGAACGAATCCTGAAGCAGCGCTTAGTTCCGCAGCGCGAGATTAATCGGCTGACAGCCAAAATACGGGATGAGCATTATGGTATTTTCAGAGAAGAAATGGACACTTCTGATCAGCTTTTCCGGGAGCTTCCCAACCTGGAGATTATGGCGTTGAAAGTGAAGGAAGGATCTTTTGTGATCGGAAAGTCAATTCGGGAAATTAAGCTTCGAAAAGTTTTTGGCGTAACGCTGGTCGCTATTCTTCGGAAAGATAAATTACTGGAGCATCCGGATGGAAATAAGAGACTGGAGATGGATGACACTGTCTACATCATGGGGCGACCCGAACAAATGGCGAAAGCCTTCGAACTATTTGGCCCAGAAGAATTAGTGTCTGAGGATCAGTAGCTAGTCGGGAGAAATGAGTCTTGAGTCTCGGGTTTTTAATTGCAAATATCACGGAGCATAGGCAACGAGCGCAACGAAGAAGTGTTGAAAATCACAGGGATTCTGTTACTTCATATTCTTTGACTAGCTCCGGCCTGTAAACGATAGAAATAACGGGAGGGAAACTGTCAGTCACAAGTGTCGAATATCCAGCAGTCAGCCCATCAATAGATGGCGTTGAACTTTTCTTTCACCAGCTCTTTTACTTCTTTCATGTCGATTTTTCGTCCTAGTTCCTTTTCAATGGAGGTAACGCCATAGGTTACAAATCCACAGGGATTGATGTAATTGAAATAGCGTAAGTCAGTATTCACGTTGAGGGCAAAGCCGTGCATGGTGACGTAGCGGCTCACACGCACGCCCATGGCACAGATCTTTCGTGATTTGGCTGGGATCTCTGCATCAAGCCACACGCCGGTTGCTCCTTCCTTTCGACTGCCTTTCAATCCGTAATGACCAATGGTGGCAATAATGGCGTCTTCCATTTTTTCGATGTACTCGCGTACACCAATTTTATAGTATTCAAGATCGATAATGGGGTAGCCAACCAGCTGTCCGGGACCGTGATAGGTGATATCGCCTCCACGATTGATTTTATAATAGGTCGCTTCAATCTTCTTCATGAAATCTTCATGAATCAAGAGGTTGTGCTCATCGCCACTTTTACCTAGCGTGTAAACATGCGGATGTTCGACTAACAAGAAACGGTTTCTTTCACTTGGCGCATGGGTTGCTTTTTTATCTGCTTGAACTGTCTCCAGTATTTTTTCCTGGTAGTTCCAACAGTCTTTATAGTCTTTTAGACCAATATCTTCGTAATTAAAATCTGCCATAGCATTTCAAGTTCCAAGTTTCAAATTCTAAATTTTAGCATTGTCCGGATGATGTCTTTGGTTAGGCGGTTACGTGCTGCTCTGCACGATAACTTGAGCGCACCAACGGGCTGCTTTCGACAAAATAAAAACCCTTTTCAAGCCCAATTGTTCGGTATTTTTCAAATTGATCGGGACGAATATATTCCACCACAGGAATATGGCCTTGAGTTGGAGCCAGGTATTGACCGATCGTCATCACTTTACATCCGGCCGTTAGCAGGTCGTCCATCGTTTGCAGGACTTCCACTTCGGTTTCTCCTAGTCCCAGCATGATGCCCGATTTAGGTACTGCGCCGCTTTCGGCAATCGTGGTAATCACCTTCAGGCTGCGTTGGTATTTAGCAGCACTCCGAATGGCCGGGGTGAGTCGTTCAACCGTTTCCATGTTGTGCGAAATGACTTCAGGATGAGCTGCTGCCACCTGCAAAATCAATTCTTCTTTACCTTGAAAGTCGGGTATCAGCACTTCCAATCGGGTGTCAGGATTCAGCTTTTTGATGGTGCGGATGGTTTCGGCCCAGATGGTAGCCCCCAAGTCGGGCAAATCATCGCGGTCAACCGATGTAATGACGGCATGCTTCAGCTGCATGAGCTGGATGGATTGTGCTACTCGCTCGGGTTCGTTGGGGTCTGGAGGAAGAGGCTTTCCTGTGGTTACACCGCAAAATTTACAGTTACGGGTGCAAATTTCTCCTAAAATCATGAAGGTGGCAGTTCCCCGGTTCCAGCATTCGCCAATGTTGGGGCAATTGCCACTGGTGCAAATGGTGTGTAGTTCGTGCTTATCGACCAGATTTTTCACCTTCGAATAACTTTCCCCTTTGGGTAAGTTCATTTTCATCCATCGCGGCAAACGCGGCCGACCTTGCTTCGAATCACTCATGATTTTTGGTAATTTTCTTCCAAAATTAGTTAATTCCTGAAGATGGGAAAACACAAAGCAGAGAATGTCTGAATTTGATGACACAATACCCCAAGGGATTGTTATTTTTGTAACTGATGGAAATAAAAGCAACGAAATACTGGCTGATTGTCATCTGTTTTTGGATGTTGTTGATCCCTGCCTTTAGCTTTGGGCAACAGCTCAAAATGGATTTTAATAAATTGCAACTAGCCAATCAGTATTACCGCGATCAGGATTTTGAAAAATCAGCTGTTCTGTATTTCGAAATCTATAAATTATCGGGCGGTGAGCATTATTTCAATATGTACCTAAACTGTTTGCTTGAGCTGAAGAATTATGCACAGGTTGAAGAGGCAATCAAGACACAGTTGCGGCAAAGGAAAAACGATCCGGTTTTATTCGTTCAGTGGGGATATTTGCTTAGCCTTCAAAACCAGAAGGAGGAAGCGAATCAGAAATATGAGCAGGCACTTGAGATGATGCCAAACAGCAAAGGTGACTGCATCCGGTTGGCCAATGCTTTTTTAAGCAGGCGCGAGTATGAATATGCCCAGCAGGTTTATCAGTTGGGGCGCGAGCGCATGCCTAACGAGTCGTTTCATTATGAGTTGGCGCGTATTTTCTTGTATCAGCGAAATTATGAACGCATGTTTCAGGAATACCTCGATTTATTGAAGATGGATGATAGCAACCTGGGGCGTGTGCAAAGTAGCATGTCAACTGCTTTTCGACTGGATGTTGACAATTCGTTGCGTGATGAGTTTCGGGTAGCTTTGCTCCGGCAAATTCAACAAGAACCTCAGGTGAGCAGCTACAATCATTTGTTGATCTGGCTGTTTATCCAGGAGAAACGTTTTTCGCAAGCTTTACGGCAGTCTATTGCTTTGGATAAGCGGATTGGCTCGGGTGACGCACAAATAGCCAACTTGGCGCGCATTGCCGCAGGTAATGATGGGATTGAAGAAGCGATCAGAGCTTACGATTATTTGATTGAGAAGGGGGCTGCCGGAGAGTTTTATATGGAAGCTTACCAAGGGAAAATGCAGATGATGTATCATCAATTTGTGAATAGCACAGAGCAATACCGCGATGCCGGGAAATTACAATCCCAGTTTGAAGCAACTTTTCAGGTGGTTGGCTATCAGGCTGAAACTTCCTATTTAGTTATTGATTTCGCTCATTTTTTGGCGTTCTATCAGCATGATGTTGAGCGTGCTTCATCCTTATTGCAAGACCAGATGACGATGAGTGGGGTTACACCTTTGCAGCGTGATCAGCTGAAAAATGAATTAGCTGATATTCATGTGTTAAAAGATGATTTATGGGAAGCCATTTTGCTTTATTCGCAGATCATTGATGATAATAAAAACAACCCGTTGGGTGATGAGGTGAAGCTTAAAAAAGCCAAACTGGGCTATTACATGGGAAACCTCAGCTGGGCGCAAGCGCAGCTGGATGTACTAAAAGCCAGTACATCGAAGTTGATTGCCAATGATGCGCTGGAGCTTTCTATTTTTATCAGCAATAACACGGCCTTGGATACGACAGCTGTTCCGATGCAACTATTTGCTAAGGCCGATTTATATCGATTCCGCAAGCAGGATTCGCTGGCTTTGATAATGTTGGATTCTATTGAAGCGCAATACAGCTATCACAGTTTGCTGGATGATATTTATTTTCGCAAAGCTAAAATGTTGATCGATCAGGGACGTTTCGAGCAAGCGGCGGCTTTGTTGGAAAAGATTACCTCCGGTTTTGCTTATGACTTGCTGGGAGACGATGCCCTGTTTTTACTGGCTGAGTTGTATGAGCAGAAATTGGATCGGCTGCCGGAAGCTGCTGATCTTTACAAAAAGATGCTCCTTCAGTATTCCGGAAGTATTTATGTGGAGGATGCCCGCGAGCGTTATCGACGGTTGCGGGGCGATGTGCCGGTGAATAAAGAGATGCCTATCATCGGAGAGCAGGGAATCAATTAAACGGGGTATTTTATTGTTTCCTATTGAAAACAACGTAGTTCATTTACTTTTTCTGTTGGCCTGATCGTTTTAATTTTTGGCATCTTTGTTCAGCATTTAAATAGCTTGCGTTAAGTTGGGTGAATTTATAAATACAAGACTTCAACCTATGAAAAATATAAAAAGAAAACATTTGATAAGCTTTTTTCTTGTGGTCGTGCTAGCCCTCGGACTTTCATGTTCCAAGGAGAATGCAATTCTGGAAATAGAGCCCGTTGAAAAGGTGGGTGTTGAGAACAGTCAAACCTTTATTTATGATGTTTTCAAGGATTGGTATTTTTGGTTGGATCAGGTTCCGGAACTTGACCCTACTAGTTATGACTCCAATGAACGATTGATCCAGGATTTGATATATGATGAGCTTGACCGCTGGAGTTTTGTGGTGAGTCTCGACGCTTACCGGGCCCTTTTCGAGGAAGCACAGACCAAAGGTTTTGGCGTTGGAATGGCGGTAACGGCTGATAACCGATTGATGGTTCGTTTTACTTACAAAGAATCGCCAATGGGGCTGGCAGGTGTAGATCGTGGATGGGAGTTTATTGAGATTAATGATGTTCCTTTAGCCAATATTCAAGATTTGGGTGCTGCCTTTGATACCGATGCTGAAGTGAAATTTACCTTTATTACGCCCGAAAATGAAACGGTCTCTTATTCCATGAGTCGGACCGATTATAAAATGAATACCGTGCTGTATCGAAGCGTGCTTGAAACAGAAGGTAAGAAAGTAGGCTACCTGGTATTTGAAAGTTTTCTGGCTCCATCTGAGGCCGAGCTGAACGAGGCATTTACCTATTTTAAATCCGAAGACATCGATGAATTGGTTGTTGATCTTCGCTATAATGGCGGGGGGAATTCTGGAATTGCCTTCCTTTTAGAGGAATTGGTCGGAGGACAGGCAATTGAAGATAAATTACTGGGGCGCATCATTTATAATGAAAATCACAGCGATGACAATGTCAATTTTGGAACCAAGGGAAACGAGCTGTCGGTGGATCTTGACCGGTTGTTTTTTATTACTACCGATGCTTCAGCCTCGGCCAGTGAGATGGTAATCAATGGGATGTTTCCGTACAAGGAGGTGGTGCTAATCGGATCTACAACTGCCGGCAAACCGGTAGGTATGAATGTATTCGAATCTGAAAAATACAACATCGCCTTGGCTCCGATAACTTTTAAAATTTTGAATGCGAATGATCAGGGAGATTATTTTGATGGTATTCCGGTTGACTATCTGGTGATGGATGACATTTACCATGGATGGGGAAACCCGGAGGAAGCTTGTTTGAAGGCCGCTCTGGATATAATCAATGGCAATACGGTTACGGCACTTAAATCAATCCAGATGCAGCCACAGGGATTACCGCTAAAGCGTGGTTTGCAGGAAATAACAGGAGCATATTAATGGGAATTACGTCGAAACGAATTTTAGGAATTGACCCGGGAACGGTGGTCATGGGCTATGCCTTGATTGAAATTGTTGATAAGAAGCCTGTCATTCTGCATACTGGGGTGGTGAAAACGGGCAACATGAAAGATCACTACCTGCGGTTGAAGCAAATCTTTGTTCGTTCGCAGCACCTGATCAATGAATATTTGCCCGACGAACTGGCCATTGAATCCCCGTTTTTTGGAAAAGATATTCAGGCCATGCTGAAATTGGGGCGGGCTCAGGGCATCGTTATGGGAATTGCTCTTGAAAAAGATATTCCCGTGTTTGAGTACGCGCCGCTACGTGTGAAACAAGCCATCACCGGGATGGGGCGAGCATCGAAGGAACAGGTCGCTTTTTTTCTGAAAAACATGTTTAAAGAAAATGAATTACCACCCGAACTTGATGCAACCGATGCATTAGCCGTAGCTGTTTGTCATTATCTGCAACTAAATAGCCCCATGAAAGGGAAGTCCTACAAAGGCTGGGGCGATTTTGTCAAAAAGAACCCAGGACGGGTGAAATAAACAAGAATGCTAGCTGCAACATATTTTGTCAATCAAGACTATTTGGCAGTCATGACTTGTATACAGCTAATCATCTGTTGATCATTGGTACTCTAAATTCAAACCTGATTTTAAGACAAAAAAAGCCATTCTGAAAAAACAGAATGGCAGTACGATCTTTTTGATTGATTCTTCAATCAATTTCTTTAGCAATTTTTTGTCGAAGGGTTTCAAATTCCTCCGGGCTCATGGTCACTTTGTCTGAAAAATGAAGCAAGTCCTTCTCTGATTGCATCGGCACCAGGTGGATATGAGCGTGCGGCACTTCAAGGCCCAACACCATCACACCTACTTTTTGGCAAGGAATCGCTTTTTTCAAACCGACAGCTACTTTTTTGGCAAATTGGTTTAGCCCGATGTAGGTTTCATCATCCAGATCAAACAAGTAATCCACTTCTTTCTTGGGGATCACCAGCGTGTGTCCTTTGGCGGTTGGAAAGATATCCAGAAACGCTAAATAGTTTTCATCCTCAGCCACTTTATAGGCGGGGATTTCTCCTGAAATGATTTTTGTAAACAGGCTTGCCATAGCTTAAAGTGAAATGTCAATAATTTCAAACGGAATGATACCGGATGGTACCTGAATGTCTACAACATCGCCCACCTTTTTGCCTAGTAACCCTTTGGCAATTGGTGTTTCAATTGAGATTTTGCCGGATTTCAAGTCTGCTTCATGCTCCGATACAATGGTGTATTGCATGGTGGCATTGTTTTTCTTGTTCTTGATGGTTACTTTGTTCAGAATTTGCACCGCAGAGGTGTCAATCTTTGACTCATCAATAATACGGGCATTGGCGATTTTGCCACGGAGCTGAGCAATTTTTGCTTCGAGCATACCCTGGGCATCTTTCGCTGCGTCGTATTCTGCATTTTCTGAAATATCACCTTTTTCAATGGCTTCCCCAATTTGCTTAGAAATTGCTGGTCGCTCGACATTCATTAGGCGTTCGAGTTCTTTTTTTAATTTGTTTAAGCCCTCTTGAGTAATAAAGGTCACTTTTCCCATTGTTATTCACTTTTTTGTTGTGACTACATAAAAAGAAAAAAGAATTCCGAACGAGCGGAACTCTTTAGCTATGCAAAGCTATATAAAATATTTGGTATTTGCGAGTGTGTAGGTCTTAATAGGCCTATAATATCTTGTTTATGAAAACGTTCTAGTATTTTCTTTCTAGGATTTCAGCATAAATAACAGCTTTCCGTAGTGAGAAATTGCTTAGAAGGGAGTCGTTACCGGCTTCGGTTTCGACCTCCTCCGTGTTAGGACCGGAAGCAATTTTATTTTTATGAATCGCGTCTCCAATTTCAGTCTTTTTTAAAACTGATGACCGTAAGGGAGTTCGTTCGACTCTCTCTTGCTGCATTGTTTTTTTTACGAACGTTTTTGTTTTTTCAACCACAACGGATTTTGGTTCCGGCATGGGGTCTTCCCGAAAAACAGGATCATCAAAAACCTGATCGAAAAAGGAAGGCTGATGGCTTGGTGCTTCCTCCTCTTCTTCCATTTGGGCCATTTTTTTCTTCTGATTTTTGTTGATGGCTCCAAAGATGGAAAGAACAATCGCGATAAGAATAAATATATAGTCTTCCATTTTCTTCTAATTTTGCTAGTGGAATGACAAAATAAGTTTGCCATTTCGTTTGTTTAGTTTTATAAAGATATAAAAAATGAATGGCATTAAATGGTTCACCCGAAGGTTTAGTTTTTTTCTACTTCTTTTATTGCTCGCTAGTCCGGCTTGTAAGGATGATTTTAACTCATCGATTCCTTATGTTGAGGTGAACTTCTACGTAAACTTGATCAATAATAATGCTTTAAATACCGTTGGCTACCCCGTTTATTTTAACGGCGGTTATGGCGGTATTGTTGTCATTAACAATGGCGTCTCGTTTTATGCTTATGATATGACTTGCCCCTATGAAATTGATTTTAACTGCAAGCTGAAAGACGATCATGATGTGATTGGAACCTGCTCGTGCTGTGGTTCTCAATATCATTTGCTCGATGGGGGCTATGTACTGGCGGGAACCGGACCATCCTCTGAGCCTTTGCGGCATTATCGGGTCAGCGTTTCGGGAAACCGCTTGCATGTGACCAACTAATCACGAATAAATTTCATGCAGCTCGCGGCTTGTTTCTTCCAGCAAAAAAATACGGTCGAAGGAAGAATTGAAGTCCCAGTTGGTTATTTTATTGCGGTAATTAAAAGTCAACTCATTTTGGAAAGAACGCAGATGAATCAGTAGCCACAATTCTACAGGCTTGACTTTTTGATACAGGTAAATTTTTGCTTCTTTGGCTGAAATGGTGTGTTCAATGTTTTGAAGCAGCAGGTCGGGTTGGTTGTAGTGTCCTTGATTGTCGAAAAAGGTTTGCCCGTGGAGTTCGGTCAGTTCAATGCCAATGACCTTTCTCCGGTTGAGTCGAACCAAAAAATCGGGCGATTCTGTTTGTACTACTTTCCCCTTTGGGAAATCGGCAACCAAATTACGAAAGATCTGAAGAACGTGGTTCTCATGTGCTTTTTTGTCTGGCATGCCCGAAGATACAAAAAAAGCAGCTCGTAAGCTGCTTTTCTGATATCAATTAATAACGATAATGATCGGGTTTATAGGGACCTTCCATTGGAACTCCCAGATAGTCGGCCTGGTCTTTCGACAGCTTGGTCAGTTTCACTCCCAGCTGGTCGAGATGCAGCCGCGCTACTTCTTCATCCAGGTGTTTGGGTAAGCGGTAAACATCGGTCGGGTAATCCGTTTTCCACAATTCAATTTGGGCCAGCGTTTGGTTGGTAAACGAATTACTCATGACAAACGATGGGTGACCAGTAGCACATCCGAGGTTAACCAAGCGACCTTCGGCTAGCAGATAAATGCAGTGACCATCTTCGAACAAATACTTGTCAACCTGAGGTTTGATATTTATTTTTTGAATTCCAGGCCATTTTTCCAATTTGGCAACCTGAATTTCATTGTCGAAGTGACCGATGTTGCAAACAATAGCCTGATCTTTCATGCCAGCCATGTGTTTTGCCGTGATGATATCTTTGTTTCCAGTGGTTGTGACAAAAATGTTTCCTTCATCCAAGGCATCTTCCATCGGTTTAACTTCGAAACCTTCCATGGAGGCCTGCAGGGCGCAGATTGGGTCAATTTCAGTAACAATAACGCGGGCTCCATAGCCACGCATCGATCGGGCGCACCCTTTACCCACATCGCCATAACCAGCAACAACCACAACTTTTCCTCCAATCATGACGTCGGTGGCACGTTTAATACCATCGGCCAGCGATTCGCGGCAGCCATACAGGTTGTCAAATTTCGATTTAGTAACGGAATCGTTTACATTAAAGGCGGGGAACAATAAAGCTCCTTTATCCATCATTTGATACAAGCGGTGCACGCCGGTTGTTGTTTCTTCAGATACACCTTTGATATCAGGAGCGGTGCGTTGCCAGCGTTGTGGGTCTTCTTGCAGAATACGTTTTAGGGTGTTGTGCAGCTCGATTTCGTCTTCGGCCTCTACTTCTACATCCAGAATGGATGGGTCTTTCTCTGCTGCATATCCCTGATGAATCATGATGGTGGCATCTCCTCCATCGTCAACAATTAAGTTTGGTCCTAGTCCGTTGCCAAAATCAAGAGCCTTCTCGGTGCACCACCAGTAGTCGGCCAGTGTTTCGCCTTTCCAAGCAAATACGGGAACACCGGCAGCAGCGATGGCTGCAGCGGCGTGGTCTTGTGTGCTGAAAATATTACAGCTGGCCCAACGAACATCTGCACCCAATTCAACAAGCGTTTCAATCAATACAGCTGTTTGAATGGTCATGTGTAAAGAACCCATGATGCGTGCGCCTTTCAAGGGTTGTTCCTTCGCATATTTTTGGCGAATGGACATCAGTCCCGGCATTTCTTTTTCGGCAATCTCAATTTCTTTTCGTCCGAAATCGGCCAGCGATATATCGGCTACTTTATAGTCTATTTTCTTCTCTGTCATCATCGTCATAATGTGTGCAATTTTTGTGGTGCAAAGATAGTTATTCCAGTTTAATAACTGAAATGAAATCAGATTGTTTGATTAAGGCATCAGTGGATGTCTGTAGTTGACTTACAGGGGGGATTTTGTTTAGCAGTATTCGCTCCTGAAAAATTCGAGGATAGTTGATTTGTCTTTTCCAAGTTGCATGCGTAAGCCTTCAATAGAACCAAATTTCTGCTCTTCCCTTATTTTCTTAATAAATTTCAGTTCAAGCTGTTGGTTGTAAATGTCTTGGTCGAAATCAAAAATATGTACCTCAATGCTTCGGTGATCAGCATTGTTATTGATGGTTGGGCGGGTGCCTATATTCAGCATTCCGCGGTGGGTCGCGCCGTTAAGATTGATAAGAACGGCATAAACGCCATAGCCGGGAATGATTTTATGTGGATCAGAGGCTTCAATGTTGGCTGTTGGAAATTGAATCTTGCGTCCTAATTTCTGGCCTTCAACCACCGTTCCGTGCAGGCTGAATGGGTAGCCCAGGTAACGGTTTGCTTTACTAATGTTTCCGTTTTGAAGAGCCTCGCGTATTTTGGTTGAACTGATATTCGCATTATCCGAGAGCAGAACATCCAGTTTTTCCAATTTGAAATTAAATGCCAGCGAAAGACTCTGGAGCATGTCAAAATCACCTTTGCGATCTTTCCCGAATTTGTGGTCGTATCCAACAACAAGGCTGTCGATATGAAGCTGGTTGACTAAAAGGGCACGGACAAAATCGGTGTAACTTAACTCAGAAAAGGCTTGGGTGAAAGGATAGATAATCAGGTGATCGACACCTGCCTGTTCGAGTTGCTCAATTTTTTCGTCCAGAGTGGTGAGTAAGCGTAAACTACCCGGATCTTTTTTGAGAACTAATCGTGGATGCGGCGCAAACGTAAAAATTACAGATTCACCTCCATTTTGTCTGGCAATTTCATTGAGGTGCTTAATTACTTTGCGGTGTCCCAAGTGAACTCCATCAAATGAGCCGACCGTAAGAATCGGTTTTGCTACATTGAATTGGCTGACGTCACGATAAACTTTCATTCAAGTTTCATTTTGCAGTGCCAAAAGTAGTATAATTTTAGATTTTTGACTCCCAGTTGCTGACAAAACAAGGACACGGGTTAAAAGATTTTACACTAGCCCGTAATTTGATCGGTAATTTATTATTTTTACCCTTCGTTAAAAAAATGATAAAAAATTTCGATATCGTGAAAAGATTATTTGCCCTAGTAATTTCAATGGCTGCGATCATGGTCGCCTGCGATGATTCAACCCAGTACAAAATTTCCGGGAGAATCAGTAATGCCGAAGGACAGTATGTTTACCTGGATGAACTCAAGGTGACTTCATCCGAGAATGTGGATTCAGTTAAAGTCAACAATTCGGGTGAATTTGAATTTGATGGCATTGTGCAGCATCCAACCTTTTTTCTTTTAAAACTAAGTGAAAAGAATTTCATCACCTTGCTGGTTGATTCAGCAGAACAGGTAGAGGTTGCCGGAGATGCTGCTAACTTTTCACGCGATTATATTGTGAGTGGTTCTGAAGGTTCCGCACTGGTTCAGGAGCTAAATCAGCATTTAAGTCACACCAAACATCAACTCGACTCAATAAGTTCGTTGCATGTTCTTTTCCGAACGGACCCCAATTATTCGACCCTAAAAAAGAAGTGGGAACAAGAATACAAGGAAGTGGTAGAAAATCAAATCCAATATTCTCAGGATTTTGTGACCTCTCATCCCTTTTCAATGGCGAACGTTTTGGCGCTCTACCAAAAGTTTGATAATGATAATTTTGTGGTTCAGGATATCCAGTCGTTAAAAACAGCGGCTTCTGCACTAAATTCGTTTTATCCGGAGTCGGAGCATGTAAAGGCCCTGTACGCTAATACGGTTAAACTGATTAAAGATGAACGCAATGCCCGGATTAACCAGTTGATTCGTGAGCAAGGAAAAAATAGCCCGGACATTGTTCTGCCCAATCCCGATGGAAAAGAAATCGCACTTTCGTCTTTGTTGGGCAAACATGTGTTGATTCAGTTTTGGTCGGCACAAGATCGTGGATCACGAATTATGAATCCGGTGTTGGTTGAATTGTATAAAAAATACAACAAGAAGGGTTTTGAGATTTTTCAGGTGAGTGTGGACGAAAATCGCTACGAGTGGGTTGATGCCATTGACCAGGACAAGTTGAGCTGGATTAATGTAGGCGATATGGAAGGAAGTCGGACGGCATTAATGAATTATAATGTGCAAAAGATTCCCTACAATTACCTATTGGATGAAGAGGGCGAGATTGTTGCAAAGGACCTGAAGGGACCAGCGCTGGATCGTTTGCTGAAGGCAGAATTGAACTAGTTATACCGCATTTTTTCCTGCTTCCTTTTTTAGAAGGGAAAGCGTGAAACTTAATTTTATACTGGTATCTTTGTCCGGTTTTTGACTAAAAATACAAGCAAATTGACTGATTACCAAGGTAAAATATATTTCATTTCTGATATTCACCTCGGCGCACCGGCCTTAAACAATAACCGGGAACGAGAAGTACGTTTTGTAGCTTGGCTTGATGATATTAAGAAAGATGCAGCCGCTCTATTTTTAATGGGTGATATTTTCGATTACTGGTTTGAATATAAAACCGTTGTTCCCCGCGGTTTTACCCGTGCTCTGGGAAAAATAGCCGAACTGGCAGACTCGGGTATTCCGGTTCATTTTTTTACCGGTAACCACGATGTTTGGGTGTTTGACTATTTGCCGTCAGAGCTGGGAGTACAGGTGCATCGCGAAGAAATGCGCGTAAGCTTTTCCGGGAAAAAATTCTTTCTGGCTCATGGTGATGGACTGGATCCATATGACAAAGGGTATCACTTATTAAAAAAACTATTTACCAATCGGTTTTTGCAGTGGCTCTTCGGTTGGATACATCCAAACTTTGGTGTTTCGCTGGCGCTGGCCTGGTCGAAAAAAAGTCGCTTGTCCAAAGGTCTGTTTTTCCCTTTTCAGGGAGAAGACAAAGAAGGACTTTATCTTTTTGCTAAATCAGTCCTTGAAGATGAAGAAGTTGACTATTTTATTTTCGGGCATCGGCATTTGTTACTAGATTTACCCCTTGAAAAAAATACCCGTTACATTAACCTGGGAGATTGGATTACTCATTTCTCCTACGGTGTTTTTGACGGTGAGAAATTTGAATTGAAAACTTATAAAGGTCCGGGCGATAAGCCTATGAATTGATAGTTATGGCTAAGAAGTTATATACAAAAATTATTGGTACGGGAAGTTGTGTTCCCGAGCAAGTGATAAAAAATGATCATTTTTTAGGGTACAATTTTTATGATCCTTCTTCTGAAAAGCCTTTTGAGAAGACCAATGAAGAGATCATCGAGAAATTTCATGAGATTACTAATATCGAGGAACGCCGCTGGGTGAATGATGATCAGGTAAACTCGGATATTGCTGCTGAAGCGATTAAGGATGCCTGTGAATCGGCCGGAATTGAGCTGGATGACTTGGACTTTATTGTCCTTGGCCACAACTTCGGAGATGTTGAGTCCGGACGAACTCATTCGGATATTGTTCCTTCTTTGGCCAATAAGGTTAAAGGAAAACTGAACTTGAAAAATCCTTTTTGTATTTGTCACGATGTCGTTTCGGGCTGTCCCGGATGGACTCAGTCCATGATTGTGGCTGATGCTTATATTCGCAGCGAAACCTATAAACGTGGTGTGGTTGTTGGTTCCGACGTGCTTTCACGCATTTCCGATCCTCACGACCGTGATAGTATGATTTATGCTGATGGTGCTGGAGCTACCGTTGTTGAGGGGGTTTGGTCTGAAGAGCCAACAGGAGTCCTGGCGCATTCGAGCCGATCAGATGCTACTCCGTATGCCTCCTTGTTGACGATGGGAGGGTCCTTGAATCCGGATTATGAAGGCGATGACTTGTTCATTAAAATGAAAGGTCATAAACTCTACGTTTACGCGCTGAGCCATGTGCCTGGCGTTGTTAAAGCAAGCTTGGATAAAGCAGGTTTGGATTTGAGCGATGTAAAAAAGGTTCTGATCCATCAGGCCAATGAGAAAATGGACGAAGCGATTCTCAAAGGAGTTTTCAAATTGTATAATGAGAAGACGATTCCGGAAGGGATTATGCCAATGAGCATAAATAAGCTGGGCAATTCATCGACAGCAACGGTACCCACCTTGCTCGATTTGGTTGTTAAAGGGAAGATGGAAAATCAAAGTATCAATCCCGGCGATTACATTGTTTTATGCTCTGTTGGAGCTGGAATGAATGTTAATTCCATCGTTTATAAGTGGTAGAAAGCAAAATGAAAATATAGAAGCTGTCTCAAGGAATTGGGACAGCTTTTTTATGCTCTGTATTTTTCCATCAACCCAGCGAATGGGCAGCTTGTAGGGCATCGTTACCAGTTGACTGGCCCCAGCTTGTGTTGCTTGAGAAAATCATTTGTTTGGCTAAAATGCTTATTGCCAAAATAGCCGCGGCTGGCCGAAAGAGGGGATGGATGCACTGAGGTAAGAACCAGATGCTTGCTCTGGTCAATGAGCTCACCTTTTTGGATGGCGTAATTCCCCCATAAAATAAAGACGACATGTTCTTTTTGCGCATTGATCTGCTGGATAACAGCATCGGTAAATGTCTCCCAGCCCTTTTTTTGATGCGATGCCGCTTGCCCGGCACGAACCGTCAAGGTGGCATTTAAAAGCAGTACGCCTTGTTTGGCCCAGTCGGTTAAGTTGCCACTTGTTGGGATGGTCTTGCCAACATCCTGTTGAAGTTCTTTAAAAATATTGCGCAGACTTGGAGGAACCCGAATTCCATCGTTGACCGAAAAGCACAGGCCATGAGCTTGCCCTGGTCCGTGGTAGGGATCTTGACCAAGGATGACCACTTTTAACTGGTCGAAAGGACACTGGTTAAACGCATTGAAAATAAGCTTAGCGGGCGGATAAATGCTTTGCGATCGGTATTCTTCATGCACAAAGGCGCTAAGCTTTTCGAAATAATCTTTTTTAAACTCATCGGCCAGTACATTTCTCCAGCTGGCATCAATCTTTACATCCATCGAGCAGAATATTTATTTTTGGAGCGTTAAAATACGACTAATGTTTCAAAATGCAAGGCTCAGATTGTAGCATCGGGATGCGAGTTGTTAGTATCCAAAACATCAAGAATCAAGTATCCGGAATCCAGCATCCTGCCTGGTGCAATTTTCCCTTTTCGTCTTCGCATTCTTCTTTGTACTTTTAGCTTTCAAAATAAGAAAATATGAGTATGATCTATCTGCTTGCCGGGCTGGCTATTGGGTTTGTGGTGGCCTTGCTGGTGTCGAAATTGAAGTTGAAGAATTCGGAAAATGCCTGGCTTTTGGTTCGTCAGGAATACGAAAAAAACAAAATTCAGCAGGACGAACGGTTAAGTTATCTTCAAGAGACTAAAGAAAGCTTGGTGGCACGTCTGGAGGTGAAAGAGGTAGAACTTGAACAACAGGCGCAACGGCTTACCCGGGCCGAGGTGGAAGGGGTTAACTTACGCGAAAAATTGGCGACTCAGAAACAGGAGATGGAAGAGCTGCAGAAGAGGTTTACAACTGAATTTGAAAATATCGCACATAAGATTCTAAAGCAAAATTCCGTAGAGTTTACCCTCGCTAATCAAAAGAATATTGGTGAAATTCTGACTCCCTTGCGTGAGAAAATCCAGCTTTTCGAGAAGAAAGTAGAAGATACTTATGAAAAAGGCTTAAAAGATCAGACCGACTTGAGAGCCGAGCTGAAGAAGCTACATGACCTGAACCTGAAGATTAGCGATGAGGCCAATAACCTGACCAAAGCCTTGAAAGGTGATGTGAAAAAGCAAGGGAACTGGGGGGAAGTTATTTTGGAGCGGATTCTGGAACGCTCGGGATTAACCGAAGGTCGGGAGTACGAAAAGCAGTTCAGTGTGTCGGGTGAAAATGGCTCGCGCCTGCAACCTGATGTGGTTATTCACCTGCCCGATCAGAAACACCTTGTGGTCGATTCTAAAGTATCGTTGGTCGCATACGAACGGCTGGTTGGTGCCGAGGATGAACCCGATCGGCAGAAGCACATTAAAGATCATTTGCTAAGTGTGAAAACCCATATCAAGCTGCTTAGCGACAAGCATTACCAAACGGCACAAGGTATGAATAGCCCCGATTTCGTGCTGTTGTTTGTGCCCATTGAATCGTCGTTTAGTGTAGCCGTTCAGGCCGATCAGGATCTGTTTTCGTATGCCTGGGATCATAAAGTGGTGATTGTGAGTCCTTCCACTTTGTTGGCTACCTTGCGCACCATTGCTTCTATCTGGCAACAGGAAAACCAAACCCGCAATGCCCTGGAGATTGCCCGTCAGGGAGGCGCTTTGTACGACAAGTTCGTCAATTTTGTAGCTGACCTCGAGAAAGTAGGCACCAACATTGAGCAAACGCGCAAAAACTACGACCTGGCCATGAACAAGCTGAATGACGGCCGTGGCAACCTGATTCGTTCGGCAGAGAAACTCCGCGAACTCGGATCGAAAACGAACAAGGAGCTGCCCCCCAAATACCTGGAAGAATAATCCGGACAACAGACCGATAACTTCTTTTGCCTGTCAACGCGTATCTCTTGTATTTTTTACTCACCGGATGGTGCTTTATTGATCGGATGACTTCGGTTCGTTCGGTCAATAGCCGGGTACCTACGGTGGTGGGAGAGGTGCACCGGCGGACTATTAGTTCGTCAGCCGTCTACTCGATTGTAAGCTGGCTTTTTTCCTTTCATCAGTATTTTCTAATTTCATTTATGTATCACTTTATACCTATCCGAAAACTGGAAGGTTTTCCCCAAACACTCTTGAAATAACTGCTGATAGCAAGATAATTCCGAACAAAAGGCTTATAACAATAAATAATTTTTCAAAAAGCAGAAATTGAGCAATAGAATTTAAAGTTACTTGCTTTTCATTATTCAATTTTTTTATGTTGTCTATCAATTTTATTGTACTTTTTGCTTTTGCATATAAATAATAGCCTATAGTAGTAAAAAGAACTCCCATAATTAGGTTGATGTATAATCCTATAGTGCCATTTATTATACTTCCAATTGTTAAAAGTCCAAGAAGAATATATGAAAAGGTACATAAGTAAGATGCTATTTTGTAAAATTTCATTTTCTATTAATTTTTTTGCTTGCTTACAACGGATGGCGGGATGAAAATGTTGCCGATTGCGGGCGATTCACTGTCCAATTGCACAAAAGCTGAAGCGTGCTACAATCGTTGAATAACCTACTATCCCGGCAATTTTTTATGCCGCGTGTGTGTGCCCAGCATGAGCATGTGCACACACTACTGAAAGCTCTGGAGAAATGTTTAAAATACAAATTTTTAGAGTTAAATGGTAGTGTGATGCATGAAATTATTCCAGAGGGTTTACCCTGTGGAATCTGAGTTTTCATTCCATAGGGTGAAAGTCCCTTATGCGCAGGAGTAACGTCTTGAAGCATTAGTAAGTCGCAAGCTGGTTTGGGGTGACCCATGCAGTGAAGGTTATTTGCGATTGATTAATGAGCAAATACCACTACAAACCCCGGTACTGACGAACAGTGAATGAATGTAGTTTTCGTAGAAAACCAACGATCCGGTGGATCATTGATGAGAGAAGAGCAAAGCGGTTGATATGAGGCTATGGGGTCGGATAAGCAAGCACAGGACCGACTGTTAAGAATTTGTCCGGTGGACAAATTTAAGGAGGAGCCAGGTTGCTGGGAGGCGACGTCCAAAACATTCCGCAAGGGATGAGCACCGAAGTAGTAGATCAGGCAGCGATTGGGTGAAGCCTGCCTGCCGGTAGGTAGGGAAGATGCTCTTACCTGGGGAGATCCTGATGAGCGCAAGCTCCGTCAGGAAGTCAGCAGAAGCCATAGTACCTAGCAGTAACGAGCTGCATTAGTTGCAGAGGTCTCACAAGTTAGGGAAGGGCTAAACGTTGGGCTGTCCTAAATTCGATATGGAAGCTTGAGTTTACTCATCTAGCCATATCCTAAACTCGGACATAGCTATCATGGTGAAAAGAGCATGGTATTGATGCTCAACGAACCGCCGTATACGAGACCCGTACGTACGGTGGTGTGAGAGGCGCTCCGGTGGGCTATTAGCTCACCGGCCGTCTACTCGATTAGCGGGTCGGTTTTTATTCTATTTTTTCAATGTCGACAATTTCACAGTCAATCCCAGGTATACATGATTCATTTATACCAAGTTCTTTGTACTTTACTCTAACTCTATCTCCAGAAGTAAAAGATATTACATCTTCAATATTAACGACTAATGTGTCTCCATTGTCAAGATGAATTTGCTCAGCGCAATATGCTAAACCACCACTTAGCCAAACATTTCCTTTTTCTTGTCTTATAGAATCATCGTCATTGTCCTTACTGCAGGATAGAGCAAAAACCAGTGCTAATCCGATTAAAATTTTTCGTGTCATAGTCGATTTGGTTTTTATTGTTTTTTTAATTGATACTTATAAAATCCAATTCCTTTATGGGCAGAAATTATGATTTTGGAATTCTCTTCCTTTATGTCATATTCTCCATCTAAAACTAAGTTGCCGTCAAAGTCAGCAAACCATCCATTCTCATCGTTAAAAGTGATTTTATTGTCGTTCATCTCATATTTTCCACTTCCTCCTGCAGGAATGTGGTTTTCTCCACTCGAACACGAAAAATTTCCATTTTCAAATTCGATGGTTACTTCATTCGAAAGCTCCATTTGGTCATAAAAAATTGGGTCTTCGGAATATTCCACGGTAAAAGTTCCATTGTATACACCTTTTAAGTCTGAAAAGGAAAGTTCTTCGTCTTTGTCACAGCTCACAAAACTTAGGACAAAAAGTGCGAAGATGAAATTCTTTATTTTTAATCGGTGTCTCATTGTAGTTTGATTTTAATTGTTTTTTTTCAATAAAAACGATTCATTCTCCGTGTATTAAACTTTCAAGTTAGGTCTGTTTGTTAGATGTAAGAAATATTCATTTGGTTGCTTTTTTTTGTCTAAAAACCAATGTTTTGAATTTTTCAAACTGCCCGCTAACGTTAAGGCTATGAAGCCGTAGGCTTGTGTTGCGCCTGCGGCAAGCCTATGCTTTATTAGCCATTGTGTGTGCCCAGCATGAGCATGTGCACACACTACTGAAAGCTCTGGAAAAATGTTTAAAATACAAATTTTTAGTGTTAAATGGTAGTGTGATGCATGAAATTATTCCAGAGGGTTTACCCTGTGGAATCTGAGTTTTCATTCCATAGGGTGAAAGTCCCTTACGGGCGGGGGTAACGCCCCGAACCGTTAGCAAGTGGCAAGCTGGTTGCGGGTAACTGCAGCAGTGAAGGAAGCCAACCGGCAAACTCCGGTACTGACGAACAGGAATCTGATATGAGGCTATGAGGCGGGATGAGCAAGCACATCATTGTGACGTCCGAAACATTCAGCAATGAATGAGTGCCAAAATAGTAGATCAGGCAGCGATTGGAGGAAGGAAGATGCTCTTACCTGGGGAGGTCTCATCGGTTTTAGGACTGATGAGAAGTCAGCAGAGGCCATAGTAGGTTTTGGAAACGAGCCGTCACAGAAAAGGCGGAGGACTCACCGATAAGCTGAAGGGCCGAACGTTAAGTTGTCCTAAATTCGGCAAGGAAGCTTTCTGCGGGAGCAGAATCTAGCCTTGTTTTAGACGGGACAGGGAAACAAAAGATGGAAACTAAAATGATTGAGCAAATTTTATCGCGAAAAAACCTGTTACAGGCTATGTACAAAGTCCAAAAGAACCACGGTTCGGCTGGGGTTGACCACATGCCTGTATGTAAACTGTCGGAACTTTTATCAATTGATAAAGGAGAACTGACAGCCAAAGTTCGTAGTGGTCAATACTTGCCCCAACCCATTTTAGGCGTAGCGATTCCGAAAGGAGAAGGGAAAACAAGGTTACTTGGTATTCCCACAGTAACTGATCGTTTGTTACAACAGGCGGTTTTGCACGTTATCACGGCACGGTTCGAATATGAGTTCTCGGATTCCAGTTTTGGATTCCGCCCTAAGCGAAGCGTTGGGCAGGCAGTTTTAAAAGCACAGGGCTACATCAACAAGGGCTATCAGTATATCGTCGATATTGATCTGAAGACCTTTTTCGATGAGGTAGACCACTGCTATTTATTACAACTGCTTTACCGCAAGATCAAATGCTGCGAAACCCTACGCCTTATTCGCAAATGGCTTCGCTCCCCGATACAAATAAACGGGAAGCTGGTCAAGCGCCGGAAGGGCGTACCGCAGGGAAGTCCTCTGAGCCCCTTACTGTCCAACATCATGTTGCATGAACTGGACAGGGAATTGGAACGGCAGGGTTTGCGTTTTGTCCGCTATGCCGATGATTTTAGCACTTACGTTAAAACGAAAGCTACAGCCCGAAAGGTAGGCAACAACATTTTTAAGTTTCTTAAGAAGAAGTTGAAGTTGACTATCAACCGGGAGAAAAGCGGCATTCGCCGACCGGTACATTTTACCTGTTTAGGATTTGGTTTTGTGCCAACCTACAAGAAAGGAGAACGCGGCAAATATCAATTGGTCGTTTCGGAAAAGAGTTGGCGCAACTTGAAGCAAAAGCTAAAAACCATCACCCGAAAAACCACTCCCATGAGTTTTGATGAACGTATCGAAAAAATGGGCGAAGTGCAACGGGGCTGGATTAATGCTTTCCGTATGGCAAGCATCCAGAACAAACTCGTTGAACTGGACGGGTGGTTACGGAACCGACTCCGTTACTGCATCTGGCACCACTGGAAAAAACCGGAACGGAAAAGGAAAAACCTGATTCGTTTGGGGGTTGAACAGGGACAAGCCTATCAATGGAGCCGGTCGAGAATGGGTGGTTGGCGTATTGCTCAAAGCCCGATTTTGGGGACTACAATTACAATTGATCGACTGAAAACGCGTGGTTACATTCCTTTACAGGAACTCTACAATCAAGTTAAACCAAGTACGGTTTTGTTTCCTATGACTTAACGAACCGCCCAGTACGAGACCCGTACGCTGGGTGGTGTGAGGGGTTCTCCGCTAGGCTTTTAGCCTAGCGGCTTCCCACTCGATTAGGCAACGTTATTAGTTATTTAATAGTTCTTTCAGTTCATTTATTTTATCAGAATCCCCTGTCCGTATTTCTTCAACAAGTTTAGATATAACAGACTTTTCAGTTATCTTCTTTTTCGACTTTTCGAGAATCTCTAGAAATCTGAACAACTCACAAAACTTGATTGTATCGCTACCTTTAGCTGTTCGAGCAATATAAATACATTCTTCCTTATTTATTATATGTTTATCATATTCGTCAAAATGCGCATGTACAATTAAAAAAGGATTTCCGTTGCTAGGATATTTCTTTATCTTTTTATTTAGTACAGGTTTTGTGCTTTTCTTTGTATTACAACCTGGACAACTCAATGCCAAATTTAAATTACAGAAAGTGAAGTCACTATATTCTGATTTCGGTATTATATGTTCTATATCAACTGATTTAATGTCATAACCAAGCTCATTCTTACAGTAACAACATTTATTATCTTGTTCCTTTCGTAAATGTTCGATTAAGTTTGCCTTAAGTGTGTCAAAAACGGTTTTCGACCAATCTTTGTAAGAGGTAAAATTATCATTAATTATCTCAAGCTCATCCGAGGTAAAAATGTATGGATTATTAATAATGTTACTCATTCAAATTCTCCTCTAAAATTAATGATACAACTTTTTTTAATGGGTCATTTTCTTTCATAAGAGGGTAATATGAAGACAATTGATTTCTCAATTTATTTAATTTTGTCGAAGAACGATTATTATCAGCCAATAATTCAAGAGATTCAGAAACAATTTGAGATAAATAAAAGTTTCTGGTTGATGGTAGACCAAAAACATTTAATAGCACATCTTCTGCTGACAATCCAAATGTTGAATCAGAAATCAATTCCGATTCAATTATTCCTTTTTTATACTTTAATGTAATAACCGAAGAATTTTCAGGATGTAAGTCTGTCACAAGGAAATGTGAATGTGAAGCTATTATAATATGGCAACCATAATTATTTGAAAAAATCTTATTTAGTAAATTTATATATTGAGATTGCCAAAGAGGATGTAAACTAATTTCTGGTTCATCAATTAGAATTAAACTGTTATCTTGAATTAGTGGTATTAGTGCTATTAGGGTTGATAGTATGTTTGCTTCACCCGAACTTGATTCTCTAAAATTAAACTCAAATCCACCTTTTTTATAAACTTTAATTTCAATATCTCTAACTAAATCTAATTGGCGTAGAATTCCTATAAGGTTATACGATTCTACATTATCAATATATTTCGTTTTATCATGTGCGAGACGAGAAATATTTTTCTCTGAGAAATTTATTAATATCTCATTATCCCTATACCGATATGCATTCAAAAAATCGCAAAGTTCATCAATTTTGTTATTTACAATATCTTTATATCGAGACATTGAATACCTTCTAAATCTGTCGCTTGCGCTACTATTGTCAATGAAATTGAATAAGTCTTGAGGTGAAATTTTTTCTCCTGCATAGCGATATATCTTTGAGCTGATTTTGTATTCCAATTTCAAAATGGGTTCATAATCTAAATAATCAAAAACATGTCTATAATTCCTTGATATATCTAGTTCTGAATAATTTTCAAATATTATATCCAACGCCCTATTCATTAGAGCTTTATTTGAAAAACTATTAACACGATTTCGAGTACCTAAATAATTATACTTAAAGTCACGATAGAATGTATCATCATTTTTATTTTTTGAAGGTCGAAAACTATCATCTACTGGAAATTTGTCCGATATGCTATTAGTAACAGCAATTACTTTACTTGGAAGTTGATTGTAGGTAAAATCCGAGCCAAAAAGAGGTTTCGGTCTATGTTTCAACGCATCAACAAAGTACCTTGCAATATTACTCAATACTCTACTTTTCCCTGTACCATTGTTACCAACTATCAATGAGATGTAGTTTCCTGATGATAAATCATGCCCATTGACAAGTTTAATTCTATCAGTCTGAATAGCTTTGTCATCAATTACTATGTCATTCAATCTAAATTTGCTCATTTTGTCATCTTGGTATCGTGTCGTTTATGTTGCCTAACGTTAAGAATAAACGGACTTTTTAATGCCGTTTATTTAGTGTTAGATGTATGTGCCTTTTTAAATTTGTAGCTAT